>NZ_CP098604.1:4907705-5214437 GCF_024499015.1 Xanthomonas hortorum pv. pelargonii | reverse complement strand
AGGCGTCAACTCCTGGTGCTGTGGCACAGGGAGCGCTCTATTGCGCACCTGAAAAGAGGAATGCCCACCCGGCACGATCATGTCGCCTGCTGGCAAGTGCCTTCCCGGTGAGGGTCAGTGCGCTAAGGGTGAAGCACCCGGCAAAGATGGCACGTGCAAAAGGACGCCGATGGTGACGGCGAAGGCGATGAAGAAGGCGAGGGCGAAGGCGAGGGTGGTGAAGGCAAAAAGATGAGGCATCAGGCGGCGAAAGCTGCGAGACGCCTCCCACCTGTAGCGGCAGCGCGATCCAATGCATCCAAGTGAAAATTCAGTGGCGCATCGACTGCAATACGCGTCGTAGTCAGAACATCAGCGGCGGCGCATGTACTGCTGTTCCGGTGTGCACCGGCAAGGCATGCGATGCAATGGAGTACGCACAGTTGATGCAGCAGTGGCGCTCAACCTGTGCACTCGAAAAGATCGCCAAGGGCGACACGTCATCCGGCAACAACACCGACAAGAATGGCAACGGCGTTGCCGACGCGCTTGAGGGCAGTGGCAACGCTACCGATCCTGGCGATGGGAAATCTGACGTGGACGGCGCTAAACGCTTCGGTATTCGCTTCTCTACTGACAAGCTGGATAGAGAGAATATTTTCGGCGGCGGCAGCTGCCCTGAGCCTCCTAGCTTCATCATCATGGGCAAGACGATTAGCGGTGGTGACTTCCCTATTTCTGTCGTGCTGCTGCAATTCTCCGTGCGCTGGTGTTGCTCTTCGGCGCGTACCTCGCTGTAAAAATTCTCATGGGATGGATGGGCTGATATGGGCATGGTCTGGGAGTGGATCACCAAGGGCATTTTCTTTTTCTTCGGCAAGTTGAAGGACATTGCAGCCGGCATTGTTGGCAAAATCTTGTCGAGCTTCGGTCTCACCATCGTTTCCTTCGAAGCCGTGCTGCCAAGATTGAAGGAAGTCATCACCGAGCAGGCATCTGGCCTTTCCGGTCCTGCAATGGACTTCCTGGGCTATCTCGGCGTTGGGCAAGCTATGTCGATGGTGCTATCTGCGCTGACCGTGCAGATGGCATGGAAGGTCTTCATCATTCCGAAAACCGTCGCTGATCAGCTGGGAGCCGGCTCATGATCTACTGGTACACCGGCCAGCCTGGGCACGGCAAAACACTGCACGCCATTGATCGACTGCTTGAGTTCAAGGATCAGGGTCGGATCGTTTACGCGTGCAATATCCGCGAGTTCGACTACGCCAAAACCGGCGTGCTTGAGATGACGCCGCAGCAGTTTTGCGACTGGCCTAACTTCCTGCCCGATGGTGCAGTGGCTCTGGTCGATGAGGCCTATGAACACGGCATGCTCCCCAAGCGGCCTAACAGTTCGAAGGTCCCGCATCACGTCGAACAGCTTGCGAAGCATCGCCATCGCGGTCTTGATTTCATCTTCGTCAGCCAGTCGCCCGATAAGCAGTGCGACCAGTTCGTGCACGATCTGATCGAACGACATGTGCACGTGCGCAGGCGCTTTGGAACGAAGTTTGTTCACTTGCGCGAGTTCGACCGTTTCGAGGCGCAGGCAGAGAAGGCCACGCCGCTCGTTGTCAAGCGCAAGGCGTTGCCCAAGCGTCCCATGGGCACGTACAAATCGACTGAGCTAGACACCACTGAGCGCAGGATTCCGTGGTACTACATCGCGCTGCCGATCTTCGTGGTGGTCGGCTTGTTCTTGCTCTATTACACGTTCGGCAACATGGGCAAGCGGCTGGGGGTGAGGCGGTTCCGGCCACTGTTCAAACGCCACAAGGCGGTGCGGCGCCGCGCGACGGAGCGTCAGCGACGGCGGCCGGCGCGGCTACGCCGCCCAAGGTCATCACTGCTGCCGAATTCGCCAAGCAATTTTTGCCGCGCGTTCCATCTGAGCCGTGGAGTGCTCCTGTTTACGATGGCAAGCTGACATTGCCCAATGAGGCACCGCGTTTGTTCTGCATGTCCTCGCTCACTGGTAGCAATGCGCATGGTGAGCGTGTCGGCCCCACGTGCACGTGCATGACAGAACAGGGCACGCATTACGTGGTGGATCAGCAGACGTGTCGCTACATCGCCAGACGCGGCCAGTACGAACCCTATCGCGATGAGCGCAATGATCGATACGTGGATGGCCCTACGCAGATTGATCGCGGCATGCAAGCCGTGGCCCAGCGCCGCTTGGATGCAATGACCATTGATCGCGGTCAGCGTGTGCAGGGCACCTTCCCCGAATCGCCCGGCTACGTCCCGTCCACCAGCACGCCGTCAACAGGCCTTGACCTATGACCAGCAGCGGCCGCGAGTTGCTCAAGTGGGTCGCGCTCATCTGCATGACGTGCGACCACGTGGCAACCATCGTCTATGGCGGCTACGTGCCGGTGCTGTCGCAGCTTGGTCGCATCGCTTTTCCGGTGTTCGCCCTGGTCATGGCCTACAACCTGGCGCAGCCGCGTGCCGACTACCGCAAGTCTGTCTCGCGGCTTGCGATCTGGGGCCTGATCGCCCAGCCGGTGCACGCGTGGGCATTCGGAGCCTGGTGGCCGCTGAATGTCCTGCTGACCTTCTGCCTGGCCGCGTGCTTGGTCTGGGCGGTAGATCGTCGCCAGTGGCCGCTGGCGGCGTTCCTGGGCCTGCTGGCGCCGGTATTCGTTGATTACCAGTGGACGGGCGTCTGGCTCGTTCTGGCTGCCTGGCACTGGTTCAAGGGGCAGGGCAGATTGGTAAATATTTTTGCCTGGTATGACACGTCCACCACGCTTGCCCACGTGCGCATCCCGGTACTTCTTGCAGCGGCGATGATCCTGATGTGCCTCTACAACGGCAACGCCTGGGCATTGCTCGCTATTCCACTCATGGAGCTGGGTTATCGCAATTGGAAGCTGCCACGCACACGGTGGGCCTTTTATGGCTACTACGTCGGCCACCTGGCAGTTCTGGGGATCTTGTTCCGCTCATGATTGGGGTGTAGGGGCTACGCCCCTACGTATAACGCTTCACCCGCGCCGTGTACCTCGTGGCCCACGTGTTTGCCGGACCACACGCGTTCTGTCGGCGGACGCCGCGTCATCCACCACTGATGACCGCTCTTCATGCCTGCGCTGTATTACGTCCCGCAGGTAGATCACGTTGGCCGCTGTTGAGCGATGTGGCGGCTTTGGCACGTATAGGCGTTTGTACTGAGGGTTACACACCCTTAGCTTGGCTTCGTCCATCATTGCCGACCATTCCCGCGCCAGGCTCGATGTCAGCGCCAGCCAGGTCAGCTGGGTTGCTGTGAACGCCTTTCCCTCAGGCGTCACCAGCTCGCCACGTACGAACGAAAAACCGGCCCACGGGCCGGTCAGTTGTCGATCACGCATCTGCCAATCTCCATTTGGCGTGCCATCGTCGCCGCCGCACCGTGACTGCAGCAGCAAACGAACCCAGCAAGCCACGCAAGCGTCTTGACATAATATACATTATGCGAAATGGCATGGGGTGCGGCACGGGCACGGCTCCGCTGGATCTGGCTCTGGATCAAATCTTGCCTGCCCAACCGTTCCCCTCGCGAAACGGAACTCGCCGCATGACTGACACCTACAATCTCGACCTTCGCCCGCCATGCTGGCCTGTTGGCGAGCAATGCCCGAACAGCTGCGCAAAGGATCTGCATCGACGCGTCGTCACCAACCATGTGGAACTCACAGGCCCGTGGGCTGGCTGGCGCTTGGCCGGCCGCGACCTCGTTGCACCCAGCGGCGAACGGATCCCAGAACGCCGGCTGCGCGGATTGCTATGGCATGCCAATGCCAGCGACATACGGGATTCGGTCCGCAGGCGGAACGCAAAGCGCAAGGCGGTTCAGCAGTCAATGGTCAAGGTCGTCGTGGTGGATCTTGGCGAATGGCGAGACCGCCACTTCGGACGCATCGCGGGATAAGGCGTTATCCGTAGGGGCTATGCCCCTACACCCCGGTTATTTGCAGGCGTCTTGGACCGCGTTGTCCCATTGGCTGGACAGCGCGAAATCGCGGTGGACACCGGCAGTCTCATAGATCGTTGCACGGTTACGCTTCGCGGATTCGCATGCATTGCCAGACGCAGAGCTAGACATAGACGCGGCTGAAGAAGATGCGCGGTCAGCGGCATACCGCCGATCCAACTGCTTTTGGATGCGATAGCGACGCCATAGCTCTGCGTTGCTCGGCTCAGCGACCGGCGTAGCGGCCCAGACCTTTTCAGCAGCACCAGCAGCGCATGGCGCGGATTGATAGACGACCTGGCCGCGCTCCCTGCACTTGTGAACCTGCTGGGCATGGGCATTTGACGGAACTATGAATGAAGTCCAAACGTAAAATGAACATGCGATAAATGGCATGATTCTTGCCTTATTGCTTTCCATTGCAATCTCTGATAGGCGCGCTGGCTTGCTGCAGCAATTCAGCATACCAAATTTCCTTTGAGAAGGCTCAGAACGGCCAGGTGCCCGACGTAATAGCCGTAAAACGCCCACCGCAGGCGCGGCAACTTCCAGTTGCGATAACCGACCTCCATGAGTGGAATGGCGAGCAGTGCCCAGGCGTTGCCGTTATAGAGGCACATCAGAATCATGGCCGCTGCAAGCAGTACCGGGATTCGAACGTGGGCAAGCGTGGTGGAGGTGTCGTACCAGGCGAAAATATTGACCAACCTGCCCTGCCCCTTGAACCAGTGCCACGCCGCCAGGACGAGCCAGACGCCCGTCCACTGGTAATCAACGAATACCGGGGCCAGCAGGCCCAGGAACGCCGCCAGCGGCCACTGGCGACGATCTACCGCCCAGACAAGGCACGCGGCCAGGGAGAAGGTCAGCAGGACATTCAGCGGCCACCAGGCTCCGAATACCCAGGCATGCACCGGCTGGGAGATGAGGCCCCAGATCGCAAGCCGCGAGACAGACTTGCGGTAGTCGGCACGCGGCTGCGCCAGGTTGTAGGCCATGACCAGGGCGAACACCGGAAAAGCGATG
Source organism: Xanthomonas hortorum pv. pelargonii (assembly GCF_024499015.1). Classification (NCBI taxonomy): domain Bacteria; kingdom Pseudomonadati; phylum Pseudomonadota; class Gammaproteobacteria; order Lysobacterales; family Lysobacteraceae; genus Xanthomonas; species Xanthomonas hortorum. The sequence continues at coordinate 5,209,429 of NZ_CP098604.1, read as the reverse complement.
CGACCAAGCTGCGACAGCACCGGCACGTAGCCGCCATAGACGATGGTTGCCACGTGGTCGCACGTCATGCAGATGAGCGCGACCCACTTGAGCAACTCGCGGCCGCTGCTGGTCATAGGTCAAGGCCTGTTGACGGCGTGCTGGTGGACGGGACGTAGCCGGGCGATTCGGGGAAGGTGCCCTGCACACGCTGACCGCGATCAATGGTCATTGCATCCAAGCGGCGCTGGGCCACGGCTTGCATGCCGCGATCAATCTGCGTAGGGCCATCCACGTATCGATCATTGCGCTCATCGCGATAGGGTTCGTACTGGCCGCGTCTGGCGATGTAGCGACACGTCTGCTGATCCACCACGTAATGCGTGCCCTGTTCTGTCATGCACGTGCACGTGGGGCCGACACGCTCACCATGCGCATTGCTACCAGTGAGCGAGGACATGCAGAACAAACGCGGTGCCTCATTGGGCAATGTCAGCTTGCCATCGTAAACAGGAGCACTCCACGGCTCAGATGGAACGCGCGGCAAAAATTGCTTGGCGAATTCGGCAGCAGTGATGACCTTGGGCGGCGTAGCCGCGCCGGCCGCCGTCGCTGACGCTCCGTCGCGCGGCGCCGCACCGCCTTGTGGCGTTTGAACAGTGGCCGGAACCGCCTCACCCCCAGCCGCTTGCCCATGTTGCCGAACGTGTAATAGAGCAAGAACAAGCCGACCACCACGAAGATCGGCAGCGCGATGTAGTACCACGGAATCCTGCGCTCAGTGGTGTCTAGCTCAGTCGATTTGTACGTGCCCATGGGACGCTTGGGCAACGCCTTGCGCTTGACAACGAGCGGCGTGGCCTTCTCTGCCTGCGCCTCGAAACGGTCGAACTCGCGCAAGTGAACAAACTTCGTTCCGAAGCGCCTGCGCACGTGCACATGTCGTTCGATCAGATCGTGCACGAACTGGTCGCACTGCTTATCGGGCGACTGGCTGACGAAGATGAAATCAAGACCGCGATGGCGATGCTTCGCAAGCTGTTCGACGTGATGCGGGACCTTCGAACTGTTAGGCCGCTTGGGGAGCATGCCGTGTTCATAGGCCTCATCGACCAGAGCCACTGCACCATCGGGCAGGAAGTTAGGCCAGTCGCAAAACTGCTGCGGCGTCATCTCAAGCACGCCGGTTTTGGCGTAGTCGAACTCGCGGATATTGCACGCGTAAACGATCCGACCCTGATCCTTGAACTCAAGCAGTCGATCAATGGCGTGCAGTGTTTTGCCGTGCCCAGGCTGGCCGGTGTACCAGTAGATCATGAGCCGGCTCCCAGCTGATCAGCGACGGTTTTCGGAATGATGAAGACCTTCCATGCCATCTGCACGGTCAGCGCAGATAGCACCATCGACATAGCTTGCCCAACGCCGAGATAGCCCAGGAAGTCCATTGCAGGACCGGAAAGGCCAGATGCCTGCTCGGTGATGACTTCCTTCAATCTTGGCAGCACGGCTTCGAAGGAAACGATGGTGAGACCGAAGCTCGACAAGATTTTGCCAACAATGCCGGCTGCAATGTCCTTCAACTTGCCGAAGAAAAAGAAAATGCCCTTGGTGATCCACTCCCAGACCATGCCCATATCAGCCCATCCATCCCATGAGAATTTTTACAGCGAGGTACGCGCCGAAGAGCAACAACAGCGCACGGAGAATTGCAGCAGCACGACAGAAATAGGGAAGTCACCACCGCTAATCGTCTTGCCCATGATGATGAAGCTAGGAGGCTCAGGGCAGCTGCCGCCGCCGAAAATATTCTCTCTATCCAGCTTGTCAGTAGAGAAGCGAATACCGAAGCGTTTAGCGCCGTCCACGTCAGATTTCCCATCGCCAGGATCGGTAGCGTTGCCACTGCCCTCAAGCGCGTCGGCAACGCCGTTGCCATTCTTGTCGGTGTTGTTGCCGGATGACGTGTCGCCCTTGGCGATCTTTTCGAGTGCACAGGTTGAGCGCCACTGCTGCATCAACTGTGCGTACTCCATTGCATCGCATGCCTTGCCGGTGCACACCGGAACAGCAGTACATGCGCCGCCGCTGATGTTCTGACTACGACGCGTATTGCAGTCGATGCGCCACTGAATTTTCACTTGGATGCATTGGATCGCGCTGCCGCTACAGGTGGGAGGCGTCTCGCAGCTTTCGCCGCCTGATGCCTCATCTTTTTGCCTTCACCACCCTCGCCTTCGCCCTCGCCTTCTTCATCGCCTTCGCCGTCACCATCGGCGTCCTTTTGCACGTGCCATCTTTGCCGGGTGCTTCACCCTTAGCGCACTGACCCTCACCGGGAAGGCACTTGCCAGCAGGCGACATGATCGTGCCGGGTGGGCATTCCTCTTTTCAGGTGCGCAATAGAGCGCTCCCTGTGCCACAGCACCAGGAGTTGACGCCTGCACAGCGACCATGCCTTGCGGGCATTTATTCTCAGGCTTACACATGCCGTCCTGCTTCACTTGGCCCTCTGGGCAATCAGGTTCAATAGGCTGGCAGACGCCCATGTAGCCGTTCCAGAACGAGCCGGGTGGACACTTCTTCTTATAGTCGGGATCGCACAAGGCACCCGTAGTGCTGCGGGTGCTAGTTTCGTCATCACCGTTCTGCCGGTACTTGACTTCGCAACCATTCCAACACTGGCTAGAGCCATTGAGAGGAAGGAACTGTGTGATTGCTGATGGCGTCGAGGAACAGGTCTTGGAAGTGTCGAACATCCAACGTCGGCTATTACGAAAACCGGTCTCAAAATTCTCAGCGTTGTTTCGGCACCGCACCTCAACGCCGTAGCGATTTCCGCCATCCAAATAAACGCTATAGCTCAACATCACCCAGGAGCCGAATGCAGTGCAATATCGATCAGCGCTAGCATCAGCCGCAGCCAGGGAATACGCCTGACCCTGCGAACACAGCGGACTGCTAGTCGGCGTACACGGTGGAATGTCCTGAGCGCGCGCCTGGCCGAGCCCAAACGAGGCGAACATCAATGCGACGATGAGATAGGCCAAGCGCCGAACGACTGCCGATGCAAACACGCGTGCGAGCCAGCGCATCACATGCCCTCGAATGCGAGCCAAACTGCACCCAAGATTGCCACCAGAATGAAATAGCCCATAACTCCCCTTTGCCTAAAAAAGGGGCGAACGTTGCCGCGCGCCCCTCCCACTTTTTCCCTGGAGCGAAGCGGTTAGCGGGCGCGCTTCACGTAGGCCCAGAGGATGATCGCGCCGAGGATGACGGCGCAGGCACCGATCACCAACATCACATCGCCCTTACCGCTGGCCAACTCGCCAGCAACGGCAGCACCGGGCGAACCCGTACCGGCTGCGAATGCGGCACCGGATGCCAGGAGGGTGGAAGCGCCGGCAGTGACCTTGGCGCTGGTGGACGAAGCGAAACGACGGGCAGCATTGACAACGTTCATAGTAAATCTCTCCATTTTCAGTAGACCCCAAGACGCGCCGCGCGGAATACGAGGCGCGCTTTCAACCCGATAGCCCACACCGATACGATGGCGAAAGCGATCATGGTTCCATCTGCCAAATCCAGGGGTGGAAGAATTGGCTGGTGGTACGGCACCCACACCGGAACCAAACACGTCCCGTCCTGCTGCATGTTTTGCGCAGCGCAGCCGATGACGAACAGCGGTTCCGGTGTGGCCATGGTTTAGCCGACCTTGGCGGGCTGCTGTTGCAGCTTCGCAGTCGGGTCCGGAATCAGGCGAATGCGACGGCCGAACTCAAGACCGCCGTATTTATTGTTCTGCAACGACTTTGGATCGATGACGTAGAAGCCATCGCCATACGGCGGTTGATCCTCATCAAGACCGATGGTGAACGGCAGCGGGAAATCGCCTTCGCGCAGCACAGCTGCGGTTTGCTCACGAAAATGCGTGGCAGGCTTGCCATCGCGCGCAGGGAACGAACGAACCGCGACTGCGGAACTCATGATCTGAACTTTCATAGTTGGACTACCTTCCAGGCAAATGTCCGGCCGAAAATGAATGTGACTTTCCACGGAGACGGCCAGAACTCTCCGGTAAGCCTGTCAAACCATCCGCCCTTTGCTTTGCGGATATCCGCTTCCCCGCCGAGAGCTTCACGCGCGTCTTTCGGGGCTTTCCACCAGCGCAATTCGCGCTTGGATTCTGTGTTGAGTCCACCGACACCGTGTGTACGGAATCCCTTGGGAAAAGCTCCAGCTGTAAGGGCAGTGAACTTGCTTGCGTACTTGGCGAGATAGCCGACGCAGTTGCGGGCTTTCTCCATTTTGGTGAGGCCATGTTTCCACCATCCCTTCTGATCAGGCTTGCCGAACCAGATGCCCTTTGCACCCAGATCAAGAGGTGGTAGTGGACGCGGAGACGCTGGGTAAGCTCCCCGACCCATAGGTAACGAAGGCTTTGACCTTTAAACCGGCTCCGTCGATTTGCAATTCGATTGAGGTGGCTGCGGAAGCATGCAAGTAGGCCGCTAACGTCGCCAGGGCTTGCGTTGCTTCCATCGTCGTAGGTGAGAGTGAGCATGTACCACGCACCTTGTCGCGAACCTTTCCGTGCTTCCTGGTCATGCAAACGCGCTCCGGTGATAACGGACTTGCGCAGCCGTTGCGCCTTCGCTTGAAGGGGATCTATTTCGATGGTGACGGTGCCGGTTGGCTTACCGCCCGTTTGAGTTGTTTTGTAATGGACAAGCCCAAGGGCCAGCGCTGCGCGCTGGCCCTCTGGGGTCAATGCGATCGGATGGGCAGCGTCGAACTCACGCACGCTTGTGCCGACGACGCGCTTATTCTTTGAAGGGTTTCAGCGGCTAATTCAGTACGGCGCGTAGCGGCCTGCATGACGCCGATAGACGCATCGAACGCAGACAGCTCACGCGACTGCGTGGGCTGTTCCTGCATGCGGATGCGTGCTTTTACCGGTGCATGCGACGCACAAGCCACCGGGGAAAAAGTAGACGGTTGTTTCACCGCAGAACGAGCATTTGCCGTCAGACATCGCTCTCATCCTCAGAGAGCGAACGGTAGAACTCCATGGCAGCATCGCGCGCATCAAAGGCATCGCTGCAAAATGCGAAATAGGCTTGCTCAACGACTTTACCGTTGACAGTGATGGTCAACACGTAGATGCGCGGACCGCCCTGCACTGGGGCTGAGAAAATCCCCATGCAACAGATCGAGCGTCACTCATGGCCGGCACCAGACAGGTAAGCAATGACGCCAGCAGGCGTTACAAACAAAAGACGCCGCAGATCCATGCCCACGGCTCAGCGAGGTAATGGAATCCGAGGATGAACAACGAAAGGAAAAGAGCGAGCGCCCAGACAAAACCGATGCACTTTGCGAACTCCTTCATGAGCGCAGCTCCATGACGCGGCAAGCGTTGTTGTTACCGTCAATGCACTGCTGCTGGATGGTTTCGTCGCGCTGAATCTGGGCTTCGATATTGTCAGCAGTGAACGTGCCGACAAATGCGCCCGCGATAGCGCCGAAGGTGAAACCGAAGATCATCGGAAATGGCAAGTCGCGGAGGAAAAGCCAGACGTTACGCATGGTCCACCTCGCGCTCGGCAGCGGCACGAACAGAGCGCTTGATCCTTGCGATGCGAACGTCGTGATTGGCTGAAGCAATCAAATCCTCTTCGCGCAGCTGGCGAAGAATGGCAGCGTCGCGGCGATCCAAGATCCAACCGACGAGGCGCGCGGTGCCGATGCTGCACACGAAGCAGGCAACACCGAGCAGCGAAAATGCGATGAGGCCTGTCATGCGGCCACCTGCGCAGGAACGCGGCTAATCTGAAAAATAGTGACGGGCTTGCCGCGATGAATCTCAAGTGCTTGCAAAGCATCACGACGCGCTTTTGCGGCTTCACGGGAAACGAACACCGCGATGACATACCGGCGACCCTTGACGCGGTGGAAGAGTTCGTATTCGTACATGGTGTATCCCCTTGCCCCTACCCTTGACCCGTGCCCCTGGGGGTACCAGGGGCGGGATCGTCTACGCCTGTAGACGATGGGCGCGACACTACACGGCTACACCCGTAGTCGTCAACGCCTGTAGTCTTCGCCCGTAGTCAACGGGTGGAGACGGTCGTGAATTGGGTGGAGTTCTTCGAACAAACGCGGGTAGCAGCTGGCGTGGAGAGCTTCGCGAAGCTAGCTCCTAAGCTGGGAATTTCAGACGGCGCGATATCGCACTACCGCACCGGAAAAAGAGTGCCCCAGGTTTGGGTAGTTGCTGAATGCCTGAAATTGCAAGGGCATCCGCAGCCAGAAAAGGCCGCAATACAAATAATGAAATCGGAGGCTCAGACGTCGCCAGAACGGACGTTCTGGAAGCGATTGGCAGCTACTGCCATGACCCTAGCGATAGGGGTGTCGCTCGCCCTGCCCGTGCGCGCTGAGGCGGTGGTGAAGGCATTCCAGGCGACCCCGGACTATACATTATGCGAACTGGGCTGTGTTGACGCTCCTGTGCGCCCTGGCGGCCTATCACTGTGTCAGTTTTTTAATTCGTGTCCTTTTTGCTTGGATCATGCCCTTCATTGATTTTAAAGGGCTTTTTCCCTCTTGCGGGACATGATCCTAAGTGACGCCTGGGTGCTCTCCGCGCAGTCAGCACGACACCATGGCTTGCTTGGCATCAGGGCGCCGCTTTGCCGCGACTTCGCTTAGACCGCACAGGTTCTGGATGCTTGGGCTGACTCCGTCCAACATGTTGCTGCCAGGCTGCTTCGAGTGCTGCCGGCAGATCGTTCAATTTGGCCAGTTGTGCCTCAAGTGCATCGGCGCGTGCCTGCTGGATCGTGAGGTCTTGGCGGAGCTCGGAAACATTGCCTTGTGCGCGATCTAGCGCTTCCTCAAGTTGGCGCTCAGTCAGCGCTGCTTCTCGCCGGCTCGTAGCTAGCTGCTGCTTGGCCTGCTTGGACTCCTGACGCGCACGGTCGATTTCAGCATGTGCCCGGTCTTCAGTGGTGCGTATGTGTTGGCTCAAAGTGTCGCGCTCGGCACGCGCCGCATCCTGCAATTCCTGGAGCTGGATTCGCAGCATTTCACTGGCGCCTTCTGCACCGGTGGCACGCAAAGCTAAGGCGTCGCGCTGCTGGCCAAGTTCGGCCAGCTGACGCTGAAGCTGCTCGACAAGACGCTCCAGCTCTGAGGTCCTTGCGGCAGCGAGCTGTTCCGCTTGCTGAGCCTCGTGTGTCAAGCTTTTCAGCCGGGCAAGTTCGGCCTGCATGGTGTGCCGATCTCGCTCCAAGGTTTCTTGGGCGTCTAGGAGGGATGCACGATCAGCAGCCAATGCCTCATCAGCGTGCGCTCGGGCGTGGTCCAGCGCCAACGTCCACCACTGCCCTGCCAGGGCAGCGACGGCTTCAGGCACGTTGGCCGTTGTGATCCGGACCTGACGGTTCATTGCCAAGCGAGAACCCAAACCCTGCCACCAAGTCTCGAGCCACCGCACAACGGTGTTCGGTGACCCTGTGCCCAGATGGGCACGGATGCGCTCGACCGTAGGTCGTTCGCCATCTGCAACAAGCTCATCGGCCGCGCCGTGCACATCGGATTCGGTGATGCCTCTGGCCATTGAAACTGTCTCCTGTAGAGGGTCGGCAGGGAATCATTACCTCTAGGGCCAGAAGCCGCCTAAGCGACTGAAATGCAGGCTGATTGCATCATCGCCTGGGCGGATCTCCCCGTCTATGGGGCGTGTTCGAGGACCTTGGCCGTGTAGCTCAAGGGCGCCACTTCCCTTTCAAGATCCAGGTGGTAATCGCCAAAGCGATTGATGTGACTGGTCCGATAAGGCGACAGACCGGCCAGGATCTCGGGCGTCAGTTCGACCCCCTCCTTCCGCATCTCAGCCAACGTCCGGCTCATACCCTCCACGTTGTGGAGGATGATCATGTTGGCCACCAGCTGGCTGTACTTGATGATCTTGCGCTGCTCGTGTTGGACGTTCTCAGCAATGATCCCTTGGCTGCCAAAGAAGACCCATTTCACGAAGCCGTTGTACTCCTCGCTCTTGTTGGTCGCGGCATGAATCGTTTTGCGAATCTCGTTGTCATCAATGTAGCGCAGCAAGAACAGTGTTCTAACAGCCTTGCCCAGCTCCCGAAAAGCAAAGTACAGCTTGTTCTTCCGGCTGTAGGTGCCAAGCCGGCGCAGGATCGAGGACGCGGTGATCTTGCCCAGTCGGATGGAGATCACCACACGCAGCATGTCGTGAAGATGGGTGGCGATCAGCTGCCAGTCGATGCTGTCCCCGAAGAGCGCCTGGATGTTCTTATAGGCCCTGCCCGGTTCGGGTCGGAAGAACGTCAGATCCTTGATGTTTCGGATCCTGGGCATCAGCTGGATACCCAGCATGTGGGCCAAGCCGAAGACCGGATAGCTTTGGGCCTGCGTGTCCCCATGGACGATCTCAGGCTGGATGTCGGAAGTGTTGGCCAACAGGCCGTCGAGGATGTAGATGCCCTCGTGCACGCCACAGGGAATGAAGTGGCTGAACAGCGCCACGTATTTGTCAGACACGTGGTAGTAGCCGATGCCGCCATAGCCGCCGTAACGGATGTGGTACTCCGACAGCAGGTTGTCCTCGTAAACGCTCCATTTGGTGCCATCTGCTGAGGCGCTCTTCCCGCTGCCCCAATAGCCCGGCAGGTCGAATTTGTTATAGGTATTGATGACCTCTACGATGGCCTTCTCAAGCACATCCTCGGTCACGTATTTGAGGTTGAGCCAAGCGACCTGTCGCCGGCTGAAGCCCTTGATCGACCGCGCCGTCTGCGTCGGCCCCAAGTTGCAGCCATAGCAAAATAGCGTGGTGATCACACGTCGGGGCAGATCTTCGACTTGGCTCTCGGTACCCGCGATCGGGCGGAAAAAACGGTGCAGATCCAGCCATTGGCTGGCATCGATCAGGACATCGACGATGCTGAATTCTGGAAGCCGTTCGGCGATGAGGCGATCCACGGTAGCGATCGCGCTGGAGACTTCGGCGCGCTGCCCCTTCCGCAGCACCAGGCGCCCATCCAGGATGTCCGCATGCACGTTCTCCGGGAAACGCGCGTCGACCTCGTCGGCCAGGGAGGTCAATTGTGCACGTAATCCCGCCACGAAAGACTCGGCGTCGGTGGGCAGGCCTGACACCTGGCCATAGGCTTCCAGCTCCTGGGCCAAGGTGGCCTCATCGACGAGCTGCTCGCGGTAATCGTCAAAGCGCTCGCTGCTGGGAATGAAGAGATCGCCGGACTTCAGTTCGTCCTTGACCTGCACCAGCACGGCCAGCTCGAAGTACTTACGGTGCATCCAGCCGGCGCCTGCTGCACTTGCCCGCTTGCCGAACACGTGCTGACGCCAGAGCTTGGACATCCAGTCAAAGTCCTTTTCCGGGTCCAACCCGAGGGAGGCGACCTCGATCAGCTCACGGCGCTGGTTGCGCAGCGAGAGCACCGCTGCGATCAGCGGCTCCATGCCGGCATCGTGGCTGGTCGCCCGCAGGTTCATCAGCTCCAGCCCATTGAACAGCAGCGGCCTGACCGCGCCGTAGGGTTGCAGCATGAAAGGCAGGTAGTTCTTCCCGGCGTAGGCCATATGTTCTTCGCATTCGGCCAGCAAGGTCGACACTTCCGCTTCCAGGCTGTTGTCGATGGCATCCACGCGCTGACTATCGCTGCCGTCGAACTGATAGGCCTGCAGGATCTCCTTGAGCTGGCCGATGAGGAAGTCGGCCCGCTTGGCATGTTCGAGCTGGTAGGCCAGCAGCTTCTGCTGGGCCGTGTTCTCCAGCCCGCGCACCTGCTTGATGAACAACTCGGCTGCATCATCCAGCGTCTTGGCGTGCTGGGCGCGAATGAAGATGGTGGCCAGCGCATAGCGCTTGTCCTCAGCCAATTCGGCCAGTTCGCTTGCGTCATAGGCCCGAGCCATTGCACGGAATTGCTTGAGCTTGGGGACCGGCACATCGATGGGAGGCAGCTGGTCGGCCAGCTGCTGCAGCATGCGGATGTGCTGCAGATAGAAGCGAACTTCCTTGTTGGTGGGCCGGCCGGGCTCGCGCTTGAGCGATTGCCAGCCGGTGAACCTGGACCCTTCCGGTGCGCGCAGCAGTTCGTCAATGAGCGTGCGGGTGGCAGCCGTCAGCGCGTGGCTGATACTGCGGTAGTAGCCCAGGTTGACCCGCTCGCGGGCACCGATGGCGGCCAGTTCCAAGGTGCGAAGCCTGGTAGTTCGTAGCGGTGGTGCACCAGCTCTTCGAGCAGGACGTTCACGATGTCCGGGATGGTGTGCTTGGTCTGGGCTGCTCCGGTTGCCACCGTGTCCAGCCAGGCCAAGCCTGATTTGTCTAGGGGACGTACCCCAATGAACTGCCGAAGCTGCGGCATATGCCGGCGCTGGCTACCGGAAGCGTCGTAACGTTCGAGCTGGTCAGTGTCCAATACGCGCCCGAGTCGGGCGGCCTTGGCGATGTGCTTCCGGATCCGCTCGGGCACTTCGGCCAACACCGTGAAGTAACCCAGGCGCTGGAAGAGCTTGAGATGAATCAGTACCGCCAGCTGCGGTCCCGGCTGGGTGGTCAGCTGCTTGGCGAATGCAATCTCAGCGGCGGTGGGGGTATAGATCTCCTCCAGTTCCTTGGCGGTGGGATCAGGCTTCAGTCGCGGGTAGGCGGTCTCGTGAAGGGTAGCCATTGGATCCGGAGGTTAGGAGGGGATCAATCCCAGTGCCGGCCGTCGTCTGTATTGAGAGACGCTTCCAGGAAACACTGGTGCGTATCGGCCATGCGGTGCATGTCATCAAGCAACGTGGCCAGGATTTCATCCAGATCCCGGTCGGGATCGGCGGTGGGAACAGTCAACTGGTACTCGCTGCTGGCGGTGTTCAGGCGCACAGCCTGGAACGGGGCCAAGCAGATCTCTTCGATCCGGCCTCGGGCCTTGGCCGCGCCGCGGCCCGTGCGGGCAAACGGGGTCAGCACCATGCGCAGGCGCAGCTGCAGGGCCGATTTGCCCTCGGGCGCCGGCAGTGCCATCGCCGGTACCGGCGCGGTTGGACTGGGCAGGCTTGCTTCAATGCGGTCCCGGGCAAACGGGTCACGCCCGTCCAGGTAACGCATGGCCGACTGCACATCGCGCCAACCCACGTACTCCATCAAGGCCTTCATGTCCCAGCCTTGGTCGTTGGCCCAGCTGGCAAAGCCGCGGCGCAACGAATGGCTGCTGTGGAGCCCCGCATCGGCAAAGCCGGCACTGGTCAGCAACTCGCGCAGCAGGCGCACCAAGCTGTTCGGATGCAGGCCTTCGGCGCTCACCTGGCCCCATTGGCTGACCGCCCGAAATACCGGCCCTTCTTGCAGGTCGGCCGCCTGCAGCCACACCTGGGTCGCCTCCACCGGGCACAACCGCGACAACGCCGGCACCTTGTAGGTGACGCCGGCGGCCTGGCGATCGCCCTTGCTGCGCGGCAGGAAACAGGTCATCCCCTGTCCCGGCACCAGCGTGAGATGGGCCACGTCCAGACGCAGCAGTTCATCGCCGCGGAAGCCCCGCCAGAATCCGAGCAGCACCAGCGCTCGGTCGCGTTGATGGCGCAGCGCCGCCGCTCCGTCGCCCCGGGCATGTGCCGCAGCGATCGCTGCAGCCAACCAGTCATCGAGCTCGACGAGCCGCCGAATCTGGAGCGGCGCGGCTTGCTTGACCTGGCCCGGGTGCAGGGTCTGGATGCCTTTGAGCACCTTGCGCACCAGCGGCGACCGAGTCGGGTCGACAAAACCGTGGTCGCGGTGCCAGGAGGCAATGGCGGCTAGCCGGTGGCGAAGGGTGCTGGAGGCCAGGGTCTGCGCATAAGCGGCCAGGTACCGGGCTACGCTGTCAGGTGTCGCTGGGAGGTGGCCTTGCCATTCAACCTCGAAGTGCCGCAGCGCCGACGCATAGCTGCGCACCGTGTTCTGACGCGTGGCCGCATCGAGGTAGCGGTCCAGTTCGGTCACTGGCGCGTGGCCTCCACCGAGGTCGTCTGGCGCAGCGTCGACAGGATCGTGCATTCCGCCCGCTGCCCGCCATGGCAACTGGCAATCACCCGTTCCAGCTCGCTGGCCATGCGCTGCAGGTCGGCCATGCGCGCCCGCACGTCGGTCAGATGGCTGCGTGCCAGCCGATCCACGTCCCCGCACGAAAGCTCCTCATCGCCGGCCAGCTGCAGCAGGCTGCGGACCTCCTCCAGGCTGAAGCCCAGGTCCCGGCCGCGCGCAATGAAGCGCAGCCGCTCGATGTCGGCCGGGCCATAGACCCGGTAGCCATTGCCCGAGCGCCCCGGGCGCGGCAGCAGGCCGATCCGCTCGTAATAGCGGATCGTCTCCAGGTGGCATCCACTGGCGTCGGCGGCCTCACTGATTTTCATGCGTAGTGCGCAGAACTCCGTAAGAGCTACGGACTTTACCCTCCCGGACTCTACCACGCCAGCGCCCCTGACTCGGCTCCCCGCGACTGGAGATCGCCGGGATGCTGGCCGACCAATTCGGCATGGATCAGGTCATGCTGTGCTTGAACGATCCGTACCCGGTGCCACAACCACCCACCGCGGCAACTTTAAGAAGTAGTGGTCGCTGACTGCGGTTTTATGCGCCCGCGCTGGCCGGCGCATAGAGCTGATGACCTGGCAACACGCACGCACCGGCATACACGAACGCCACGCTTTGCCGCGCCCGAGTGAAGGCCACGTAGTACTTCGGTGGCGCGGTGATGCGCGCCGCATCTGCCGTGCGTAGGTACTGCGTCAACGGCCCGTTCGGAAAGATGAGGACCCGACCGTAGGTGCGGCCCTTGCACTGCCCGAAGTTCACCGCAGGAAGTCCGTCGCAGGCATGCCGCCGGTCATGCCGGAGCACTGTGGGGGCAAACTCTTGCATGTACGCAGCAACGTCGCCGGGAGCGACGAGGTAGATGCCATCGTGCCCGGTGACCTCGCCATTGCCTGATTGGGTTCGCGGCATCTGCGGATAGAGCGTGTCCGCCATATCGCACAGGGCCTGGACGCAGCGAAGGCTGATGAGGCGGTGATCGAGTTGGCATAAGCCGTCCGACTCCCAGATTTGGAACAACGCTGCCAGATTGGGTCCACGATACTGGCTGTGCCTTTGCGCATAGTTGGTGGCATACGTCGCCTGCCGCGTATCACCCACCAACGTGACGGCGATATGGCTCTTCAACAGCCGCTCGACCAGGTCCAGATCGTAGCCAGCCAGGTCCTGGACCTCGTCGATGTAGAGCTCGTCATACATGGCCGCCAAACGTGCCATGACCTGACCTTGGGTCAGCTCATCGCAGCGCACAGCGAAGTCTGCCGCCCGATCGGAGTACATCCGGTTACCCGCCAGATAGTGTCGCGCGACCTGGGTGCGTGGGGCCCGGTTGTTGGTTAAACCTTCTACGAACAGGATCGTCTCGATGCGAGGCTCAGGGCAAAGCGCAGCTTGGTACGGACGAATGCACTCGCGCAGCAGAAAGCCATACCAGCTGTGCAAGGTGACATGCGCGGGGACCGCGCCCGCGTGAACCTCAAACGAGCGCCGGATCTCTTCAAGGTTCTCCAGCGTGTAGGTAACAATCGCGATGCGGCGCCCAGGCCGCTCCAAGGCCTGCCGAACCAGCAACGTGGTCTTGCCCGAGCCGGCCGCTGAGAGCAGGACCCGGTTAGGTGATGGCACGCTGGACATAGTCCGGGAACCTGATCGAGTGCCGGCTGTTGAAGATCGCCAGGGCCGTATCGGTCTTGTGACCTTTCATGTACTTGAGCAACGCCACCTCATCGGCGAAGGTCTTGCCCAGCACGGTGTTGAGCTCAGCCAGCGAATTGGCTTTGATCAGCTGCTCTTCCAGCGATGGTGCACTTTCGTCGGAATCGTAGTAGATCGCGGTGAGCTGCTCGGCATAGCGTTCCTGCACAACGGCGATGTCGCCATCGTTGTCGGTGATCACCTTGGCCTGAATTTTCAGCCGATCCGCAATCTGCAAGAAGCGTTTGAATGCCAGCGATTTTACCGAGATGATGTCCACGCCATGGGCCATCGGCGCCACACCGTGGTGGTCGCTGTAAGCACGCTGCACAATCAGCTCATCAGATGGCCCTTCCACCAGGATCGCCTGTTTGGCCAGTATCAGCCGCAGCGTGTCGTGACCAGGCAGCTTCATGAAATAGTCGTGCGTATCGCTCGGCAGCTGGTCCAGCTTCATCTGGCCCTGCGCACTGAACAGGATGACGTTGTCCACGCCCAGCTTGTTCAACACAAAGCTGCTATGGGTGGCGATGATTACCTGCTGTGCGGTGGAGAGGGCCGCAATCTTGTCGATCAGCTGGGTCATGCTGGAATAGGACAGATGGTTCTCCGGCTCCTCGATCAGAAGCACGTCGGCCGCGCCGGCCGCGTGCATCGCCAGCTTCATCTTCACCGCGCTTTGCTCGCCCTTGCCGGCCTGGGTGAACGGGAGCTCATCCAGGTAAGGTGACAAGCTGGTTTCCCACGTTGAGCGCGGCGATGTGTCCACACCCACCGTCAGCGCCCGGTGGCTGATGTCCCCGGTGTGCTCGGTGAGGTACGCATTGATTGCCGCCACGTCCGCTTCTTCGGAAAAACTCTGCCGCATGCGGCGGAAGCTCAGCGACAGCGAGACACGTTGCGCAGGCGTCAATGCCTGCTCGATGATGCCGGCGATATAGCGATCAGCACCGGACAAGGTCTTGATGCCGTGCGTGTCGATGATGGTCGAGTCGAACGGAATACTGCGGGCGGTGACGCCATTGTTGGCGAAGGAATACCAGCGCACCGTGTAGTACTCCACCGGCAGGCTGGCCGCGCCCTGGTGCTGTTGCAGGTAGGCGTTGAACTCCTCGCGGTAGTCGTCGTTGAGCTCGACCAGCAGCCGGATGCCGGCGGTAGCCAGACGCAGCGAGTTGTTGGTGCCTCGCAGCGACGCCAGCGCGGCGTCGCCTCCCAGGTACGCTTCGATAGAGATCCGTGGCGGCGAGGCTGGCGTGCCTGCTGCAAGCGCCGCCGAATACTCCTGCACCGTCGGCTGATGGAACAGGTAAGGCGTGAGCTCGTAGGCGAGATTGCGCCCATGCAGCTGGCCGGTGACCACCGCGTGGAGGGCCTCCAGCAGGGTGGACTTGCCAACCTCGTTGTCGCCCACCACCAAGTTCATGTGGGCGTTGAGGGGAAGGTCCAGATGGCGAAACGACTTGAAGTTGTCGATGACGATGCGTTCGATCGGCATGCACAGTCCTTTGATGGCCAACGAGCTCGGCGGCGGACCTGCCCATACCCGACTGGCGTCCTTTCCGCTCTGGGCCATACTACCCAGCGATCGTCGGCTTTGGGCGGTTTCGTACTGTTTGGACGGCTGGAAAGGCGCAGAATCCGTCTCACGCGGGATAATTCCAGATTATCCCGCGTGAGATCACGGCCCGCAGCTGGTCCGTCTAACACGTTGAGTAGTACGCAAATACGTGGTATGTAATACGTTACGAAATACGTGGAGTAACGGATGGCAAGGTCCGGGTTGTACAAAAGCGATGTGCAACGCGCCCGCGATAGCCTGCGCGCAACGGGCACGCATCCGTCCGTGGACGCGGTCCGGGTGGCGCTCGGCAACACGGGGTCCAAGACCACCATCCACCGTTATCTGAGGGAGTTGGACGACGAGGACGGGCAGCGCCCCGGCGCCAAGGTCGCCATCGGCGACGCGCTGCAGGATCTGGTCAGCCGCCTGGCCGAGCGGTTGCACGCCGAGGCCGACACGGTCGTGGCGCAGGCGCAGGCGCGTTTCCAGGCGCAGTTGCAGGAGCGCACCCAAGCGCTGGAGCAGGCCTGTCACGAGGCTGACTCACTCAGGACGCAACTGCAACGCACAGAGATAGCACTGCAGGCCGAACGCGAGGCGGGCGACGCCGCCAGGGGCGAGGTGGCCAGCCGCACCACCGAACTGGCCCAACTGGCTGAGCGGATCGCAGGCCTCACGGCGCGATTGGCGGAGCACGAACGTCATGCCCAGTCGCTGGAGCAGAAGCACGAGCATGCCAGGGAAGCCCTTGAGCACTACCGGACCTCCGTCCGAGACCAGCGCGAGCAGGAGCAGCGCCGGCACGCGCATCAAGTGCAGGAGTTGCAGGTCGCCCTGCGGCGGGCCAACGAGGCCTTGACCGCCAAGAACCACGATCTGATGCAGCTCAACCGCGACAATGGCCAGTGGCTGGAACGCCATACCCGCCTGGAGCGGGAACTGGCGCAGGCACGCCAGCGGACCGATGCCCAGCAACGCGAGCGCGACGCGCTGCGCCTGACGGCCGCCGAGCACCAAGCCCTGCAGGTGCGCTGGACCCAAGATGTCCAAGCGCTGGAATGCGTGCGCGCCGAACTGGCTGCGGCGCGGGCCGAGCTGGTCGAAGAGCGCCAGCGCCGGGAACACGCCGAGGCGGACACCTTGCGGGCCACGGTGCGCCTGAGCACGTTGGAACAACTCCTGGCGCGGCTGCGGCCAGTGCACTCCGTTGGCGAACCCGAAAACGCCATCTCAGCCGGTGCAATGCCGGCAGGCAGATGATCAGCCGCTTGGCGAAGGCTCGGGAATCCCCGCGTCAATGCTTCGCCGTCCCAACCATGCCTTCGGTGAGGCGAAGCGAAGCGGAGCGCTCCCCGCCAAACTTGCTTCTACAGTCACTGCAGGAGATCGACATGGGTCTATGCAATTCAAAGCCGAGCGTGGCAGGGTCACCTGCGCGTTATACAACCCGTACTACAGAGCAGGCCACGCCATCCGAGTCGTCGTCGCCATCGCGCAGGGACTCGTCTTCCTCCTCGACCAATGCACTGCGCGACGCTTTGCCTTCCCCGCCGCGTCGCGCGGCTTCTCCTGAACCGCAGGGCTCACCCAGTCGGCAAGGGGCAGGATGGTCCGGCCAGGAAGGTTTTAGCGGTTGGTCAGAATACCAGGGCAACTTGCATGACTCAGCCCATGAGTGGCAGGGCGTATCGACCGGCGAGTATCCGATCGCTCCTGCCGATATGTGGGCTCCTCCCGCCTGGAACCCTTATCCCACTGGCACAGCTTCTTCGCACCATCAAGCACTCCAAAAGCGGGCGCAAGAGTGGGCGAACCTCACCACCACCACCTTGCAGCACGACGGGAAGGGACCCGCGGCTAGCGCAGGCTATCACGCATCTTTTCCTGATATTCGCGGATTCTCCAACGTTCCGTCAGACCATGGCGACTATCCAGAAGGAAGGCATGGTAGGGATTCGCATTGATCCCGAAGTAGCCACAGCGCACTTCAATCCGCAACAGAGGGAGGTGGTGTTGGGAGAGATGATGGCGCGCGACCCCACCACTGCAATGGGCGTTCTTGCCTTTGAATTGAGCAACGCTTCGCTAGACCTCGCATTCAAAGAATGCGAGCGCAATGCAGCCATCGCCCAGCTTTCCCCGCGAACTCGCGGAAAGCATTGAAAGAGTTGAATACAATTCCACCCGCAACGTTCAGGCTTATTATATGGAAGCGCACGAAACGCTGCGTCGGGTTGGTCTCGACAACCCCTACGCATGGCATTGCATGGTTACAGCCCAAGGACACATCGAGCCTAGCACCCGGTCGGAGGACGAGGCAGTGGCAAATTCGTTGGCTACTGGTCATTTGGGTTGGTATGAGCAACAGTACGCAAAACGAAATATGTGATCTCTTGCATCCTCGATGCTGGGTCAGCGTACATAAGGGCATCTACATCCTGGATGACCTGTTGGCCAACACCTCTGATATCCAACTTGAGATCATCCATAGAGACACCCGTGGCACAAAGCTACCCGGTCTCCGGAAAGCATGACGTACGAGAGGTGTGGCAGGAATCCGTGAAAGTTCTTAGCTAACATCGAGTGTAGTATAATTAAAAGTTAGGTGAAATAGGCAATGGGCATTTGCATATCAACACAAGGCAGACCGTCAAATTCACCTGCCTCAAGTGAAAATACGTCCAATGCTTCTACTCCGACGCGTGCTCGAGGTGAGAATCAGGCATCAAGTGGAGCACTAGATGGCCTGCAGCGTAGATCTTCGTTGCAACGGAACTCAAACGTTCACGGAGCCAGCTGGCGCAATGTTATTGCGCAAGTAAGAAATCCTCACGAAGATCCGCGCATCGACCATTTGCTGACGATGGCAGGAGAAATTTACAAGGCATCAAGCACGTTCAGGAAAAGAATGAACGCAGTTGCAGGCGAAGGTGGTGTCACGATAAGGATCGTGCCAGACAGTGAGATCGGCCAGTCCTTTGGGCATGCCGCAACACGACCGGGAACTCGGACTATTGCCTTGACAGAGACAACAGCCAGCAACGTTCAAGGGAGCCACTATCAATCTCTCAATATATTATTGGTTGAACTCTCCAACCTGAGCCGGGCCAATGAAATTGCGGAGATCAGATCCGGTTTCCAGCAGGGGCGAATAGGTCAGCGGCGAGCGGCTTATAACGCCGAAAGAGTAGAGTATGGAACTATCGAAGACATGGTCAAATATTTTACAGAGGCTCAACCTGTCATCGAATCACTAGGCTACGGAAATCCGTTGATGTGGTACGCCGCATACGACTACGGCGGCGGAATCGTGCCAGCATACCGATCATTTGAGGATTACTACGCAACAGCGCTTTCAAGCGGTCATACCGATGTTCATCTTAACAACTATTCTCGGTCTGAAGAATAACGGTAGTGAACCGCCCGGGATTGAAATGACCCCCAGAAGTTGGACGGTTCATGCAGCGCTTCTGGTCCAGCAATTGAGTGCGCACGGCAGCCATCAGGGCGTCTTGCTGGAGAGGTGCAGAGAGGTGGCTCCATTCATTTAAACAGCGTAGCCGTGCTGGATAAGTGGATCGCCTGCGGGTTCAAGCTGCCTTGGGCAAGGACAGCATCTGGTTGAAGTAGACCTGATCGGGGGTCAGCCGATCAAGCGCGGTGTGTGGCCTGCGCTGGTTATAGAAGCTCAGGTAACGGCCGATCGATGCCTTCGCGTGGCTGACGCTGTAGTAGGCGCGCAGGTAGACCTCCTCGTATTTGACCGACTTCCACAGCCGCTCGATGAATACGTTGTCGCGCCAGCAGCCCTTGCCGTCCATGCTGATGGCAATACGGGGTTCAGCCGACATACGTGCAAAAATGCCCCCCAAAAATCCGCTAACCCACTGATGAAATGGACGAAATCCAATCTTGTGAGCCACTTTTGCACGTATGTCGGCCGAACCCTTACTCGGGTTAAACCCAACAGTCGTGTCACCAGTCGCCAGGGGAGTCCGACACCGAAACGGAAAGATCGACCTTTAGATTCAATAGTTTAGAGAGATTTCGGCCCCGCACGTAATGATTCCCTGCCGAACCTCAGGGTGATCGGCTGCACGCCCAGGCTTTGCACTAGATAGCCGCCGATGAAATCGGCATTGGGCGGACGCAGCATGTCCTCGGTGATCAGCGACGAGGGGTAGCCACGGTTCATGCGCATATCCGCATCGAACTCCCCCCACACCTGGGTGGCCACATGCGCCATGAAATTGCGCCCCACCTGGCCGCTGGAGTTGGCCAGCCCCAGGTTGAGCAGCAAGCGCGGTGTTTCCACGCCGCCTGCGCACAGGAACAAGCTTGTGCAACGCTGGCGCAGTTCGCGTCCATCCTGTCGATAGACCACCGCGCTGACCGTGCCACGGGCGTCGCGCTCGATATCGATGACCCGACAACCGGGTCGCAATTGGGCACCGTGCGCACGCGCCAGCGGCAGCCTGGTGGTATCGACACTCACCTTGGCACCGTTGCTGCAGCCTTGATGACAGGCGCCGCAGTTGTTGCAGGCCGCGCGCATGCCGTGGTGCGGCTGCTGATGCGCCCTGGTCACCAATGCGGCAGGCGCATCGGTAGCGGTGATGCCCAGCGTGCGGCAACCGCGCTCCATCGCGTTGGCCGATGCATTGCGCTGCGCCGGCGGATAGGCGTAGCTGCGCTCGGGGTCCCACGGATAGTGCGCCGGCCCGGACACGCCGACGAACTCCTCGACGCGGCGGATATAGGACAGCAGCTCTTCATGCGCGATCGGCCAGTCCATGCCGCGCTGCCCGGTGTGCGTCGACAGGCTCAGATCGCGCTTGTCCGGACGCGGGCAGAAGGCGCCCCAATGCAGGGTCGAACCGCCCAATCCCGAACCGGAATTGTTGGCGCCAAATGCGGTGGGCGTCTGCCCGCCGCTCAGGCGCTCCTCCATCCAGTAGATGCCGGTGGTCAGCTCATCGGGTAGATGGGACGCAGGGCTGAAGGCCGCACCCGCCTCAAGCACCACCACCGAGAGACCTCGCTGCGCGAGCCGTGCAGCCAATGGGCCGCCGCCTGCCCCGCTTCCTATCACCACCACATCGACTGCAGCGTCGTGGATGCCAGGGCTCATCGAAGGCCCTTGGCAGGAAGCTGCCAGGCTTCCTGTTGATCGGCTGCAGTCTGTTGATAGCCCGCGCTGTCGATACCGGCACCGCCAACCGCGAAGCCGTCGTATCCCAATGCCGCCATCGTGGCGGGAAGGCTGATCCAGATCCGCGCGGCTTCGGCGCGGACGTCTTCGAACCAGTGCGCCAGCTGCGCTGCATCCAGCCCGTGTGCCGAGGAATCGCCAGCCGTCGAGCGCGACACCTCGCGCAGCCAGTGGTCCTGGATCTCGGCAGGCAAGCCAACGAAGCCATTGCTCAGCGCGTCGAGCGTGTCGAGCCCCAGCGGCACTGCAAGCCGATCGAATGGCAACGCGGCATGGCGCCAACCATCGCCCGCGCCTTCGGCAAGCTGGATATCCATCCGCCGTGCAATCTCGCGCGCATCGCTGGCCCCATCCAATACACGCGCAACGACTGCGGTGAGTAGTTCCAGTTGATGTTGGCTCAGCACACCTTGCGCAGTCGCGGGCGGGCCCGCATGCCGGCTGAGCAAGAGCTTGCGCATGCGCGGGGCGACCCTGTCTGCATTGAGCAACCTGACGAAGTCATCGGGCAGGCATTTGTCCACGCTGCGATCCACATGCGCTGCGATCAGCTGCGCGAGGTGCTGCGGTTGTTCATACGGAATCAAGTGCGCGGCATCGGCCACGACGGCGACACGCGCATCGTGATAATGCGGCGCGTTCAGCGCAGTCTGCGCGGCTTCGCCGAGGTCGCCATCTTCACTGCCGGCGATGATCAACGCCGGCACATGCATGTAGCCTGCTTGCGCGCTGTAGTCCTCACGACTGGCGTGCGCAAGCCAGGCGATCCACGCTTTTGCACTGGTTCGCAGCAGTCGTTTACAGCCGCGTCCCTCAAAGGTGCAGGCAACCTCGCCGCACAGTTATCGTCGATGAACTGCTCGGCCTCTTGCCGGGTGGGATGGCCCTTTTCGAACCAAGCCAACATTGTCTGTCGGCGTGACTCATCCATCGGCTCTGGCGCCGACGGCGACGCCGCGACCAGGATCACGCCTGCCAGGCCGGCAAGCCCGGCCATGCCATCGCGCGCCTGCGCTGTTGCCAGAGTGGCGATCTTTCCGCCCATGCTGTGTCCGATCGCAAGCCAGCACGTCGGTTGCCGCCGAATCACCTCGTCGACGAACCAGGCAACCAGTGCGGCGGTGTCGACATGCTGCAGCGGCGGCGCCTCTCCGAAGCCTGGAATATCGAGCGCCACACAATCGAAGCGCGCCTCCAATCGCTGGATCACACCAGGCCACTCGTTACTGCTGGACCCGAGGGCGTGCAGGAAGAACAGCGTCGGCTTCGCCATGTAACACCTCTATCCACCAGGCGCGCATGATGACCGGCGCGTCGTCCACGCATCGTGCAGATGAGTCCGACATCTTGTGATCCGGACGCGCCGAGCCGGATCAAGGCCAGCGCGTTGTACTCGCCCATGTCGTAGTCTCGGCTGCGCAATGGAGGACTTGCCGCACCCCGATAAACATCCGAGAGCGCGAGGCGGCTCTACCGAACTTATGACACCGTGGTGCGCTGGCCGCTACGCAGCCTGGCCCGCACAAGCGGGACGCAGCGGCCTACCCCTTCAACACCAGCGACACATCCGGGTATCTGTCGCACATGAAGTCCACGAAGGCGCGCACCTTGGGTGCGGCCAGACGCCTGGAGGTGTGCAACACCCACAGCGCCGGCTCTATGCCCGCGATCGTGCCCCACTGCACCAGTTCGCCGCGCGCGAGTTGGTTCCATGCGATCGACTGCGGAAGCAGCGCCACGCCACCGCCTGCAATCGCTGCGTCGCGAACCATCAGGAAGGAGGAAAACCGCAGCCGTGGAATGGGTTCCAGGACCAGGCGCCCGTCATCGAGATTCCATGTGGTCGGCTGGAAGCTCGACATCACCACAGCGGGAACTGATGTGAGCGCGCCGCTGGTGGGCATGGCGATGCCGGGCGCAGCCACGACCACCAGCCGATCCTTGGCAAAACACCGCCCGACTAGGCTGCTGTCCGGGCTTGGGTTGATGCGGATGGCCACATCGAACTGCTCTTCCACCAGGTCGACCGTGCGGTCTTCTGCAACCACCTCGAGCATGATCTCCGGATAGGCCGCACAGAACTCCGCGCCAATCCGTCCCATCGCCAATTGCGAGAACAGCACCGGAGATGCCACCCGCAAGCGTCCGCGCGGTGTCGAGAGCCCTTCGCGTGCGGCGGCCATGGCCTCGGCCACCTCGCTCAACGGCACTTCGGTGCGGTCCATCAGCAGCTGCCCGGCTTCGGTGAGCCTGAGCCCACGGGCGCTGCGCTCGACCAATCGCACCCCCAGCTGTTCCTCGAGATCGGCGATGCGCCGCGACAAGGTCGCCTTCGACCGGCCGCTGGCACGGCTCGCCTTTCCCAGGCCCTGATTCGCTGCGACCAGCGCGAAATCGATCAATGCATTCAGATCCATGGTGTTCCAGATTTGAAACCAGGCGTCCACATCTTGGCGTCTTCGTATTGGCGATGCAACGGCCTATCGTCTGGTCACCGCAACGTCAGTCGTGGCAGCGATGTCGCACTGATGCCCCTTCCATCCATAGCAGGAGATTCACATGGGCATTCTCGTCACCGGTGCCACCGGCACCATCGGTTCTCTCATCACCCAGGGCCTTGCCGATGCAGGCGCAGCGGTCAAGGCATTGGTTCGCCAACCCGGCAAGCGCGTTTTCCCGGCGGGTGTGACTGAAGTTGTCGCAGACCTCACCGATGTTGCATCGATGCGTGCCGCGTTGTCGTCGGCGCGCACGCTGTTCCTGTTGAATGCGGTCACTCCCGACGAAGTGACACAGGCGCTGATCGCATTGAATCTGGCGCAGGAGGCAGGCATCGAGCGCATCGTGTACCTGTCGGTCATCCATGCCGACAAGTTCACCAACGTGCCCCACTTCACCGGCAAGCACACGGTTGAGCGCATGATCGAAAGCCTGGATATTCCTGCAACGATTCTGCGTCCTGCGTACTTCATGCAGAACGAAGCGATGATCCAGCAGACGATTCAGGACTACGGTGTCTACCCGATGCCGATCGGCTCCGCAGGTGTTGCCATGATCGATGCGCGCGATATCGCAGACATCGCGGTTGTCGAGTTGCTGCGACGCGACCGTGCAGCTGCCGCGCTCGAGCGTGTCACGCTCGACCTGGTTGGCCCACATGCCGTCACAGGCAGCTCGGTTGCGAAGGTCTGGAGTGCAGCACTTGGGCGCGAGATCGCTTACGCGGGCGACGACGTGGCCGCGTTCGAAGCGCAGATGGCGGCGTACGGCCCATCCTGGCTGGCCTACGACATGCGCCTGATGATGGCCGGTATCCAGACATTCGGTATGCAGGCAGCCGACGGCACGGTGGAAAAACTGCAGGCCATATTGGAGCGCCCGCTGCGCACCTATGAAGACTTCGTGCGCGAGGCGACGGCGCGGGCTTGATCGCACGCGACGCAACAAGCGTGGGAAACCCCGCTTGTTGCGTACAAGCATCTGCTGAAAGCGAACGGATCAGTGGCATCAGCAGTCTCACGCACATAATCACTGCGCTGCCATTCGGTTTTTCCTGACGTACGTGAACGAAAATGCAAGCTAAATGCAGCCTGGAGCGCGCGGTTCAAGTTTCCGATTTTCGCGTCGTTATCACGTTGCCGAGGCACTCACGCGAACATCACGCGGCCTGCTAGCCGGTGCCACTTACTGGACATCAGGACGATTCGCATGACTGCCTATTTGCAACGCTATAACGTCGGTCGCCGTCTCGGCGTCGCTTTTGGAATTTTGATCCTATTGTCGAGCCTGCTGGTGGCGACGGGCTTGATCACCATGGCCAACGCACGACAACAGTTCGATTTCATCGTGCTCGATCGTATGGCCAAGATCCAGATCGGCAACCGCATGCTGGATGCCAATTCATCGATCCTGATCGCGCTGGGCACGTACGCCATGGCCACCAGCGATGAACTCAACAACGAAGCGCTCTCTACCATCAAGGCGCAACGTCAGCGTTACAACGAGTTGCGGGCCAAGCTGGACACATTGCCCAGCTCCGAGGAAGGCCGCAAGATTCGCGCAGAGATGGATGCGCGACGCGCCATCTCGGGAAAAATCAACGACCAGGTCATGGCGCTCGCGGCTAAAAACGACAATACGCCGGCGCAGGCGTTGCTCAGCGAAAAAGCGCGCCCGGCGACGATTGCATGGCAGGACAAAATCCGCGAGCTGGTGACGCGTCAGGAAGGTCAGAGCCAGCAAGCCTATGCCGACGCAGTGGCGTCGATGAATCGCGGCAAGCTATTGATCATCTCCGGTGGTGTAGCCGTGGTGGTGATCAGCAGCCTGCTCGCCTGGCTCATCACCCGCAGCCTGACCCAGCCGCTCGCACGTGCAACGCAGGCTGCTGAGGCAATTGCCAACGGGCAGCTGGACAATAACGTGGAAAGCGACGCCAAGGATGAAACCGGCCGCCTGCTGCGTGCCATGCGTGGCATGCAGACGCAGCTGCAATCCTTGCTCACTGCACAGAGCGACATGGCCAAGCGCCACGATGATGGCCAGGTCAGTTTCCGTATCGATGCCACCGCGTTTCCTGGCGACTACGGCCGCATGGCCAAGGACACCAATACGCTGGTGGCCTCGCATCTGGCCGTGCAGACAAACCTGGCGCGCATCATGGGGCGTTACGCCATCGGCGACCTCAGCGAAAGCATGGACCGCCTGCCCGGCGAGAAGGCGGTGCTGACGCAGACCATGGACGAGGTGAAGGCCAACCTGTCTGCAATGAATCACGAGATCAAACAGCTGGCACAATCTGCAGCCAATGGCGACTTCACCGCACGCGGCGATGCCGATCGTTTCCAATACGATTTCCATGTGATGGTCGATAGCCTCAACCAGCTCATGGCAACGGCCGATGGCAACCTGCAATCGCTGTCGTCGCTGCTGCAATCCATTGCCGCAGGCGACCTCACCGCGCGGATGAGTGGCGAGTTCAAGGGCGTGTTTGCGCAGATGCGCGACGACGCCAATGCCACTGCTGCGCAACTTGCCGAAATCGTGGGGCGTATCCAGCATTCGGCGATCTCGATCAACTCGGCCGCCAGCGAAATCGCCGCCGGCAATCAGGATCTGTCGCAGCGTACCGAGCAACAAGCGGCCAACTTGGAAGAAACCGCCGCTTCGATGGAAGAACTGACCTCCACCGTGCGCCAGAATGCCGAGCACGCCCGTCAAGCCAACCAGTTGGCGATCGGTGCGGCAAGCGTCGCGTCACAGGGTGGCGAGATCGTGAGCAAGGTCGTGGGCACCATGTCTGGTATCGAGGCCTCGTCCAAGAAGATTGCCGACATCATCTCGGTCATCGACGGTATCTCGTTCCAGACCAACATCCTCGCGTTGAACGCGGCGGTGGAAGCCGCACGTGCCGGCGAACAAGGCCGCGGCTTTGCGGTGGTGGCGTCGGAAGTGCGCACCCTCGCCCAGCGTTCCACTGCTGCGGCGAAGGAGATCAAGAGTCTGATCGACGATTCGGTCGAGCGGGTTGCCGAAGGCTCGACGCTGGTGCATACGGCGGGCTCCACGATGGCGGAGATCGTTGCCAGCGTGCAGCGCGTGACCGACATCATGGGCGAGATTTCTGCGGCATCGCAGGAACAGTCGGCCGGTATCGAACAAGTCAACACCACTGTGACGCAGATGGACGAAACCACCCAGCAAAACGCAGCATTGGTGGAAGAAGCCACCGCCGCTGCACGCTCGATGGAAGAACAGGCTGTGCAGCTGACGCAGGCAGTGTCCGTGTTCAAGATCAGCGACGACAGCACGCGCACCCCGCGTTCGACAACGCCGGTTGCTGCAAAGCTCAGTGTGATTGCTGGACGAACTGTTGCCGCTGCCAAAAGCCCGGTACGCCCGGCGGCTGCACCGAAGCGGGCGGTGGCCGCAGGCGCCTCGCACGATGCAAGCGACTGGCAGGAGTTCTGATCTTGCGCGTCGCAAGCGGCCCGGCTTGTCCGGGCCGTTTGCGTTTGAGAGGTGATCGAATCTGCAGATGGCCAACACGTTGAGGCGATCCGCTACGGCGCATACGCGCGTATGCACGATGCCTTAACTCGACCGGCCTATGCTGCGCCGGGCTGGACAGCTCGCGGCGCCCTGTTTCGCCAAGCCTTGATCGCCGCTGGCGTCCATGACCCCCGGAAGATCTAAAGACATCGCAAAGGAGATTGTATGAAAAAGCTGCACGCTCTTATGGTTGTTGCTGGCTTGTTGGGCATGAGTTCGCCGGCATTTGCCGAGGTCGCCAATCTGACCAACAGCGCCGACGGCGCCAATCGCGATGCTGGCATCGCGGCAGTCAAGAAGAAATTGCAGGATGCCTGCACGGGAGCGTCAGGGCAAGCCGGATCTGGATTCGTTCGAGGTGGTGTTCGAAAAGACCAGCACGAATCCGGAGGTTCCCAAGCCTTATTACGTGGACGCGAAACTCAAGTGCGATCTGCCGTAAGGTTGACAGCGGCTGCTGCGCCCTTGTGCGATTGGCGGCGATAACACCGCGATAGAGCCCCGCGCATGCGGGGCTTTTTGTGTCTGTTGCATCGTGCGCTAGCTCGCACCGCGACACGTTGTTGCAGCACCACCACGCCATGCCTGATGGGCGACGCCATAACGCCAGTGCGCTGCTGATATAGTGCGGCGAACGCGGTGGGCGCAACACCCATCATCAATATCTCGTCACCACTTACAGGGAGTTGTCATGGGTCTTTTGCAGGCGGTAGCAGGTGCAGTCGGTGGCGTGCTTGCTGATCAGTGGAAGGACTTCTACACCGTGCCGGCTGGCCTGCCATCCACCGCCGCGCTGTTCGCTGCGGTGCCGAGTGGAAGCAACGCCGGGCGCGGTGCCAACACCAGCGCGTCTTCGAACATCATCAGCAACGGCTCGAAGATCGTCGTGCCCGAGGGTTACGGGCTGCTGTTGTTGCAGGACGGTGCGATCACCGGGTTTGTCGCCGAGCCGGGTGGTTACGAATGGCGCTCCGATGATGTCAATGCGCAGTCGATCTTCGCTGGCGATGGCCTGGTGACGCCGCTGATCCGGCAGAGCTGGGAGCGCTTCAAGTTCGGTGGCCAGCCGGGTGCGCAACAGGCCGCGTTCTTCGTGTCGCTGAAGGAGCTGCCAGATAACCGATTCGGCACGCAGTCGGAGATCTATTGGGACGATGGCTTTCTTGGGACGCAGGTCGGCGCGATCACGCGTGGCTCGTATACGTTGAAGATTGTCGACCCCATTTTGTTCGTGAAGAACTTCGTGCCGGCGCGCTACCTGCAGCCGGGCCAGGTGTTCGATTTCACTGATCTGGACAACGCTGCTGCCAGCCAGCTGTTCAACGAAGTGGTGAGTGCGCTGGCGCCGGCCTTCAGCCTGTATACGAACGATCCGGGCAAAGGCAACCGCATCGCGCGGCTGCAGCAGGATTCGCTCGGCTTCGCCAAGAGTCTGTCCGATGCGGTCGAGCATGCGTATCAGTGGAACTCCGAGCGCGGTCTGGCCATCGTCAAGACGGCCATTGTGTCGATCGAATACGACGCGACTACGCGCGAACTGCTCAAGACCGTACAGCGCGCCGACGCACTGGCGGGCGCACGCGGCAATTCCAATTTGCAGGCGAGTGTGGCGCAGGGCATCCAGTCTGCGGGCGAACATGGCGGCGCCGCAGGTTTGGTAGGCGTGGGCATGGCCACCGGCCTGGTGGGTGGCGTTGGCGGTTTGCAACAGCCGGTTGCGCCAGCCGCACCCGCTGCCGACGATGTAGTCGCCAAATTGAAGAAGGCCAAGGAAATGCTGGACCTTGGGCTGATCACGCAGGACGATTACAACGCGGCAAAAGCCAAGGCGTTGGGCCTGTAAGCGAGACGCGCCGCCATCATGTCCGACTCCTCCAACTCCCGCATCCCGCCGCCGTTGCCGGCGACACCTCCCCCATTGCCGCCGCTGCCCGCAGCGTCTGCGACCGGCCCCGGTTCGCCGCAGGACGTACCGCCGTTGCCGGGTAGTTTCAAGCTCGCCCCGGCCACCCTGCCCGCTCCAATCCGCAACGAGCTGCAGGCGCCTGACCCGCTGGCCATCGACACGGCCGCCGCCGAGCTCAGGGACGGCCTCAACCGCTGCCCCAAATGCGGCGCCAGCGATATCCGGCCCAAGCTCGGCACCGATCTGCTGGTCTGCCAGTTCTGTCGTCACGAATGGCACGGCGCGCGGGTGGAAGAAGTGTTCGGATTCGGCGAAGGCATCGGCCAATTGCGCGGCACGGTCATCGCGTCGGGCGCTCAGGATATCGCTGCAGACGCCGCCAGCCTGATGAGCTTCAAGTGCACAGGCTGCGGCGCCGAGGTGACCATCAATACGCAGAGCACGATGACGGCGCGTTGCCACTGGTGCCGGCATGTGTTCGGCGTCAACGAGCAGGTGGCCAACGGCGCGGTGCCCGACGCAGTGTTGCCCTTCCACATCAACAAAGACGATGCCGTGGCGCGTATCCGTCAGTTCGTGGACAAGCGGCGCCTGTTTGCGCTCAAGGCCTTCAAGCAGCAATTCACGCCCGAGAACGTGGTGGGTGTCTACCTGCCTTATATGATCGTGGACGGCAGCGTTAGCACCAGCGTGAGCGGCATAGGCGAGATCAAGACGCGGCAGTACACGCAAGGCACCGAGAAGAACAAGCGCACCTATTACGACGCCGACGTGTACCAGGTGCAGCGGCAGGTGGAATTCACGGTGGACGATCTGCCGCTGGAATCGTCTGCCGAGCGCGGCAACCTGGATAGCCGGGTCAACACCAACAACATCATCAATACGATCCTGCCGTTCGACACCAAGAATGCAGTGAAGTGGAACGCGTCGTATCTGGCGGGGTTCACCTCGGAAAAGCGCGACCGCGATGTCGAGCAGCTAAGGCCACGACTGGAAGACCAGCTGCTGTCGATCGCCCGCGTACAAGTGGAAAGCTCGGTGCGCCGCTACGACCGCGGCGTGCGCTGGGAGGTGGAGCGGCTGGATGTCCATGGCACGCGCTGGGTCTCGATGTATCTGCCGGTGTGGCTGTACTCGTACCACCAGCCCGGACGTAGCGGCGGCATGCTGCACTACATCGCGGTGAACGGCCGTACCGGCGAGACCATGGGCAGCGTGCCGGTGCAGCAGTGGAAACTGTTGCTGGCCGCACTCACCGCCGGCACCGTCATCGAAGCAATTGCCCTATGGATCGTGGCGGTGACCGCATGAGCGACAACAACGGACTGTGGTTACTGCTGGCCGGCCCGGTCGGTGCGTCTGCCCTGTATTGGGTGCTGTACCAGTACTACCGCAATACCGACCAGTCGCATGCCTTCGAGCGGGAAACGACGGTCGATGCCAAGCCAGTGACCGGCTCGGACCGCAAGATCGATACGATCACCGGCACGCAAGCCAAGCACATCGACGGCGCCAATGTGGCGGCCTACCGAACGCGCGTACGCCGGGATACAGATTAAGAGCGGCTGTTTGAGGTCCTAAGCTGCGGTGCCAACGCCCAACTGCGCGCGCGCCACATCCAGGGTGGTCATGATCTGGACCACTTCGTCGAGTGGATGAAGCGGAGACTCCGTGCGCCCTTCGCCGATATAGCGTGCGGCAGCAGTGGCTTGCCAGGACAGCCCGTCGTAGCCGTTGACGCCGGTCGGATCTGCCCATAGCGCCGGTTGGCTGGCGTAATCGTTGCCGACCAGACGCAGGGTTGTGGGGTTATGGAAGTCGCCTGCAAGGTCGATGCGGCCTTCGCTGCCTGTGACATAGGCGACCGAGCTGCTGCGGGCCACGATGGAGCTGATCAGGGTGGATTGCGCGATTCCTGCATGCGAGAGCACAACGGTCGAAAACGCATCCACGCCGGTGTCGGTCAGCGCACCGGCTGCGGTGATGGCGGTGGGTGCAGCCAGGATCATCGACGAGAACTGCACGGTATACACACCCAGATCCAGCAATGCTCCGCCGCCGAGTTCCGGTCGGCGTTGCCGATGCATCGGATCATTGGGGCCGATTTGACTGAGGTCTGCAAAGACATGCCGCACCTCGCCGATCGCGCCATCGGCCAGCAGTTTACGCAGCACCGAGGTGTGCGGCAGATACCGGCTCCACATGGCTTCCATCAGGAATAGGCCGCGCGCGCGTGCTTCCTGCACCAGCACGCGTGCATCGTCCGCGCAGGTGGTGATGGGTTTTTCGATCAACACATGTTTGCCGGCGCGCAACGCCAACAAGCCATGCTCCAGATGCTCGCTGTGGGGCGTGGCAACGTAGACGATGTCGATCTCGGGGTCGTCGACCAGCGCCTGGTAGCTGTCGTACGCACGCTCCATCGCCCAGGTTTTTGCGAAGGTGTCGGCACGCGCGGGATTGCGTGAGGCGACCGCGAACGGCCGCTGCCTGGTGTGCTTGCGTAGCGCGCTGACGAATGCCGAAGCGATCAGCCCTGGACCCAAGATGCCCCATCGCAGCGATGGCTCGCCCTGCCCTGGCAAGAACAGCTCGGGCTCGGGAAATGTGATTGGCGCCATGCTGTTGCCTTCGCAGTTTCAGGTGACTGCATGCTAGCAAACGGCGCATGTCCATCAGGGTGGCAAGGCTCAAACCAGGTCGCGATAGTCCTGCAGGATCACCATCACCAGTTGACTGCGCGAGCGCACGTCCAGTTTGTTGAACAATTGCTGGAACGTGGCCTTGATGGCGCTTTCCGAGCTGCCGAGTTGGCGGGCGATCAACTTGTTGGATTGGCCCCGCAACAGGCCGCGCAGTACTTCGCGCTCGCGTTCGGTAAAGCTGGGGCGGCTTTCCTGGGTGTCCTGGGCGACCAGCGATTGCAGGTAGCGTTGGTCGATCAATACACGGCCCATCGCAACCGCGTGGATGCTGTCGATCAGCTCGTCGGTGGAGACGTCCTTGCGGCAGATGCCCGAGACGCCCAGGCGTATCAACGCCAATGCATCGCGCTCGGGGAGCCCGGCGGTGACCACCAGGGTGGCCGGGCGCTTGGCCTGGTCGGCCTGCCGCCGCATATAGTCCAGCGCGTTGTATTCGCCGATGTCGTAATCGAGGATGACCACGTCCGGTGCCAGCGATGCGATCTGCACGATCGCCTGTGCCAGGTTGCCGGACTGCCCGACCACATCGAACCGCGCGTCGGCGCCGAGCAGGCGCAGCAGGCCTTCTCGGAACAGCGTGTGGTCATCGAGCAGATACAGACGCACCGGATTACGCCGCGACTCATCCATCCAGCGTCTCCGCCAGTGGTGCATGCGCCAGCGGCATGTGCAGCTCGAAGCAGGCGCCCTCGCCTCCCGGTGCGTAGCGCAGCGCGCCCTCCTGATTGCTCATCAAGGCGCGCGAGATGTAGAGCCCCAATCCGGACCCATCGCTATCGCTGCGAAACGGCTGAAACAAGCGGCCGGGCTCGGCGATGCCCGGGCCGGCGTCACGCACGCTCAACACCGCACTGCCCTGCTCCACGCGGGCGCTGACGATCAGCTGGCGCCGCTGCTGCGGCAACGGCTGCACCGCACGCAGCGCGTTGCGTGCCAGATTGAGCAGCACCTGTAACAGCGCATGACGGTCGCCGTGCACCGCCGGGAAGTCCGCCGGGATCTGGATGAGCAGCTGGCCATCGATGTCGTCCCAGTCCGAGCGGATGATCACGTCCAACTCGCTGCACAGGGTCTGCAGGCGGGTCTCGTGCGCCGCATGCGGGGTCTGCCGGCGCAGGTTGAACGAAGCCAGTTCCATCAATGCGGCGACCAGGCTTTGCAATGCGGCCAGGTCCGGATCGGCGCGGATGGCCGGATGACGGGCAAGATTGGAGGTCACCACGCCGGCGGCCGAGCACAGGTTGCGGATCTCATGCGAGACCGCGCCGGCGAGCAGCCGATTGTTCTTGAGCAGGTCGTCGAAGTGCGCCGATTCGCGCGCGCGCACTTCTTCGCTGGTGTCGACCAGGATCGCGGCCACATGGCGCTCCTCGCTGTCTTCGTAGACGGAGAACCAGGTGGTTGCAGGAAAGGTGCTGCCATCGTCGCGCCGGCCCCAGGTGCTGGCCGAGGTGCGCATGCCGTCGAGGTTGGCGCTCATGCTGAGCGCATCGTCGAGCAGGGGCAGGAAATCGCGCACGGCGCGCCCTTGCAGCCAGCCCTCCTCGGCCATGTCGAGAATTTCGTGGGCGGCTCGGTTTGCCGCCACGATACGGCCATCGCCGGCCACGGTCAGCAATGCGGCGGGGCTGCTCTCGGCAAGCAGGCGCAGTTGCCGTTCCAGCCGCCGGCGTAGGCGTTGTTCGGCACGCAACTGCACGTAGTGCGAGAGGATCACCCGGCGGGTGCGGCTGATCTCGGCCACCAGCAGGCCGCAGCCGGCGTAGGCAATGGTCGCCATGAAGAAGCGCAAGGCCTGCTCGACCAACGATTCTTCGGTGACGAACAGACCGCGTAGCGCCGCACAGGCGACGGCGGCAATCACAATATTTCGCCGCGACAGCACGGTGGCTGCCAGCACCACCGGCAGGATGTACAGCAGCCCGAGCGACACGCCCAGGTGTGAGTACCACTCGGCCAGCACCAGCAGCGCGAGCATGGCCAGCGACGCCCACAGCGTGGGAGCGCGATTGAGCCTGACCACCTGCCCGCGCCATTTGAACGGCAATCTCAGTCTGTCCATCGCTTCACCACGTTCCCAATCATCGACCAGCGTTGCGCATGTCACAGCATTGCGGCGGCGCCCGCTTATTGCATCCTATCGAAAGATAGCTGGACGGCATCGTTTGACGGCGCAGTGACCGTCCAACGCTGGCGCAAGGATGGCAGACACATCCGTGGAGGCTGGGTGTAATGGCGGCACCCACGTCGATACCGCCTCCCATGATTCTTCGCGATACGTTTCCGCTGCGCCGTATCTGGCCAAAGACCTACAAGCGCTTGCTGGTGCTGCTGGCCTTCGATTGCGCGGTGGCCGGGCTCTACACCTTTGTCGATTGGCATTGGTTGTCGATCGAAGCACTACCGCTTGCGCAGCTGGGATCGGCGCTGACGATCTTTTTGGCGTTCCGCGCCAATGCCGCGTATGGCCGTTGGTGGGAGGCGCGTCAGCTGTGGGGGTCGCTGGTGAACACCTCGCGTGCGATCGCCCGGCAGGCGCTCACCGCACTGGATGTGGATCCAGCCGATCCAGATCAGGTCACACTGCGCGACGACATCGTGGTGCATCAGGTGGCCTTCGTCCATGCGCTGCGCTGCCATCTGCGCAAGCAGAATCCGTTTCCGGAGCTGGCCGGGCTGCTCGGCGCAGAGCGCGCCGACGCACTGCGCGTCTATGCCAACATCCCAAATGCCCTGACCTTGCGCCTGGGGCAACAGCTGCAGCAGGCCCGTGCCCTGGGCATGCTCGACAGCCTGCGCTGGTCGTCGCTGGATGCGAACCTGACCACGCTTGCCAATATCCAGGGTGCCTGCGAGCGCATCAAGAACACGCCGTTGCCACGCCAGTTTTCGTCGCTGCCGCGCGCCTTGGTGAACCTGTATTGCTGGCTGGTGCCGCTTGGCCTGATCGCCGGCATGGGCCTGGCGATGCCGATCGCCTCGGTGCTGATCAGCTTCACGTTGATCGCGATCGACAGCGCCAGCAGCGCGATCGAGGACCCGTTCGAAAACACCGTGCACGACACCCCGATGACCGCGTTGTCACGCGGGATCGAATTGACCTTGCGCGAAATGCTCGGCCAGCGCGTGCCGCTGCGCGAGGTGCGCGCCATCGACGGTTTCATCTACTGACCAGGGACACAGCCATGCAAACCACGCCCACCCAGCTGATCTTTGCCACCAACTTTTCCGAGACCTGCCATGCCGCGATCCCGACGGTGGCGCAATTGGTCGACCGCCTGCGTGCACGCCTGACCATCCTGCACGTGCATGCCAAGGGCAAGCGTGCGCAGGCGCAACAATCGCTGGACTCCTTCTTTGCCGAAGCGTCCAACTACCCAGGCTGCGAACGTGCGCTCAGCAGCGGCCCGGCGGCGGCCGGTATCGTCTCGTTCTGCCGCAGCCGCAACGATGCGCTGCTGATCATGCCGCCCTCCGAACGCACCGGCCTGCCGCGGCCGCTGCATGTCTCCCTGCGTGCACGGGTGCTGCAGCGCGTGGCCACGCCGATGCTGACCCTGCCCTACGCCGAGGCGCTGCCGCGCGATGGCGCAGTGGGTGGGCATGTCGCCTGCTGGATCACCGGCCGCGAAACCAGCCTGGACTCCTTGCGCGATGCGGCGGCGCTGGCACGTCGTCGCGGCGCAGACCTGCATCTGCTGCATGTGATGCCAGACATCAGCGAGGGCTTGCTGATGGACAGCCTGTTCAACGACCAACCCTTGACCGAATCGGCAGCCAGCCATTGGCTGAGCGAGCTTGCCGCGCAGTTGCAGGACGACGACTTACGCGTGCGCATCCACGTGGCGGTCGGCAACCCACGGCGCGAAATCGCCAGCTTGCTTAAACGTGCCCGCGCCGATGTGCTGGTGGTCGAACACGATGCCGTGGTGCGTCGCGGTGTCTGGCGCTCCTCGCTGCATGCCGCATTGGCGAAGACGCCGTGCGTGTTGATCTGCCTGCCACCCGGCCGGCTGCGCGCTCCGGCATTGCGGGTCCCGATGGGGCCGTCGCTTGAGGGGCAAGAGCCTGGTCTGGCGAGCCGGCTGCTTGCACGCGTGCAGCGTCTTCAGCTGCATGGGTGAGGATCGCAACAGGCCAGCTGTTTTTGTGGTTTCAGACACGTCAATGCCCGGCTCCTTGCGGAACCGGGCATTGGCAGTGAAGTGAGTCGCTGCGCCGCTTAGTTTGGTGAAGCGGGCGCCGCCTCAGGTGCGGGATTCGGCACGGCGTTGGGCGCGGCATCAGGCGTGACCCGCCAGATGGTATTGGCCAGGTCGTCAGCAACGATCAGCGCACCACGTGGGTCGACAGTGACGCCGACCGGACGGCCGCGAGTCAGGCCATCGTCGCCATGGAAGCCGGAGACGAAGTCGATCGCATCGCCTGCCGGGCGACCATCGCGGAACGGCACGAACACCACTTTGTATCCGACCGGTGGGTCGCGGTTCCAGCTGCCGTGTTCGCCAACGAACACACCGTCGGCAAACTGCGTCCCCATCGCTGCAGATGAAAATGCAACGCCGAGTGCAGCGACATGCGAGCCCAACGCGTAGTCAGGAACGATGGCCGATGCGACCTTTTGCGGATCCTGCGGCATCACCCGTGTGTCCACATGCTTGCCCCAATAGCTGTAAGGCCAGCCGTAGAAGCCGCCTTCGCGCACCGAGGTCAGATAATCGGGAACCAGGTTCGGGCCGATTTCATCGCGCTCGTTCACCACGGCCCACAACGCACCGCTGCCAGGCTGGATCGCCAGTGCGGTGGGGTTGCGGATGCCGGTCGCGTAGGGCTTGTGCGCACCGGTTGCCGGATCCACCTGCCAGATCTGCGCGCGATCGATCTCCACCGCCATGCCGCGCTCGGTGATGTTGCTGTTGGAGCCGATCGCCACATACAGGTAGCGCCCGTCGGCACTGGCCGTCAGCGCCTTGGTCCAGTGATGGTTGATGGCCGAGGGCAAGTCGGTGACCTTGGCCGGCGCGCCGCTCGCCTTGGTCTGCCCTTCGCGATAGTCGAAGCGCACCAACGCATCCTGGTTGGCGACATAGAGCGCATTGCCGATCAGTGCGAGCCCGTAAGGTGCGTTAAGTTTGTCGGCGAACACGGTCTTCAGTTCATAGGTGCCGTCGCCATTGGCATCGCGCAACAAGGTCAGCCGGTTGCCGCTCTTGACCGACGTATTGCCCTTGGCCTTGATCGCGCCGGCAATCACGTCCTTGGGCTTGAGATTGGGCGCGCCGCCACCGCGACCCTCGGCCACCAGAATGTCGCCATTGGGCAACACCAGGGTCTGGCGCGGAATGCCCAGGTCGGTGGCGATCGCAGCGATGCGGTAGCCGGCTGGCACGGTCGGACGCCGGTCGCCCCACGCGGTGGGCTTGGCGATGGTCATGTCGGGCATCAGCCCGCGGTCCGGTTCCGGCAGCTCCGGAGTAGCGCCACGCTGATTGAGCTCGGGCGCCTTGTTGCAGGCGGCCAGTGCTGCAGCGAGCACGGACACTGCAATGATCGTGATGGTTTGACGCTTCATCGTGCACCTCCTACGCGCAGGCCGGACAATCCCGCCCAGGTTGCGACCAACGCAAACGCGGCTGCGATCGCCGAAAACACCAGTGCCGCCGGCATCACTGCCCAGGCGTCACGCGCATGATGCAAGGCATCGAAAAAGCCCACGATCCATGCCGCGCCGAGCGCGATGATGTAGATGACGTTGCGGCTTCCACGCGCGAATCCAACGATCGCGCACACCAGCGCAATGCTGGTCAGCACCATCGCCGCGACCAGCAGCCAGGAGGCAAAGTTGCTCCACTGGATCTGGTAAGTGCTCCAGTAAGCGTAGTCGCTCAGTAGCGCGCCGAGAAACAGTGGCCACACGCCACCGAGCACGGCGGCATGGAATGGGTGGATTGCCCAGGACCGGGCGGGAAGCGCAGTTGAATTCATGGCGGACTCATTGGGGGCGAGGTCTGGACGTGGCTTGATGCTGCCAGCGGGCATGTGATGAGAAGCGCAATGTGGATGCTAGCGGCTGGCGTCTTTGTTGGTCTGGGCACGCGCAAGCGCGCTTGCCGCTGCGATGAGCTCTGGCAGTTCCTGCCGGAAGGAATCCGCGTATCCGGGCAACAGCGTGGCCTTGAAGCTCGCGTGGTCGAACACCGGCTTGTCCTGCAGGTACGCGATCTCCCGGCCTTGCAGGACAAAGTTGAAGCAGGCACGCCAGCGCGGATCCGGGCTGCTGGACAGATGCACTTCGATGAGACTGCTGGCATCGCTCGCGGTGTTCTTGGGTGCAGCGGAAAATGCGCGCACCGAGATCTGGCTACTGCTGTTCATGCGCGCAATGATCGTCTGTGGACCGTCGCGGTGTTGTGAGTCGATGGCAGCTCACGCTTTGCGTGCCGGTTGGGTGGCGTCAAGCTTGCACCTAGCTGGCTCTGCAAGTTTCAAGGATTTGATGTCAGCCATCTCACACAACGTGCACACGCCTCGAGTCCGGATTCACGTCAGCAATGATGCGTGGTGAGTAGTTTTTGTTGATCGAGGTCCGCTGTGTGTTGCGATTTTATTTGCGGTGGATTGCTTTCGGAACACCATTTGGTTGATCAATTTCTAATCGCCACCGCTGGCTGTATCGAGTAACAAGCCCGGCAATGAAATCGTTCCGCTGCTTTATGAATCCTTTTATCTAAGAGCGACCTGTGCAGTATGCGATCTGCCGTGTTTAAAGCTTCATTGCAAACAGCAGCAATGAAGCTCGTTGATTCCTTGCAAGTTGCAAAATTAGCGCCCAATCTGGAATCGACAACTTCTTGCTGGGCAAGCCTTACTGGTTCAAGCCGCTCAATGCAGGCACTGAGGTGTGTATGGGGCTCACCATGATCCGGAACATCGGTCACTACCGATTGACGGCGCACACGGCGCCGGCAGGTGCCTTGTACGCTCCGGAAATTCTTGTCTCTTTCGAAGATGGCATCACCCTGCGCGGTTACAAACCGCCGGATGTCAGATTCGATACCCAACTTGCTGCGAGGCATTACGCTAGGCAATGGATGGGCAGATGCAAGCTCTCGGCGTTGGGCATTCTTGAAGACAGCTGACATGGGTGCGCCGTTCGAGGCATCGTGTCGATCGATGAAGACCCACCCAAGCTCGATTCTGTAGATGTACGGGAGTCTTGCCCGGTGGCGATGCCTCAACCTGGCCAGAGCAGTCAAACTGCAGGGAACCCCAACGTGAAGCACGCGCCCTGCCCGGGCTCGGATGTCACATCGATGAACCCATTGGCCTGCCTCACTGCGCCGTCGACTTGCGCCAAGCCCAAGCCGGTGCCCTTCCCCGCCGGCTTCGTTGTGAAGTAGGCGTCGAACAAATGCTCACGTACCTCGGGCGTAATACCGCTGCCGTTGTCGCTGACAGCAATGGTGACGTAGTCGCCACTGCGGCGAGCGCTTACCTCGTCGGTATCGGCAAGCGTGCACTGTGCCACGGCGATACCGACCTTGCCGTGCTCGCCACAGACATCGCGTGCATTGATCACCAGATTCAAAAGCGCGCGTTCCAATGTGTGCGGATCGACCAACACCACGCTCCTGATCGCTGCCGGTGTCCACTCGATAGACACCTTGTTACCCGCTGCCTGTTGCAGCAAGGGCAGCAGCCGTGCGACCAGCTCGTTCAGATCCACCTCTTCGGGTGCGTACGGGTGATTGCGCGCGAACCCCAGCAGCCGCTGCGCCATGATCGAGCCCTGCTGCAAAGCGCCCTCGGCCATGCGCAGAATCTTCCTGTCTTCGGCGATGACAGCGCCGCGAGACTGAACCACTTCGATGGCAGCGCCCGCGGTTTGCAGCACGTTATTGAGGTCGTGGACCACCCCTGCCAGCAATTGCCCAACGGCCTCTCCCTCCTGCGCCCGCTCGGCCACGGTCTCGGCCAGTCGCTGGGCTGCACGTGCGATGTCCAGCTCGTCCTCGACGGCACGCTCGTCGCCCATGTCGCCGTGAAGTTCGTGGCCTATCGCGTCTGCCAGTTCGCTTTGTCTGATCAGCGGGTCGTTGTGGGCGCTCAGCGTCTGGTTGAGCGTGCGTAGCGCTTGCTGCGATTGCCGGCGCTCGGTGATGTCGCGATTGACCGCAAGCACGCCCTCGATACCACCGTGCGCATCGCGCAGTGGGCTGGTGGATACCAGCCAGAACTGGTGTTGGCCATCTGCGCTGGTGCATTCGATCTCGAATTGACGAATCATTCCTTGACCAGCAGCCGCAAGCGCATCTTCCACGCGTGGCCTGAATTCTTCAGGCCACAACGACGACCAAAGCTCGCCCACAATGGACCTGGCATGCTCTGCCGCCACGCGTGCCAGACCATGCGCGTTGACGAATTTGACACGCCCATCCAGCGAAATCTCCTTGATGGAATCCAGCGAGAGTTCGACCACTTGCCGGTAGCGATGATCGGGGAAATCCTGCGTTGTGTTCATCGTGCTCAAATCGATCACATGCCTTTCGCGTCGGGACCGTAATGTGGTGCGGGCATCCTTAGAACACCTGCTTTATGGAATTCAAGAACGAAAAACTGATCCTCGTGGTCGACGACGATGTTGACACCCTTGAGATCGCTTCGCTGTTGCTGTCGGATGTTGGATATGCGGTTGTGACTGCTGTAGACGCCCAGGAAGCGCTCGAACATATCGACAACCATCCGGGCATCGACCTGCTCTTTACCGACCTTCAAATGCCGGGCCTGCTGGACGGCTATGGTCTCATCTCTTACCTGCGCTCCAATGGCAACAATGTGCCAGCCATCCTCACCTCCGGTCTGGGCCGCTCGCCCAACGGGCTGCCCGAGCGCACCATCTTCCTGAGCAAACCCTACACGCGCCGTGGTCTGGTGCAACAGATTGAGGCGTTCGTGGGGCACTAGAAACAGGGCGGCTGCAGCGCGGCCCCCAATTGCATGGTCCGCTTCGCAGCGATGTCATCGGTTGAGCGCCTCACACGCTTTGCACCACTCGCTGCTTAGCTTCCTTGCGATGAGCGCACGCATTACATCCAACGATCCAGCTTTTTTATCGCCTGACAACCACGATGCAAAGAACGGGCTCAACCAATCAATGCTGCAACGTTGGTTGCGCGATCACCCTGTGCTCCCTTTACCAGGGCGCGGCCGAACTACCGAACGCTGGCAGCTGCTCGCCGATATCGCTGCGGAAGACTTGTGTGTCGCCAAATTTCTGGAAGCGCATTACGACGCGCAGGCCATCTGCGCCGATCTGGCTGTCGATGTCATCGAACCTGGGCAACGCTGGGCTGTGTGGGCAGCGGAGCCACCGGGTTCGGATATGCGATTTACCGGCAGCACGCTCGAAGGAACCAAGGCGTGGTGCTCTGGCGCGGCCCAGGTCACGCACGCGTTGGTGACCACGCAGCACGCCGGTGCCAGCTGTCTGTTTGCGGTGGCGTTGAATCAACCCGGTGTGCAGATCGATGCAAGTGGCTGGCAGGCGATCGGCATGCGCGACATCGAGACCGCCAATGTCACCTTCACCAGGGTTCCCGCGCAGCGGGTTGGAGCGAGCGATGCGTATCTGACACGGCCAGGGTTCTGGCATGGTGGTGCAGGCATCGCCGCATGCTGGTTTGGCGCAACCAACGCCGTTGCCAATGTGCTGCGCACAGCGTCTCGGGTACGCCGCGATCCGCACGCCGCCGCGCACCTGGGCGCCATCGACGCAGGCCTGGCCGCTGCTGGTGCGTTGTTGCGTCAGCTCGCGCAACAGATTGACGCACAACCGCAGGATCCGCAGATGCGCGGCGTGCTGCAGGTACGCAGTGTTGTCGAGGCAGTGGCGCGCGACACGCTCGATCGGGTTGGTCGTGCACTGGGCCCCGGCCCGCTTTGCGGCGACCGCGTGCATGCACAGCGCTGCGCCGACTTGTCGGTCTTCATCCGACAACACCATGGCGAACGCGATCTGCAAGCCTTGGGTGAGCTCTGCCATCAACAGGATCTCGCATGGAAGATTTGACCGGCCAGGCAATCGAAGGTGCAGGCACACCCGAGTCGGTGTGGCGCGATGCAGCGTGTCTGAGTGGCATGCCGCGCAGCTCGCTATCGCAACTGCTGCAAGGCAGCCGTCGGCTGGTCGTGGTCGCGCCGCACCCCGACGATGAAGTGCTTGGCTGCGGTGGGCTCATCGCAGCTGCACGCGCGGCTGGTGTACCTGTGCTGATTATTGCGCTCACCGA
This sequence comes from Xanthomonas hortorum pv. pelargonii, assembly GCF_024499015.1. Taxonomy (NCBI): domain Bacteria; kingdom Pseudomonadati; phylum Pseudomonadota; class Gammaproteobacteria; order Lysobacterales; family Lysobacteraceae; genus Xanthomonas; species Xanthomonas hortorum. The sequence continues at coordinate 5,167,910 of NZ_CP098604.1, read as the reverse complement.
TGGCGAGCTGGCGTATCCCGACGAACCGGGCTGGGCGCCGCATGTGCTTGGCCCTGCGCGTCGGCTGGAGCTGGACGCAGCCGTTCGACATCTGGGTCTGTTGCCAGGCGCGTTGATCCATCTTGCATTGGGTGACGGCGCACTGGCTGCGTGCGAGGCGCGCATTGCAGAGGCCGTGGGCGGCTTGCTGGATGCAAACGATACTGTGCTGGTGACCTGGCAACGCGACGGCCATCCCGATCACGAAGCCGCGTCGCGCGCCACCAAGGCTGCCTGCGACACCCACGGTGCACGCTTGCTGCAATACCCGGTCTGGGCCTGGCATTGGTCGCAACCGGACGACGGCGTCTTTACCGACGAACGTGCGACCCGATTCGATCTGGCTCCCGCAGTGATGGAGGCGAAGCGGCAGGCCATCCAGTGTTTCGCAACGCAGATCGGTCAGTGCACGCCGGCTGTTGCGGCGCCGATCCTGCCATTGCACGTGTTGGAACGGTTCGATCGCTCTTTTGAGGTGTTCATCCGATGACGGCCTTGAGCGTCGCGCATTTCGAGCAGCTGTATGCCGACGACGACCCGTTCGGCTATCGCTCGCGTTGGTACGAGCAGCGCAAACGCGAGATCCTGCTCGGCACCCTGCCCTATCGGCGCTTTGCAAAAGGCTGGGAATTTGGCTGTTCCAACGGAGAACTCACTGCAGCACTCGGGCAACGCTGCGACGCGTTGCTGGCCACCGATCTCTCTCAGCAGGCGGTCGATCTGGCGAGTGCGCGCGTCGACCAGATGCGCCATGTGACCCTGCAACGAGCGGCGCATCCTGCGGATTGGCCGGATGGCAGCTTCGATCTGATCGTGTTCAGTGAGGTCGGTTACTACCTGGAAGATGCCGCATTCGAAAAAACCGCTGCACTGTTTGCGCAATCGCTCAGCGAGCGCGGTTGCCTTGTCGCCTGTCATTGGCGTCACGACTTCCAGGGCGCGCTGCGCAGTGCAGAGCGGGTGCATCAAGGATTGAACGATGCATTGGCGCTGCAGACGCTGTGCACGTATGAAGACCCTGATTTCGTGCTGCAGGCATGGATGGCCGGACCGTCGATTGCGCAACAAGAGCGCCTGCGATGATTGCGGTGACCATTCCGGCGCATAACGAAGCAGCGCTGATTGGGCAGTGTCTACAATCCATCCTGGTGGCGGCCCGGCATCCGCAGTTGTATGGCGAGCGCGTGGAAATCCATGTCGCGCTCGACCGCTGCACCGACCTCACTGGTAGCATTGCCCGTTCGCATGGCGCCATGACGCTCAAGACCAGCGGCGGCGTCGGCATTGCGCGTGCGGCAGCGGCTTCTGCGGCAATCTCCCGCGGTGCGCGCTGGCTTGCCTTCACCGACGCCGACACCCGCGTGCCACCGGACTGGCTGTCGGCACAGCTTGGCTGTGCGGCCGATGTGTTCTGCGGTGTCGTGGAGGTCGGCGATTGGCGCGACTTTCGGCCGGAGACGCGCAAAGCCTTCATGGACACGGAAATCCGCTGTGACGGCCATCCGCATGTGCACGGCGCCAACCTGGGCATGAGCGCAGCCGCCTATCTGGCCGCCGGCGGTTTTTCCACGCGCACCTCCAGCGAAGACGTCGCCCTGGTCTGCGCACTGGAAGACGCCGGCATGCACATCGCGCGCCTGGTCACCCCGGTCGTCAACACCAGCGCCCGCCGCGACGCCCGCGCCACCGGCGGATTCAGCGATTACCTGATCCGTCTGGAAGCCGCCGTCATGGCGATGAGTCCTGTGCCCAGCAAGAACGCGTAGCAAAACAGCCATCGGTTTAACGGCGACACGTGATCAAGCTACGACAGATCGGACATGCACGCGCATGTCCTGCAGTCTGCACGATCGTCATGTATGACAGGCTGCTGCCAGTCATCAGTGAGTGTAAAATGCACCCATTGGACGCAAGGCACTGCCCTGATGAAGAAAACCGAAGACACGCCTGAAGGTGCACGACTGCGTGAGCTGCATGGCGCGCTGCTTGAGATCGTTGGCGTCATGAACCAACCGCAGCGCGATGCAGCGATGATTCTGGAGGCCGGGATCTCCCTGGAGCGCGCGCAATTTCCGCTGCTGGTATTGGTGGAACGGTTCGGGCCGATCGGCGTGGTCGAACTTGCCGATCGCGTGGGGCGCGACTACACCACCGTCAGCCGGCAGATTGCAAAGCTGGAAGAACAAGGCCTGGTCAGCCGGCGCGAGAGCGCTGCCGATCATCGCGTGCGCGAAGCGGTGATCACCAGGAAGGGAAAGACGATGACCGATAAGGTCGATGAAGCGCGCAAGAAGATCGGGTTCGCCATCTTTTCCGAATGGAAAGAGCGCGATCTCGATGCACTGGTGCGGCTCATGCGCAAGTTTGCGGACGATCTCAAACGCGGCGTTCCATAAGAGGCCCAGTCATCTCTGCGACTTGAAGGACAAGTGCGCGGGAGCTTCACACTTGTCGATTCGAATGATCACATCAACTCGAATTCGGCATGCTCTGTCGCAACAACACCTGCCGTGTGCAGGTAGTCGGTGATGCGCTGCGTTGCCTCGATGCGGCCGGTGAGGGCAACGTAGCCGTCCGGTCGCACCAGCACCAGATCGCCCGCTGCTAGCCCATAGGCACGTTCGATCTGCTGGCCCGGATCCTGCAGATCGCCGTCGCTACCGATCGCATAGCTGCGAACACCCGGATAACACGGCAGTACGTGTGCAGCGATCTGGTAAGCCAACAACGTCCAGTGCGGTCCCTTGAACAGCTCGAACAGGCGCGTTGCCTGCCCTGCTGCGCCCAACAAGGGTGCATCCGGTGCGCGCGAACCGGATGCGATTGCGGTCGCAGACAGTGTCGGCCACACCAATGCAGAGGCGTCGTAGTGCAGGTCCAGTTGCTGCGTCTGCCGACCGCGGTGCAAGTCGCCCTGTTTGGCTGCGTCGAGCAGCTTGACCGACAGTCCCAGCATTGCGGCAGCGATTGGCCGGCGTTCCTGCTCGTAGCTGTCGAGCAGGCTCTCGGACGCACCGCGCACTACCGCAGCCAGTTTCCAACCCAGGTTGTAGGCATCCTGCACGCTGGTATTGAGCCCTTGCCCGCCAGTCGGTGGATGGATATGGGCGGCGTCGCCAGCCAGCAAAATACGTCCAACGCGGTAACGGTCGGCCAGTCGCGCGTTCATCGCATATGCCGATGCCCAAAACACCTGCTCGACGCGGATGGCGGTGTCGCCGATGCGCGCGGCGATCATCGCGTTGAGGCCGCCGACCGACAGATCGATGTCGCCTTCCAGCGGCACCGGTGCCTGGATCTGGAACCAATCGGTCCCCGCCAGCGGGCAAAACGAAATCTGGGTTTGCATCGACGCCTGGTTGAAGCGGTGCCAATACGCGCGATCCAGACCACGGATGACCACGTCGGCCACGATTGCGCGCACGCCCAGCGTCTTGCCGGGGAAATCGATCGCGAGTGCCTGCCGCACAAAGCTGCGGCCGCCATCGGTTGCCACCAGGTAGCGGCTGCGGATCACCTGCGGCCCGCTGCCATCGCTTACCTGCACGCTCACGCCGGTTGCGTCCTGCTCCAGGCCGACCAGTTCGCATCCATAGTGCGGGGCATGCCCGAACTCGGCGAGACGCTCGCGTAACACGCGCTCGGTCAGGAATTGCGGGGCCATCAATGGCTGTGCAAACGGCTCGGTCATGGTCTGCTCCGCACGATCGGGTGCGGCGTCCGTGTAGCTGCCGTCCTGAGCATAAGTGCGCTCAGGCGGATACGGGCCGCCCACGGCTGCCAGGCGGTTTGCGATGCCCAGGTCTTCGAAAATCTCCAGCGTTCTCGGTTGGATGCCCTTGCCGCGCGAGCCACCGAACGGCTCGCTGATCTTGTCGATCAAGCGGAACTTCACGCCCCGGCGCGCCAGCTCCAGCGCCAGGGTCAGGCCGGCGGCACCGGCGCCGCAGATCAGCACATCGAGGTCTTTGTCGTCGTTCATGGCCATCCACATATGTGCAATATGCACTTAATTTGGCGGCAGCTTAGGCCCATCGAAAAAAGAGTGCAAGTAGCACATATTCAGCCGGCACTGCCGGCTTGGCCCGGCCGGTGCGCAAGACCCGTGCTCTCCATCCTTTTCAGTCGCGTTCGCCGCGCAGAACCGACTGCAGAAACCTGACGACCTGGGCGGAATGGCCCCGCGCGGCGAGTTCGGCTGCCGTCTTACCTCCCAGCTCGCGAATCGGGTCGTGATGAAACCAGGCGGCCGCTTCGGCAACAGGAACAATCTTCAGCGCCAACGTCAGGATCGTCGCCTCATCTCGCATACGGCGGTATCGGCGATGAAGACGACAGGCAACTACAGAAAGCGGTCATGGCGAACTCCATAGGCGAAGCATCGGGGTGGCAAGCAAGACGGCGTAGGACGCAGTGCGATTGCGCTGCACGTTGCCACGCCGATGTCGGTGGAACGTCGCAAGCGCCGCTGCTGCACTGCCGACATTTGGCCGACATGCATGACGCACGCTGCTGCCGCGCCATCGCTCCCTGCTCGACCGCGGGTCGGCACAGCGGCGGCGCTGCCCTCTCCCAGTGAAGCCTCCCCATGACGCATTCCCGTTTCTTCCTCGCCACCCTGTTGGCACTCCCCTCTCTCGCCGCAGCGCAGACCACACCGCAAGCGGACCCATCGCTGGCCGAACAATCGCCTTATCGCTGGGGCCTGGGCCTGGGCGCGATTGCCTCGGATAGCCCGTTCGCCGGTGAGGGCACGCGGATCAACCCGGTGCCATTGATCCTGTTCGAGGGCGAGCGGGTGTTCTTGCGCGGTATCACCGGCGGATACCACATCGTCAAAGGCGAGACCTTCAGCCTGGATGCGATTGCGGCGCTACGCATGGACGGCGTGGCGGCAGACGATCTGGGTAGCGAGGAATTGGCGCGCAACGGCATCGATCGCGCGTTGCTGGAAGATCGCGATGACAGTCTGGACCTGGGTCTGGTCGGTACATGGGAAGACGCGGCAGGCGAATTCGAATTCACGGCCAAAGCCGACGTGACCGGCACCAGCGAAGGCTACGAATTGACTGCGCGTTACGGCTACCCCATCAGCGTGGGACGCGGCCGATTGACGCCCAGCGTTAGCATCAGCCATCTCTCCAAGGACATGGCCAATTACTACTACGGCACGCTGGACGAGGAAGTCGCGCGCGGTGTGGTGGATTACAAGCCGGATTCGGCCACCGTGCCGACCGTGGGTGTCACTTACGTACGACCGATCGGCAAGCGCTGGCAGTTCATGACGCGCCTGCAATACAGCGTGTTGCCCAGCAAGCTCAGCGACAGCCCGCTGCTCGAACCCGATACCGACGGCGTCGGCACGCTGTTGATCGGTTTTTCCAGGGGCTTTTGATGACACCGGGCCATGCCGCCGCCATGCAGCGGCAATGTAAGCGATGCCTGCGCGCGAGCGCAGCATGATCGCCTGGACCTTGCTGTGCCTGGTGGCGAGCTGGATCGCAGCGATGACCTACGTCTACCGGTATCGCGGTCGAGCGCGCTATGCCAGCTTGAAGCAATACCTGCGCAAGAGCTGGCCGGTGTTCGCCTTGCCCAACGTGATTCTCTACACGTTCACCAAACGCGCAGCGCGTGGCCCGTTCGTCGCGCTGGACGCCTATCCAACGCTGGCATCGCTTGCACAACACTGGGAAGTCATGCGCGACGAGGCATTGGCCATCCAGGCCGGTGGCAGTTTTGAGGAGGCGCGCCGGGAAGGCTCGGTGGCGTCGTTCGATGTGGGATTTCGCACGTTCTACAAATATGGCTGGAGCCGCTACTACCTGCGCTGGTATGGCTACACGCATGCATCGGCGCGTGCCAGCTGCCCGCAGACGCTGCGGATCCTGGCGCAGTATCCGCAGGTCAAGGCCGCCATGTTCGCGATCCTGCCGCCGCATTCGGGGCTCACACCGCATGCCGATCCGCTGGGCTGCTCGTTGCGCTACCACCTGGGCCTGGCTACGCCCAATGCCGCGCAATGCTTCATCGACGTCGATGGCCAGACGCGTGCCTGGCACGACGGCCAGGCGTTCATCTTCGATGAAACCTATCTGCATTTCGTCCGCAACGACACCGATGCTGCGCGCCTGATCCTCATGTGCGACGTCGTCAGGCCGATGTGCTGGCCGGGCAGGCTGTTCAACCTGCTGTACTGCCAGCTCGCACGTGCCGCGATGACGCCCAACGACACGCGCGACAAGCGCGGCCCGGCGAGCGCCTTGTTCACCTGGATCAGCCCGCTGATGGCGCGCGGAAAGCAGCTGCGTGCGCGGCACCGGCCGACCTACAACGCCATCAAGTGGGCGATCAATCTGCTGTTGCTCAGCGTTGCGCTGGCAAGCCTTGCCGGCGTGATCGGTGCCGGGCGCTGGCTACTGCATGTTTGAGCATTCCCCTGCCCTGCTGGCATCGATCGGCCGCCTGTTGCGCGAGCTGGTCGAGTGCATGGAGACGATGCTGCGTATGATGTTTCCCACCCTGAAAAGCACCGATGCGATGACCTCCAGCTCGATCCAGCCTGCGCAGGTATTGCAGGTGCTCATCATCGAAGACAACCGTGCTCTGGCGGCCAATATCTTCGATTATCTGGAGGCATGCGGACATCAACCCGACGCCGCGCCCGACGGCAACTCCGGCCTGAATCTGGCGATCAGCAATCGCTACGACGCCATCATTCTGGATTGGATGCTGCCGCGCATGGATGGCATGAGCGTGCTGCGCACGTTGCGCGAAGACCATGGCTGCCGCACGCCGATCATCATGCTCACCGCCAAGGATCAACTGGAGGGCAAGCTGCTCGGGTTCGAAAACGGCGCCGACGATTATCTGGTCAAACCGGTCGCGCTGCCGGAGCTGGAAATGCGCTTGCGCGTGATGGTGGGCAGAGCCAGCGCGAATGCAGCAACAGCGGGTCACTTGCTGCAGGTCGGCGATTTGCGCTTCGACCTGGACAGTCTGAAGGTCTCGCGCGGCGAGCGCAGCGTGGTGCTCTCCAGCACCTTGCGCAACGTGCTGGAATTGCTGATGCGCGAATCCCCGAGAATCGTGCGTCGCGATCGACTGGAAAGCCTGATCTGGGGCGACGCATTGCCCGAAGGCGATCTGCTGCGTTCCCACATGCATGTGTTGCGGCGTGCCCTGGATCAGAGCGGCGAACACAAACTGCTGCACACCGTCACCGGTGTCGGCTATCCGCCTGGGTGGTGGGACGCGATGAGATTGGGCGGGCGCCTGGGAAGTCTGCAGTGGTTGATCAGCAGCAGCCTGATCGTGTCCGGCGCGATGCTTGCCTTGGGGTTGGCGGTTCAAGGTTTCTTGAGCCAGGAGTTGATCGAAGCTCCGATCTGGAAACAGCTGCTCACCTCGAGCACGCAAAGCATTGCGCACCTGCCTGCGGCCGAGTTGCAAAGCGCGCTTCCCACCGATGGCCCGGTGCAGGGCTGGCTGGTGTCAGACCCTGCGCGACTCCCCGCAGGAATGCCGGCCTTCTTCGCTGCGCTGACGCCTGGCTACTACGGCGAAGGTGATCTTGAAGCCGCCAAGGGAGCCCCCTTCCTGACCAGGAAGTTCATCAACATCCTGCAACCGCATTGGGGGCCGTTCGCCGAACCCCCGGGCCAGACACGGCCCGATCGCAGTTACTCGGTGTTGATCACCACGCTGCCACAAGGGCGATTGGTCATGAGCATCGACATGACCGAGCTCGAAGACAAGCAAAACGAAAGCGTTCAAGTGAGCGTGCTGTTCATGCTGTTGAATCTGGCGATGATCGCGTTGGTGATCTGGTGGCTCTTCATCAGTCTGACCCGGCCGGTCACCGACCTGGCACGGCGCATGCGGCAGCTGGACCCGCTGCAACCCGCGCAACGGCTGCCCACCGACTACCGCAAGAGCGAGCTCAATACGATTGCGCGTGAGGTGAACGCGCACCTGGAACGTGTAGCGCGCGCGATCGAACGCGAGCGCAGTCTGCTGGACCAGGCCAGCCACGAATTCCGCACGCCGCTAGCGGTCATCTCCGGCGCGGCCGATGTGCTGCACAAGCAGCAGTTGCCGGAGCGCGCGCAGCGGCCGTTGCATCGCATCGACGAGGCCGTGGGCAACCTCAAGCAGATCATGGAAGCGCTGCTGTATCTCTCGCGCGAACCAACCCCTGCCGAGCGCGAGGAGATCACCGTCCTGCACGGCCTGCTTCCCGATCTGGTCCAGGACCATCTGTATCTGGTTTCGGCAAAGCCGGTGCAGTTCCACATCGATGCGCTAGAGCCGCTGATCTTGCATGCATCCGAATCGATGGTGCGTATTGCCGTGGGCAACCTGCTGCGCAATGCGGCCGACCATACCTATGCTGGCGACATCCGCGTCTCGCTGGTCGAGCACACGCTCTGCATCCGCGACTCGGGCGAAGGCTTCGATACCGCGCTGGCGGCAGCGTTACACCGCCTCATTGAAACACTCGGTCAAGCAAGGCGGCGGTTCGGGTCTGGGCCTGTTCCTGACCCAGCGTATCTGCGAGCGCTTCGGCTGGCGCCTGCATCTGGAGTCAACCATCGCCGAGGGAACCCTGGCGATGATCGATTTCAATCCGTAACCGAGAGCCGCTGCAGACCTCGCGTTCGTGCGCTGTCAGCGACGCACTGAACTGATGGTCTGCCAGTCGGTGGTGCTACCGCAATTCCCCGATAGCCGGGAAGCCGGTGCAGGCGCTTACCAGAGCGCCACGCGGTCCTTGTCCGATGCGCTCCACCGATTGCGCTCGTCACGGCCTTGCAGGCATCATGCGCCACGTTTTTCGTCCCCCACCCCAGAGGCCTGCTCCTTGGACAGTCATAGTCGATTGCGTCGCGGCACCTGCGCCGACGGATCCTGACCCAAGGTCGGCTCCGTCCGCACAGGGCGGGGCTCATCGCGTGCGCTTGCGCCCACGCATTGCCTGCATTACCCACACAATCCAGCTAGACCCAAAGCGCGGTCTTTGGCGCTCCGACCCAGGAGAGTGCCGATGTCCCTGAAGCTGTTCCCTGCCCTGCTGCTGGCAGCTGCGTCCGTGCTTGCGTTCCGTGCGCAGGCCGCCGCCAGCCTGACTACCGACGATGCCGCCCTGACCCCTGAAGGACGCTGCCAGGTGGAAACCTGGCTACGTGGCTCCCGCCCGGGGCGCGAACTGACCGCCGTGCCTGCCTGCACCTGGGCCGGCAACGAAGTCAGCCTGGGGCTGTCGACATTCAGCGACCAACCCCGGGCCGGTATCGCCGCTCTGGGCGCGAAGCGGCTGTTTCGCGACCTGGACCAGCAGCGCTGGGGCGTGGGTGCCTCGCTGGGGGCGAATTGGGACCTGCGCCGGCAGCGGCTGGATGGGCTGATCCTCAATGTGCCGGTGAGCATCGCGCTGGATGCGGACCGGCGCAGCCTGCTGCATCTGAACGTGGGCGCAAACACGCCCTGCGGCTCGGCGATGGCGCTGACGGCAAGTGTGGGCGTGGAGCACACGCTCGGCCCCGCCTGGACGGTGCTGGCCGAGGCGTTTGGCGACGACCGTGGCGGTTTCGGCCAGCAGGCTGGACTGCGGCGCCTGTTTGGCGACCGTGCCAGCGTGGATCTGCTGGCCGGATATCAGCATGGTGCAGACCACACGCCGTGGGTGACGCTGGGCTTCAACCTTTTATTGCCCGATTGATCGCTGGACTAAAAAAGCGCCTATTTGCTAGCAGCAACGGCGTTTTTCCTGCCTGAAGAGACTCGGCTTTTATCGAGCAACTACTCGAATCACGCTAGTAGCCCATACAGAAATCTAGGCTGATTGGCATGCCAAAACCATTGAATTTTGCACAATCGATTCCATTTGTTGTGGCTGCTTAGTATAAATTCAGATGGATATACTAATTTAAACATTGACCGACGATAAAGATCCCACTGCTTTTATATCGCGGGAAAAATCATTCGCCGCTCATACGGCAGAGTCCGTTAGATTCGCTAACTTACGGTCGAATCCGCTACAGCATGTGAGGGATTCACCGACAGCTTGAGGTATATCCCTGATTCACTGCGATAGCAATCGCATTTAGGATTGCCGCCCCTTGAGAAATGTGATGTTTTACGGTCGCGTTCGCTACGGCTTTCCTCTGTACTAGAGCTCGCTAGTGGCCTTCTAATCCTTTCTCGCTATGGATTAAATTGCAAATGTCTATTGGCTCGGTTTTTCTCTGAATTGCAACTGACCATTCAGGTTTTAGAGTTTCTGGATAGCGCCGTTAAACAATCTCGCAAGCACACGATTGGATGCATCACTGCATTCCCCGTGTTCTAAGCGGCGCTTATCCGAAGGGACGGATCGGCGACGAATAAAGTGAATAACCCGTGAAATTAAATGCCTCCGTCGGCATCAGTGCTGACGTGGGAAACCTTTGCGCCAAATTCAGATATTCAGCAGTAGCGGCGCGCCAAATGACCGGATTAAACAAACTATGAATCGCTCGCTACTCGCAACGACCATCGCATCCTGCCTCGTCCTGACCGCCTGTGGCGGCGGTGGCGGTGGCGGCAACGTCCGCAGTGACCCGCCACAGACCACGGTTGTGGCCCCGACGCCGTCCACGCCTGCACCTGCGACTCCGACGACACCGGCGCCGGCCGGCTCCGACGCCCATGCCGACGGCGCCTGCCACCCCGACGCCCCCCACAACGCCGGCGCCGCCGGAAACCTCCACGGCCGACCCGCTGCCCAAGACCGCTCCCGCTCCGACACCGGTGCCCTCGCCTGCTCCTGCACCGGCCCGTTACCAGGGCCTGGGCAGCAACCTGCTGGTGCCGACCAATGCGGATCTGGCACAGCAGGCCGGTGCCCGCGGCCAGGGCGTGAAGTTGGCCGTGCTGGACGACAACCTGGTGCCGAGCTACGCGCCGATCAGCGGCAAGGTCGACAGCTTCAATGACTACACCGCCAGCCCCGGCACGCCGGAGTCGTCTGCGAACGCGTTGCGCGGCCACGGCACGGTCATCTCGGCGCTGGTGCTGGGGTCGGCGCAGGACGGCTTTGCCGGCGGTATCGCGCCGGATGCAGACCTGTTCTATGCGCGCATCTGCGCCGAAAATTCCTGCGGCACCCAGCAGGCTCGCCGCGCCGCGGTGGATCTGGCGGCTGCCGGCGTGCGGATTGCCAACCTTTCGATCGGTGCCTCGTATGCAGATGCTGCCAGCAGCGCGAACGCCGCGCTGGCCTGGAAGTTCGCACTGGCTCCGCTGGTGCAGGCCGATGCGCTGATCGTGGCATCGACCGGCAACGAAGGTGCGTCCGAAGCGTCCTACCCGGCCGCTACCCCGGTGCAGGAAGCCAGCCTGCGCAACAACTGGCTGGCAGTGGGCGCAATCAATATCGACAGCGCCGGCAATGCCGCCGGCCTGACCAGCTATTCCAACCATTGCGGCGCCGCTGCGCAGTGGTGCCTGGTGGCGCCGGGCAGCTACTTCGCCCCGGCCCTGGCCGGCACCGAGTTGCAGGGCCAGATCGCCGGCACCTCGTTCTCCACCGCTGCCGTCACCGGCGTCGCCGCGCAGGTGCTGGGCGTGTATCCGTGGATGAGCGCCTCCAACCTGCAGCAGACCTTGTTGACCACTGCCACCGATCTGGGCGACCCGGGCGTGGATGCGTTGTACGGCTATGGCCTGGTCAATGCGGCCAAGGCGATCAACGGCCCGGCGCAGTTCGTCAACAACTGGTCCGCGAACGTGACCTCCGGCTACGACAGCACCTTCAGCAACGACATTTCCGGCGCGGGCAACCTGACCAAGAACGGCGCCGGCAAGCTCACGCTCAGCGGCAACAACACCTACACCGGCGGCACCAGCATCAGCGACGGCGTGCTCGCACTGTCCGGCAGCCTGCGCTCGGATGTGATCGTGCTCAACTCGGCCACCTTCGAATCGCACGGCGGTGTGATCAACGGTAACTACAGCCTGGTCAACAACACCGGCACCACCGCACTCGAATTGGGCAAGGGCTTGACCGTCACCGGCCAGGCCAGCCTGAAGGGCAATCTGCTGTTGCTGCCGGAAGCGGCTGGCTACAACGTCGGCAGCAGCGAAAAGATAGTCCAGGCGGGCAACCTGCAGGGCACCTTCGATCGCGTGCAGTACGCCAACAATTTCTTCTGGACCGCCTCACTCGCCTACGACCCCACCACCGTCACCGCCACGCTGACACGGAATGCCTCCGCTGCCAGCGCGCAAGCGGCCGGTGCGCCGCAATCGGTGGTCAACGGTGCTGCGCAAGCCGATACGCTGGTCAAGGTGCTGGATACGCGTGTGGCTTCGGGTGATACCGACAATCTGGGTGGTTTGATCAGCGCTACCGGCTCGCTGCTGGCGGCGACCGATGCGCAGGTTGCCGCATCGCTGCCGACCCTGGCTGGCCAGGTCCACGGCATCGAGCGCACGCTGGGCTTCCAGTCCGCACTCAACGATGCGCGCGTGGCTGCCGATCGCCTTCCCTACCTGGCCGACACCACCACGCTGACCACCTGGATGCAGGGCAGCTATCTGGACGGCAATCTGGGCGGCAACGGTTTCGACTCGGCCGATTACACCCAGCAGTCCACCACCTTCGGTGTGGATCTGCCGATGGGTAGCAACGGCATGGTCGTGGGTGCGGCGGTGAGCTCGGGTCAGGACCGTGCAAACATCGATGCCTCGGCCAGCCGTCTGCGCTCGGACCGTTATGCGATGACGGCGTATCTGTATCAGCCGATCGGCCAGGCCTACCTCTCGGGCATCGGTTCGTATGGCATGAGCAATGTGGAAACCGAGCGTACCGTGCAGGCCGGCAGCATCGGCGAGCGTCTGCAGGATCGTCGCCACGACACCAACTGGTCGCTGCGCGCCGAACTCGGCCTGCTGCCGCACGCGGGTTTGTCGCCGTTCGTCGCCGTCGGTGTGGTCAGCCAGAAGCAGGATGCCTTCAGCGAAGCATCGGCCACCGGCCTGGGCTTGAGTGCCAATAGCGACACGCTGCGCGCGGGCTACGGCGAAGTGGGCGTGCGTGGCCATCTGACGCGCGGCAAGTGGGGCTTCGATGGTCTGGTTGCCTACCGCTCGCTGTTCGGCAACCCGAACTCCGACTTCACCGCATGGTTCACCGATTTGCCGGAAGCGCGTTTCAACGTCGCCGGCGAGCCGGTGTCCAAGCAAGCGCTGCGTGCCTCGGTCGGTGTGCGTTACCAGGTGAACGATGCGTTCTCCATCTACGGCAACGTGGGTGCCGAGCGTGGTCGTTCGGATGCCAACAGCATCAACGCCAATGTCGGCCTGCGCTGGCAGTTCTAAGCGCCGGCTGCAGACCGGCAGTGTGGCCGCAAGGCTGCGTGGCCGGTGTGCGGAGTCGGCCTGCGCTATGCCCACGCAGCGGCTGCTGACGCAGCTGACCAGTGAGTGCGGGTGCGCTGCAAGTGCAAGTGCAAGTGCAAGTGCAAGTGCAAGCATGACGCTGTATGTGCGTGCCTTTGTATCGGCCAAAAAAGCCCCGGCAGTGCCGGGGCTTTTTCGTCTGCAGTGAATCAGAAGTTCCAACCCCAGGTGACCTGGCCGCCGTACGCGGTCTGGCCATCGCCGTTGAGTCCTTGCAACGACAACGACAGGCGACTGGCAGGCGAGGTAATCAGGCTCACGCCCAACTCGCCGACCACCGCATTCTTCGCCAGGGTGACGCTCTGCACCGAGAACTGCGAGCCGGTGCCGATGAAACCGGCCGAACGTTCCACAGTGCGGTCGCCGAACGCGTGCCGCCAACCCACCGACGCATACAACCCGGCCGCCTGGCCCAGCTGCCAACGCCCACGCACACCCACCGTGCTGGTGGTGTACTCGTCCTTGGCGCTGTCCACCGACAGCCCGGCAATGCCGCCGCGCTCGTTGAAACCATCGGTCTTCAGATGCGTGTAGTCGGCTGCGATGAAGGGGCTGTACACCGCGTTGCCGGTGCGCAGATTCCATGCTGCTTCCAGCGACACGGTAATGGCCTTCGCATCGTAATTGCTGCTCAGCCGCTCTTCGAGCACACCGGGCAGCATCACCCGACGCGTGCTGTCCACGCTGTAATCGGCATAGTCGACCGAGGCTTGCAGCGCGAACGCGGACCAATCGGCCTGGCCGTAGATGCCGGCATGTGTGCCATCGATATCGGAGCGATCGAAGGACTCGCGCGAGCGGGTTTCGATGTCCTGATTACCGACCGCGATACCGAGCACGCTGCGCTCGCCGATGCGCCGTTCTGCACCGGCCATGATGCCGTTGTCCTCGCGCCGTACCGAGGCCGCATTGGCATTGCCATCGACACGATTGGGCAGGCTGCGACCGGTGATCCATACCGTGGTGTCTCCCACACGCGCGTCCTGGCTATCGCCACGCAGATGGTTGCCGACGCCACTCAGCAGGAAGCGGCTATCCAGCAACGCTGTGGCCGTGCTGGCATGGCTTTCGCCAGACAGCGAGGCAAACGCGGTGCTGATCGCCTGCGGATCGTCGGGCAAGCGCACCACAGCTTGATAGACCGGGTTGGTGGTCGGCAATCCGTCCACAGCAGCTGCGGCAGCCTGCTGATTTGGCACGGTGACCGCATCGACCATGGCCACGGTGTTGCGACCCAACGAGACCGACAACGCCGTGGCGCTGGTGCTGACGTTCGGCTCGACAAAGGCGTAGTCGGAAACAACGTTGCTGAACTGCCCGCTGAGCCCGCCAGCGGCGTTGATGACCGGAATTTCGGTAAACAACGGCAGATCCGTCGCACGCACCAGTTGCAAAGTGCTGCCAGGTGCCAGCGTGGCCGCACCGCCCACGCTGATGGGTGTGACCGCGCCACCTGCGCCAGGCGTGACCTGCAAGGTGGAGCCATTGCCGAGCGTGGCATTGCCGCCGACACTGATCGTGCCGGCGGTGCCGCCGATAACCACGGTGCCGCCCGAGCTCAGGCTACCGACGCTGCCGCTACCGGTAAGCGTGCCGCCCGGACCTACCGTGACCGGCCCGCCCAACGCAGCGCCCGGATTGGCCGGGTTGCCTACACTCAGGGTGCCGGCAGCGACCGTGGTCGGCCCGGTGAAGCCACTGCTGTTTGCGGTGACCAGCAAGGTACCCACACCATCCTTGAGCAGGCTGCCAGTGCCCGACAACGTCCCTGCGTAGGTGCCATTGCTGGTCTGCTGGAACACCAGCGCGCTGTTATTGGCGATGTTGCCCTGCAGGCTGTCGGTATCGCCGACCAGCGTGCCAGCAGCGATGGTGGTGCCACCGAGATAGGCGTTGACGCCATCCAGCGTGAGTGCACCGGCCCCGGTCTTGATCAACGCACCGCTACCGGTGATGTTGCCGGCAAACGTACCGGCGCCAGCCTGATCGAACACCAGCACCGCGTTGTCGAGGATGTTGCCTTGCAGACTGGTGGTGTTGCCGATCAGGCTGCCGCTGGCAATCGTCGTACCACCGCTATAGGTGTTGGGAGCGACCAGCGTCAACGCGCCCGTACCTTGCTTGATCACGCTCCCGGTGCCACTGACGGCGCCAGCAAACACGCCATCGGTGGCCTGATCGAACACCAGCGTGCCGTTGTCCACCACGTTGCCCTGCAGGCTGGTGGTGTTGCCGATCAACGTGCCGGCACTGACCACCGTGCCACCGGTGTAGCTATTGGGACCGATCAACTGCAACACGCCTGTGCCGGCCTTTTCCAGCGAACCAGTGCCGCTGACCGTGCCTGCATACACGCCGCCGGTGGCCTGGTTGAAGACCAGGGCCGCGTTGTTGGCGATGTCGCCCTGCAGGCTGGTGGTGTCGCCGATCAACGTCCCTGCAGCGATCGTGGTGCCACCGCTGTAACCATTCGCACCATTGAGCAACAGAGCGCCGGCGCCATCCTTGATCACAGTGCCAGTGCCGGTGATCGAGCCGGTGAACACACCATCGGCGACCTGGTTGAATGCCAGGGTCGCGTTGTCGACGATCGCGCCTTGCAAGCTTGCGCTATCGCCTACCAGCGTGCCGGCGTTGAGCGTGGTGCCACCGGTGTAGCTGTTGTTGCCATCGAGCGTCAGCGTGGATGCACCGTTCTTGATCAAACCACCAGCGCCCGTGATCGGGCCGGTCAGCGCGAGATCGTTGCTGCCTGCCAGCGCAAGTGCACCTGCACCTGTCAGATTGACTGCATTGCTCACCGTCAATACCTGATCGGTATCCAAGGTGGTGCCTGCTGCCGCAGTCAAGCTGCCGGTACCCAATGCCTGCGCATCGCCAAGCACCAGCGTGCCGCTGGCAAGCGTGGTGCCACCGGCATGGCTGTTGGCGACGTCGAGCGTCAGCGCCCCAGCACCTTGCTTGATCACGCTCCCGGTGCCGCTGACGGCGCCGGCAAACACGCCATCTGTGGCCTGATCGAACACCAGCGTGCCGTTGTCCACCACGTTGCCCTGCAGGCTGGTGGTGTTGCCGATCAACGTGCCGGCACTGACCACCGTGCCGCCGGTGTAGCTGTTGGGACCGATCAACTGCAACACACCAGTGCCGGTCTTTTCCAGCGAACCAGTGCCGCTGACCGTGCCTGCATACACGCCGCTGGTGGCCTGATTGAAGACCAGGGCCGCGTTGTTGGCGATGTCGCCCTGCAGGCTGGTGGTATCGCCGATCAACGTCCCTGCAACGATCGTGGTGCCACCGCTGTAACCATTCGCACCATTGAGCAACAGAGCGCCGGCGCCATCCTTGATCACAGTGCCAGTGCCGGTGATCGAGCCGGTGAACACACCATCGGCCACCTGGTTGAATGCCAGGGTCGCGTTGTCGACGATCGCGCCTTGCAAGCTTGCGCTATCGCCTACCAGCGTGCCGGCGTTGAGCGTGGTGCCACCGGTATAGCTGTTGCTGCCATCGAGCGTCAGCGTGCCGGTGTTGGTCTTGATCAGTGCACCGCTGCCGTTGATGTCGCCGGCCAGGGTCAGATCCGCAGGATTATCGACAGTGAGCGCAGCGCCCAGCGTGACCGCGTTGCCGAGTGTTGCGGCAACTGCATTGCTCAGCACCGCATCGCCGACCACCGACAAACCGCCGCTACCCAGCGCGGTGTTGCTGCCGACCGCCAGGGTGCCATCGCTGAGCACGGTGCCGCCGGCATAGCTGTTGTTGCCGCTGAGCGTCAGCGTGGTCGCACCGTTCTTGATCAAGCCACCGGCACCGCCAATCGCACCGGTCAGGGTGAGATCGTTGCTGCCCGCCAGCGTGAGTGCACCGCTCAGATCCAGCGCATTGGCGACCGTCAGTGCCTGATCGGTATCCAGCGCGGTGCCCGCTGCCGCAGTCAGCGTACCGGTACCCAATGCCTGTGCATCGCCCAACACCAGCGTGCCGCCACCGAGTGCGGTGCCGCCGGTGTAGGTATTGGCGGCGCCCAGGATCAGCGTGCCGGTATCGAGTTTCTGCAGCGTGCCGGTGCCACCGATGCTCACATCGATGGTGCCGGTGGCGCCCGGATCGACGCGCACGATGGTGGTGGCCGCATTGGCGCTCAGCGCACCGGCGCCGGCATCGCTCAGCACATAACCGTCGCTGGCGAACTGGATCCCGGTGATGCCTTGTGTGCCCTGCACGCCCACGTTGCCCGCAGGGCCGGCGAAGACGGCGAAGCTGTTTTGCCAGTCGCTGTTGAGCAAGCCATCGGCCGTGGTCCAGTTGGTCGTACCCGCTGCCCACACGCCTGCGCCGCCATCGATGCTGCCGTTGGCCAGCGTCTGCGCACCATCCCAGAACTGCACGTTGGTGCCGGGTGCGGAGACCACCACGTTGACCTGCTGCGACAACCCGGTTTGCAGCGTCAACTGGGTGAGATCGATCGTGCCCGGAATGGTGCCGAAGCCCAGCCCGTTATTGGTCAGTGCGCCGGTGTAATCGATCAGGCGATACACGCCATTTCCGAAACCACCGATGTCGGTGATGTTGAGCGTGCCGTCCAGGGTGAGATCGCCGTTGACCGCCAACACACCCGTGGTGCTGGGCGTACCGAGGAACGCATCGATGCTGGCATTTGGCGCCAGATTCAACGTGCCCGTGGTCAACACCGCACCGCTGGTCACCACCAGACGGCCGCCATCGTTGACGGTGACCGGTGCAGCGACCTCGCCGCTACCGCTCAGCGTGCCGCCCGTTGCGACGGTCACACCGCCAGTGCTGGCCAGAACGCCATCCACATCCAGCGTGCCTGCAGTGATCTGCGTGGCGCCGCCGAGCGTGCTGGTGCCGGTGAGCTGCACCGTGCCTGCGCCCACCTTCTCCAGATTGCCGGCATCGCTCAGGCTACCTGCAAAGGTGCTGCTGACGTTGTTGACGCCCAGCTGCAGCGTATTGCCGCCAAGAATCGCGACATTGCCCTGCCCGGTCACTGCACCCAACGCCGTGTTGCTGCCCAACGAGAGCCCGGCGCCTGCCGCGACATCCACTGCGCTGGCATTTCCCAACGCACCAGGTGCAGCAGTTGCCAGCACGCCGGCCTGCACCGCCACCGGGCCGGTGAAGCTGTTGGGGCCGGACAAGGTCAGTGTGCCCAACCCGTTCTTGGTCAACGCACCGGCACCGCTGATGGCGCCGGTCAGTGCCAGATCGTCTGCACTGGCAATGGTCAGATCGGCACCCAGATTGACTGCATTGCCCAAGGCCAGCGCAATCGCGTTGCTCAAGGTGGAATTGCCCAGCACAGACAGGCTGCCGACACCCAACGCGCTGTTGCTGCCAACCGCCAACGTGCCTGCGTTCAACACGCTGCCGCCGACATAGCTGTTGGCGCCATCCAGCGTCAGCGTGGACGCACCGTTCTTGATCAGACTTCCCGCACCGCTGATCGCACCGGACAAGGTCAGATCGTTACTGCCAACCAGATTGAGCGCACCGCCGAGCACTACCGCATTGCCCACTGCCAATGCTTGATTGCTATCGAGGTTGGTGCCGGCTGCCGCAGTCAACGTGCCGGTGCCGAGTGCCTGCGCGTCGCCGAGCACCAGGGTGCCGCCGCTGAGTGCCGTACCGCCGGTGTAGCTGTTGGCCGCGTCGAGCACCAGCGTGCCGGTGTCGAGTTTCTCCACGCCACCAACGCCGGAAATCGCGACGTCGATCGTGGCAGTTGCACCCGGGTCCACACGCACTGCGGTCAACGGTGCGACCACGTCCAGCGCACCGGCGCCGGCATCGGTCAACTGATACCCGTCGGTGACGAACTGCAGGCCACCGATGCTCTGCGTGCCCTGCACGCCCACCGCACCTGCGGTACCGGCAAACACCGCAAAATCGCCCTGCCAGGTGCTGTTGACGCTGCCGTCCTGGCTGGTCCAGTTGGTGGCCGCGCCCCAGGTGCCGGCGCCGCCATCGACCGTGCCATTGGCCGTGGTCTGCACGCCGTCCCAGAACTGCACGATGCTGCCCGGCGCGGTGACCACCAGATTGAGCTGCTGGCCGATGGCGGTCTGCAAGGCGAGCTGGCTCAGATCCACGCTGCCGGGAATCACGCCGAAGGCCAACCCGTTATTGGTGAGCAGGCCGGTGTAATCGATCAAGCGATACACGCCGGTGCCGAAGCCACCGATGTCGGTGATGTTGAGCGTGCCGTCCAGGGTGAGATCGCCGTTGACTGCGAGCAGACGCGTGTTGCTCGGCGCTGCCAGTGCGACATCGAGAAACGCGCCCGGTGCCAGCGACAAACCACCCACGCTGAGCGAGGAGCCACTGGTCAATACAAGCCGGCCGCCATCGCCGATAGTGACGCCACTGGCCACGCTGCCGTTGGTGCCGGTGCCCGTCAGCGTGCCGCCGAGCGCCACGTTCAACGCGCTGGTGCCGAGGCTGCCGATCATATCCAAGGTGCCGCCGCTGACTTGGGTGGTACCACCGATCACGCTGGTGCCGAGCAAGCGCACCGTGTCTACGCCGACCTTGTCCAGATTGCCGCCACCGCCCAGGCTGCCGGCAAAATCGCCGCCGCCTAATTGCAGTGTGCCGCCTGCATCGGTGTCGACATTGCCGGCACCGCTGAGCGCGGTGATCAGGCCGCCGTTGGTCAGGTTCAACACTGCGCCCGCAGCGACATCGACGTTGCTGGCATTGCCCAGCGCCGCGCCGGTGCTGGCCACCAGCGTGCCGGCCTGAATCGCCAACGGGCCGGTGTAGGTATTGTTGCCCGTCAAGGTCAACGTGCCGATGCCGGTCTTGATCAAGTCGCCGGCACCGCTGATGTTGCCGCTGGCCAGCATGTCCGCACCGTTGTCCACGGTGAGCGCTGCGCCAAGTGCGATGTCGTTGCCCAATGCCACCGCGATCGCATTGCTCAACGCCGCGTTGCCGACGACCGACAGACTGCCGGTACCAAGCGCATCGTTCGCACCGACCGCAATGGTGCCAGCAGCCAATGTGGTGCCGCCTGCGTACGTGTTGCCTGCATTGAGCGACAACGTGGTGGCGCCATTCTTGATCAGGCTACCGGTGCCGCTGATGGCACCGTTCAACGTCAGATCGTTGCTGCCGATCAGGGTGAGCTGATCATTCAACTGCACCGTGTTGCCCAGCGTCAGCGCTGCATTGGTATCCAGTTCCGCAGCACCGCCGACCAGCAGACCACCCACTCCCAACGCAGTGTCGTTACCCAACACCACACGCCCTGCATCCAGCGCAACGCCGCCGCTGAAGGTGTTGGCGTTGTTCAAGGTCAGCGTGGCCGCGCCTTGTTTATCCAGACTGCCGACGCCGCTGATCACGCCATTGAGCGTGGTGTCCTGCGTGCTGGGCAGCGTCAACGCGCCGTTCAATGCGAGCGCATTGCCCAGTGTCACTGCGGTGGTGGCATCCAGCGTGGTGCCAGCTGCCGCAGTCAGCGTGCCTAATCCCAGTGCGGTATCGCTGCCGACCAGCAACGCGCCGCCCTGCAATTGCAGGCCGCCCACCCAGGTATTGTTGCCAGTAAGGGTGAGCGTCTGGGGGCCGTTCTTGATCAAGCTGCCGGCGCCATCGATCACACCATCGAGCGTGAGGTCCTGGCCATCGATGCCGAGTTGGCCGGTAACGTTGAGCGCGTTCTGCAACGTCACTGCAGTGCTGGCAGTGAGTTGCGTCCCATCGGCAGCGGTGAGTGCGCCGGTGCCCAGTGCAGTGTTGCTGCCGACCACCAAGGTGCCGGTGTCCAGCACGGTGCCACCGGTGTAGAGGTTGTTGCCGGAGAGCGTGAGCGCACCAGCGCCCTGCTTGATCAGGCTACCTGCGCCACTGACGATACCGGTCACGCCAAGATCGTTGTTGCCGGTAAGCGAGAGCGCGCCGTTCAGGGCGACATCGTTGCCGATCGTGGTTGCGGTGGTGGCTTGCAGTTGCGTGCCATCGGCTGCTGTCAGCACGCCGCTGCCCAGTGCAGTGGCGTTGCCGATCAGCAACGCGCCTGCATTGAGATCCACGCCGCCGGCAAAGGTGTTTGGTCCACCCAGGGTGAGTGTGGCGCCGCCGTCCTTGATCACCCCACCCACGCCGCTGACAACGCCGTTGAGCGCAAGATCCTGGCTGCCGCCGAGTTGCAGATCCGCTTCCAGTGCCACGTTGTTATCGACGATGCGTGCTGCGGTGCTGTCGAGCAGACCGCCGCCGATGGTCAGGGTGCCTGTGCCCAACGCCGTATCGCTGCCCAATACCAGACTGCCTGCAGACAATCGCGTACCACCGGCATAGGTGTTGTTGCCGGCCAATGTCAGACTGGCAGGACCGAGCTTGTCGAGACTGCCGGCGCCGGTGATCGCACCATTGAGCGTCAGCGCATTGCTGCCACCCACATTGACCAGGCCAGCCAGTGCGATGGCATTGGCGAGCGTGCTCACTGCCGCCGTGTCCAAGGTCGTACCGGCGGCTGCATTGAGTGCGCCAACACCCAGCGCGGTGTCGCTGCCGACGATGAGCCGGCCCGTGTTGAGCACGGTGCCACCGCTGTAAAAACTGTTGCCGCTCAACGTCAGGTCGCCGCTGCCGGATTTGATCAGGCTGCCCGCACCGCTGATATCGCCGCTCAGGGTCAGTGCCTGCGTGCCATCGAGGCTGAGCGCGCCGGTGGTCAGCGCAATATCGTTGGCCACCGTGGTAGGCACCGTGCCCTGCAGACTGGCATTACCGGTGACGGTCAATGCACCGCTGCCGAGTGATCCGTCATTGGTCACCTGCAGGACGCCGGCATTGAGCAACGTGCCGCCGGCATAGGTGTTGAGCCCACCGAGCGTGAGTGTGCCGGTGCCGAGTTTGTTCAACGTACCGCTGCCGCCAATCGTGCCCGTCAAGTTCAAGGCGGTGCCGTTGCTGCCCACGCCCATGGTGTCGGTCAGCGTAATGGCATTGCCTAGCGTTGCCGCTGTGGCCGCATCGAGCACGCCGCCACTGGCAGTCAGCGTGCCGGTGCCCAGCGCCGCGTTGGAGCCGACCACCAGCCGCCCGGTGCTCAGCGTGGTACCGCCGGTATAGGCATTACTGTTGGTCAGCGTGAGGTCGCCCGCACCGCTCTTGATCAAACTGCCGCCGCCAGTGATGGCACCGCTGAGGGTCAGCGCCTGCGCGCCGGTCCAGTTCAACGGACCGGCGAGGCTGATGCCGTTGGCCACCGTCAACGCAGCGCCGGTGCTCAGGTTGGCCGGGCCGGTGACATTCAATGCGCCCGTTCCCAGTGCGGAGGCCGTGCCGAGCTGCAACGCGCCCGACGCCAGCGTGGTTCCGCCGGTATACGTGTTGGTGCCGTTGAGCGCGAGCGTGCCGGTGCCGGTCTTGTTGATGCCACCGGCACCGGCAAGCGTGCCGTTCAAGGTCAGCGCATTGCTGCTGGCACCCAGGCCCAGGGTGTTGGTCAGCGCAAATGCATTGTTCAGTGTCAGCGGAGCAGTGGTATCCAGTAGCCCGCCCGCTGCGGTCACCGTGCCGGTGCCGAGCGCACCGGAGGTTTCCAGCAGCACGGTGCCAGCACCCAGCGAGGTACCACCGGCGTAGGTATTGGTGCCGCCAAGGGTCAGCGTGCCGGTGCCGATCTTGTTCAGCGCCCCAGCACCGCTGATACCGCCGCCAAGCCGCAGGTTGCTGGCACCGCCGATGCCGATGAAATCGTTGAGTACGAACGCGTTCGGCAAGTTGACTGCAGCACTTGAAAGTAGGCTGCCAGCAGATGCGTTGACGGTGCCGGTTCCCAGCGCGCCGTTGTTGCCGACGGTCAGCGCGCCACCGAGCAGGTTCACGCCGCCGCTAAAGGTATTGGCACCGGTCAAACCCAAGGCACCGGTGCCGGTCTTGGTCACCGCACCGGTGCCGGTGATTGGGCTGGCGACGGTCAAGCCGTTGGCACCTTGCAAGGTCAACCCACCTGCACCCAGCGCGATGCCGCCGGTGGGATTCAGCGTCAACCCTGCGGCAGTGGCTTCCAGTGCACCGCCATTGGCAGCGATACTGGTGCCGAGCTGGGCAGGGTTTGCGAACTGCAGCACGCCGCCATTGAGCGCGCTGCTGCCAAAGTTGCTGCCGCCACCGACCGACCAGGTACCGCTGTTGACGCGCAGGCTGCCGAAATTGATGTACTGCGCCGTGCTGAGCGATCCAACACCGGTACTGCCAGTGCCGGTGCCGGTTGCCGAATTCTGCAGGATCAATGTATTGGTGCCGCCTGCACCGCCATCCACCACGCCGGTCTGCGCGAAGCTCAGCAAGCCGCCGGGACCCAGCAGTTCAAGCGCCAGTCCACCGCTGCTGTTGACGCTGCCGCCCGTCACTGCAGTGAAGCTGTTGGTGCTGCCCGCCCCCAGCGACACGCTGCCGTTGATGGTGCCCGAGTTGACGAAGGTATTGCCGGTGGCCGAACTCTGGAAGCCCACACGTCCGTTGATGGTGCCGGTATTGACCGCATTGACGGTACCGCCGCCGCTGACCGCAATCACCGGCGTATCGGAACTCAGGACTGACAGATTCAACAATGCACGGCTATCGATCAGGCCTGCGTTGTTGATCTGCACAACGCCATTGCTGGCCGAGGTAATGCCCAGCGCCATGCCGTCGAGATTGAGCAGGTTGGCACCGAGCAGGCCGCCGGTGCCGTAGATCGTGCCGGTGCTTAGGTTATTGGCAGTGACCAACGTGGAACTGGCATTGCCCATGGTGACACCGGTGCTCAACACCGACAACAGACCCAGCACCGACGGATCGACGGTGCCGCTGTTGTTGAGCGTGGCATTGGTACCACTGAGCGCGATGGCGGTGCCACCGAGCAACCCGGCAGTCATTTGCGTGCCGGCTGCGACATTGACCGTCAAGTTGTTTGCGCCGCTGGCAAAACTGTTGCTGGTGATCGGCAATCCGGTGCAGGTGACGGTTGCGCCCGCCGCAGGTAGCGCCGGTGTACATGCTCCCCAGGCCAAAGCGGGTGCGGCGGCCCCCACCGCCAACACAACCAGGCTCGACAAACAACGACGGGTTGCCCCGGACTTGCGCCGCCGACGCACCAACTCATGCGTTACGACCCAATTGCCAATCGCCGCGTTCCAGACCAGCGCAAATGCACGATTCATTTCATTTTCCCCTGATTGCCGTACAGAGACCGGCGTGTGCCCATGCACGCGCCTTCAAAGACGAGAGTTGACCAATGGTTGAGTCGGTTTAAAAAAGGACGTACTGCTTCAGACCTGGGTAGTTCAAGCGTGACGGAGATTAATACCAATCCCGATAAAGAACATGCTGCGATTAATAGGCGAAGCGGCACGGCTGAAACTGTGCGGAATATCACTAACCATAAACTCATCCGTTACACAAACAAAATCTGTCGACTGGTTTGCTCGGGCTCGCTAGAGGTGGTGACGTGCCTCATCCGCAATAGCGCACGCTCCATGCACCACCAGATTAACCGTGAAAATGCGAATTTATCCACGATCTATGCGGAATATGATTGGATGAGGCTGGTAGTTAAAAGAAGACAGATGCGCGCGCAAAGCCTTGCTAGCGAACCGAACAATAGGCGCGGAATGTTATTAAAGGATGCTGCGATGCAAAAATTCGTATATTCAGCCGGCAACCCAGAGACTTGTATTGCAATCGTTTGGAGAATCACTGCAATCGTTTTCTAGATTAATACCAATGAACATTTCCCTCAGAACTCAGCCGACCGCGTATCTGCGGTGAGCGAAACTTATTGAAACAACGCTTGCAGAGCCTGCTGATGTGATACCGTTTTTTCGTGCATTACATCGGGCATGGGATGTGGATCAGATCCCAGATGGTCGTCACCTGCCGATGACTCCGGTTTGTTTCTAGTAGCCATGCAGTGTGTGATCTTCAACACGGACTCTGATGGCATGACGCTTGCTCTGGACAACAAAACGCAGGAACGGCATGCCGACTGGTCAGGAGTGCCGATCGATCTGGGCGGGATGGAGCCGCTCGATCAGATCGCACGCCTGATCTGCCATGCATTGGTAGCGCCCGCTGCTGCGCTGACCATTACCGAAGGCGGCCGCTTACGTGTGCTGGCGGCGCGCGGCATCAGCATCGGCCATGTCGAACAAGCCATCGCGTCGTGTTGTCAGGTCAATGCCGCCGCCAACGGCGTTTCGGAGCTGATCGGCCACTCCGCGCTGGCACCGATTCAGCTCGGCGATGCAGCCTTCCCGGGATTGCCTGCGCGCTTCATCGCCTGTGTGCCGGTCGGCACACAGCAAACCGGCGTCTCCGGCACGCTGTGCGTGATCGATACGCGTGAGCGCCATCTGGCCAGCCAGGAGCATCAGCAACTGTTGATGTTCGCCAACGTGGCCGCCGCGCAACTTGAATTGCAGTTCGGCGCCGGCCGTCGCGAACCGCATAGCGGCCTGCTCAATGCGCGTCAGCTGCAATCGGATCTGGATGCCCTCGCCTTTGGCAGCCACTGCGTGCCGACCATCGCCTCGTTCATCGAGGTCTACGACACCCAGGCCGCCAACGAAGCACGCCAGGCGCTGGGCATGCAACCGTTGGAAGAGTTGATACGGCACGCCAGCTACGTGCTGACCCGCGCACTGCGTGGCAAGGCCACCGTGTATCACGTGGCACCGATGCGGTTTGCGTTCTTTCTGTTGAACTCTGCGCCCGACGAGATGGAAGACCTGTTGCTCGATCTGCGGGACATGTTGCATCAGCCGATGGATGCGGCCGGCGTGCCGATGTCGTTGACCTTTCACGCCGGTGTTGTGCGCTTTGCGCCGCAGCAACCCGACACCAACGACGTCATGCGCAAGGGGCTGGTGGCGTTGGGCGATGCGATCAACAACCACGCCATCGTGTGCTGGTACAGCGCCCTGCACGACGATGCGATTCAACGCTCTTACCGCCTGGCATTGGACGCAGAACGTGCATTGGACGCCGGCGATTTCCGGCTGGTGTTTCAGCCGCGCATCGACCTTGCCGACCTGTCGGTGACCGGTTTTGAAGCGCTGCTGCGCTGGCACCACGCCAGTCTTGGCCCGATCGGCCCGGACGAATTCATTCCGCTGTTCGAAAAGACCGCCCTGATGTGCACCGTCACCAACTGGGTGATCGAAACTGCGCTGGTGCAGCTGGCCAAGTGGCGGGCGCAGGGGCTGGATTTCTCGATCTCGATCAATCTGTCTTCACGCGATTTCGGCAACCTCAATCTGGCTGCGGATGTCATCAATCGCTGCAGGGAACTGGCGATCCCCACCTCGCGGATCGAATTGGAAATCACCGAAGGCCGCTGGTTGCGCAGCAATGTGGAAGCAGTTCCTCGGCTACGCGCACTGCGCGATGCCGGCGTCAGCGTGGCCATCGACGATTTCGGCACCGGCTACAGCAACTTCGGTTACCTCACCGAGTTGCCGGTCAACGTGCTCAAGCTCGATCGCTCGCTGGTCACCGGCATTGCCACCAAGGCCGGCATGCAGATGCGCGCCGAGGCGGTGGTGCGGCTGGCCAATGCGCTGGGCTATCGCACCGTGGCCGAAGGCGTCGAACATGCCGACGAAATTGCGCTGTTGCGTAGCTGGGGATGCGACGAAGCGCAGGGCTATCTGCTCTCCCGCCCGATGGAAGCGCACCTGGTGGCCGCTTACGTTGCGCAGGCGCTGGCCGCGCAGCGACTGCCGTGAGCGCAGCGTTCAACTCAGATCGTGCAGCGCCTTGCCCAATGGTGGGCCCAGCGTCCAGTCGGAGAAGCGCACCGTCAACCCCGCGCGCTCCGGCGTGCAGCACATCGGCCCGACCCGATAGGCATCGGCCACCGGGAACGGGCAGAGCCTGATCAGTGGCCAGCTGCGTCCATCGGCAGAGACCTGTAGGCGCAACACACCCTCGGCAACGGTGGCGCGGATCCAGAAATCCTTTGGATCGGCTTCGTAGGGACCGGTCGCCCAGTCCGACACCGGATTGGTCAGCACGCTGCTGAGCATAGCGCGCCCGTCGCTGAGTTCGATGCCCGCCTTGACCCAGCGCTGCTCGTCCAGGCGCACCATGATGCCAGCCTGGTCGTAGAGCGATGCGTATTGGGTGCGCACGCGCAGCTGCGCAGTGAAACCCGCTGCAGCCGTGACACCCAGAAAATGCCCGCTATCGCGGGTAAATCCGTAATGGGTCTGGCGCCAGAAGTCGGTGGCCTGGTCGGTCACCACCTCCAAGGTGTCGCCATCGATCTCCACTGTCTTCGGCCGGTTGAGCCAGATACCATCGTGCCAGGCCGTGTCGTGCGGCATGCTGATCTCCGAATTCGTTATGACCTGCTTTTCCCGGCTGCGCGTCTTCACGCATGTGCCAGCGCGTAATCCAGTGCCGCACAGATCGCCGCTACCTGCGCCGCATTGCATTGCGCGGGCGTTGCACGCGGGCTGTCCGGATACACCTCGGTGGTGGTGCGATAGCGCGCCTGCGTCACGCCGGCGCACAAGCCCAGACGCCGCACCGGATAGTTGATGACACCATGGCCCACCACAGGTGCGCCGATGAGTTGGCCCTGCGCGTCGGCAGGCGCGATGTGTAGGATCTGCGCCACCGCCGCAATCACGGCCTGCTGAAATTCCGGCTGCGGATCTTCACTGTCGCCGACCAGATAGAAGCCGTCCGGAATAGTGCCCGGCACGTACGCAACACCGTCGCGCGCGGCCAACGCCGGGCGGAATTCGGTTTCGTCGCTGTCGGTGGTTTCGTGCAGATCGATATGCACGTGCATCTGCCCAGGCAGTGCGGCGAGCAGCTGCATCAATGCGGCCGATTCTGCTGCAGGACTGTCCTCGCGAAAGGAACGGTTCGGATCGATTGCATCGGCATTCCAGCGCTGGATGCGCTCATACCCCCAGGGATTGATGCAGGGCGCCACCAGCAGATTGATCCGGCCCGCGTAATGGGCGGCGTGTTGCTGCAAGAACTGCAGTGCGCCCTGCACGCCACTGGTCTCATAACCATGCACACCGCCGGTGACCAGTGCACACGGCAGCGCAGGGTCCCAGTCGGCAGTGCGCAGTGCGATCAGCCGATACTGTTCGGTTGCCGCGCTGATCGTTGCGTAGTGCACGCGTTCAAAGCGCGCATCCATGCGCTCGACGGGCTGCACGACATCGTCGGCATAACTGCGCTGGCGCAGCTGGCGTGCACGCCATGCACTGCGCTCTGCCTCACCCCAGGGGTGCCCTGCACTGCCGATCGGATAAGCCGTGTGCGCTGTCATCACTGCAACCGTTTGTCGAAAGACCGACAAGGGTAAGCGTTGCGAACAAGCCGGTCCATGGCAGTGCCAGATCGCGCATGCTGCCGCGCCCAGGCCTGTCTCGGAATCAGAAAGGCCCTGCATCGCAGGACCTTTTTGTCTACCAATCCACAGCGTGGTGCCCCGCGTTGCGGCTCACTTCTTCGCAATGACGCCCGGGGTTGCATCCCGCACCAGAAATTCTTCGGTCAGTTGCGGCAAATAGTCCAGCAACCAGTCGGCCATTGCATGTTCCTGCTCCAGTATCTGCTCGCACACGCGCTGGGTTTGCACATCGCCCACCGTCCTGGCTGCACCGAGCAACGCGGTATAGGTGGCGATCTCTAGATTCTCGAACACATAGCCGGCCATCGCACCCTTGACGATTTCGTCGGAGGTAGTCATGCCGCCCATGGCCTGGCCGAACGCGGCCATCTTGCCCATGGTGTCCTTGATCACCGACGGCGCACCGCCAAGGCGCTCGATACAGGAATCGACCAGGCGCTGCTGGCCCAGCGTCTCTTCCAGGTGCTGCTCGAGACGTGCCTTGAGCTGGGGATAATGCTCAATGCGCGCTGCCTGGGCCTTGAGCATCTGCTCGGCCTGCTGCTCCATGGCATGCGCATCGCGCAACCAGTCCATCAAATTTTCTTGGGGTTCGGCCATGCGACATCTCCTGTTGTGTGCGAGGACTCCAGCGTGGCGCGCGCCGCATGAAAGACACGGCTGCACCAGGTGAGCGCGCAGTGGGACATCCACATGTAATTGACATCACGACCCAGCGAATTGGCCGATACGAGAGAATTAGGGTCTGGCCAGCTCTGCAAATCCTGCAGACACTGTCAGCGGTGCGACATGGAGGGTGAAGAATTTCCCTGCAATCGATGGCAGCGCCGCACAAGGTGTGCAAAATTTTCCTCACCCCTGCCGGTGCGTTGCGCACCAACAGGTTCAAGACCACACCTTTGCAATCCAATCGCCATCAGGCGACCTCAAGCGATGGGGTGCTGCAATCGTTTGTGCCTGCAGACCTCGAATAACATCGCGAAGTGCCTTCCCAAAAACGTAACAGGCCCTGCATCCAGCTGACGCAGAGCCTGTCGTGCTGCAATCCGCACCGGCACGCCATCGGCGCGCCGAACGGCGGATTTAGACTGCTTCTTCCTGCGGCTTGGCCTGCTTGGAACGGCCACCTTTGCTGCCGATACGCGACATATGATCGCGATCGCGGCTGACTGCCTGGCCACCCTTGCGACCTGCTTCACGTGCTTCGTCGCTGGTGAATTCATGTGCATTGCCGCTGGCGTGGGCGGCTTTTCCACCGCTGCTGGCCAACACGCGGCGCTTTTCAGGATCCAATGCGGCAAAGCCGCGCCGGCTACGAGTAACGTTCTGTCCGTCTTCCACTGTGCCTCCTCTCGATGCTTCGTTGGTACGCCATTGGTAATGGGGTCAACGCAACAATCGTGCCAACCCGCAAACGCAGGCCACACGGTGCACGTACATGGGGTGTCGGAAAAAACGGCTGCGCTCGCTGTGCAAATCTTGCACTCCTGTCAGCAGGACGTGGCTGCCGCTTGCGGCGATGCGTGGGTAGCGCTACCAGTGCTGGCCTGCAATGGGCGATCTTCCAGCAACGCGGCAACGTGCGCGGCGATGCTCAGGCAGCAGGTCAACCCCGGCGATTCGATGCCGAACAGATTCACCAGCCCGCCGATGCCGTGCAGGCCTGGCCCATCGATGCGGAAATCGGCGGCCGCCTCGCCTGGCCCACTGATCTTCGGCCGTACGCCGCAATAGCCAGGCTGCAATGCGCCCTCCGGCAAGCCAGGCCAGTAACGCCGTATCGCTGCAACAAAACTGTCCGCCCGCGTAGGCTCACAGTAGTAATCGGGCGCACTTACCCACTCCACATCAGGGCCGAAGCGTGCACGCCCGTGCAGGTCCAGGGTGAGATGCACGCCCAGGCCGCCAGGTTCGGGCAACGGATAGATTAGTTGATCAAACGGCGAGCGGCCGGCCAAGCTGAAATAGCTGCCTTTGGCGAAATGCGCCTGCACCTGCGCATGGGCAGGCAGGCCATCGATGCGTACAGCTAAGGAACCTCTGAACAACGCACCATAGATACGCGACACTACCCGCCTCATGTTGAGGAGTAATCCATGCAACTGACGTTCGGCGACGCTGAAGGCCTGGGCAAGCGCAAGCAGACCCGCCGGGAGATCTTCCTGGCCGAGATGGAGCAGGTCGTTCCGTGGCAGCACTTGCTCGGTCTGATCGCACCGCACTATCCGGTGTCGGGACGCCCTGGTCGACAGCCATACGCACTGGCGACGATGTTGCGGATTCATTTGCTGCAGCAGTGGTATGCGTTGAGCGATCCGGCGATGGAAGAAGCGCTGCACGAGATCCCGATCTTGCGGAGGTTTGCCCAGCTCGGTGGCTTGGACAACGTTCCGGACGAGACCACGATTCTCAACTTTCGGCGCCTGCTGGAGACCCATGGCCTTGCCGCGCGGATGCTGGACGCGGTCAACGCGCATCTGGCACGCAAGGGGCAGAGCCTGCGGTCGGGCACGATCGTCGATGCGACGCTGATCGCTGCACCCAGTTCGACCAAGAACGCCGATCACGCGCGCGACCCTGAAATGCATCAGACCAGGAAGGGCAATCAGTGGTATTTCGGGATGAAGGCGCACATCGGCGTGGATGAATTTTCCGGGCTGGTGCACCACGTCCATTGCACAGCCGCCAATGTCGCCGACGTCACGGTGACGCACGCATTACTGCATGGCAAAGAAGACAGCGTGTTCGGCGACAGCGGCTACACCGGTGCGGACAAACGCGAAGAACTGCAGACCTGCAAGGCTGCATTTTCATTGCCGCCAAGCGTTCGACGCTGCAAGCCATCGGCAACAAACGCGAGCGTGCTCGGGAACAGCGTTGGGAACACTTCAAGGCCAGCGTGCGCGCGAAGGTGGAGCATCCGTTCCGGGTGATCAAGCGCCAGTTCGGTTACACCAAGGTCCGCTATCGCGGCCTGGCCAAGAACACCGCACACGTGCTGACCTTGTTTGCGCTCTCCAATCTGTGGATGAAGCGAAAGCAGTTACTGCCTGCCATGGGGAGCGTGCGCCTGTAACCCGGGAATTCCCAAGGAAAGTGCCAGAAATAGCGGAAGATCCGAAGATCCAAACGCGACTCTCCGGACCGACGCGACATCCCGCACTCTCAGGCCTCGTTATTCAGACCTTCCCTAACGGCGGCGCGCCATGGCCGGCCGCATTCACCAGCCAGTTGCAGGTGAGCGACACCGGCGCATGGCCGTCACCTGCAATCGAAAGACGGAATCCGGCTGCATTTGGCTCGACGTGTTCCACCGTCGTGCGCAGCGCCACGGTGGCGCCGTGCGCTTCGGCATCGCCCTGCAATGCCAGCATCAATGCATGGCTGTCGATGATGCCGGTGGCGGTGGACTCCAGAGCGGCAACGCAACGCAGCTGCGGCGCGCGCTCCCGCACCTGCGCCTGACTGAGCGGCACAACACCGTGCGCACCACTGGCCACCGCGTTGTGATGCAGCCGGTCGAGTTGTTCGCGTTGCGCGTGGTCGCACGCGATGATCAATTTGCCGCAACGCCGATACGGCACGTTACGTTGCTCGCAGTAGGCATACAACACGCTGTTGCCGCTGACGCACAACTGCGCCTTCAACGACCCGGCCGGGTAGTAGAGACCTGCGTGGATCACCTCACTATTGCGTGCACTGCTGCCAGTGCCGATCGCGGCCTGCGATTCCAGCACCAACACCGCATGCCCCTGCAGCGCGAGGTGACGCGCAATCGCCAGCCCCACCACGCCTGCGCCCACCACCACACATTCAACGTCGTGCATGTTCGGCCTCAAACCATCGGCAACCCGCATAGCGGTACACCATAACGCACAGGATTGTCGCGACCGATATCACCCTTTTCTCACTATCCGCTCTTATATTTAGGCCGGGTTATGTTGACCTCACGGTTATGCGAGGCGACAAACGTTTTCCTGACCCTGGCTTGCGGCGTGCGTTGTTTCACCCCACCCGAGTAAAAGCAGTCGCGGCCGGTTAGAAGGTGCGATCACCGAAGGAGTATCGATGGACGCAACGCGCTCGGTCCTGCTGGCCTCCAATTACCAGGCCTGGCCAGAGGCTTTCAACGGGCAGGCCTATGCCTTGCTCAATGTCATCCGCAGCCTGGAACATGCAGACCTGCTGTGCCCGCCCGCAGCGGAGTACACCAGCGGGCGCGGAGTCAATCCGGGTGTGCCGTATCTGCTCAACGAATTGAAGCATCGCGGCGCCTCTGCGCTGCACCGGTTGAGCGGGCGGCCTGCCCTCTCCAATGCACAGCCACGCAAAGTCGAGCAGGACTACGACCTGTTTTTCTACGTGTGCCAGTTCCCCAGAGAGCTGAGCGCGCTCGGACGCATGGACGGCTGGCGCAAGCGCTGCCGCACGCGTGTGGTGTACCTGCTGGAAACCTGGCCTGAGCTGCTGGAATCGCAAAAGACCGAATTGAAACTGCTCGATCAGTTCGATCATGTCTTCGTGCTCAATGCCAGCTGCGTGGATGCGCTGCGTGGCTACACCAGCACACCGGTGTCGTTTTTGGCCAGCGCGTGCGACACCTTGTTGGCAACCCCACTGCCGCGTGCGCCACAGCGCTGCATCGATGTGGTCAGCATCGGCCGGCGCGTGCCGCAGGTGCATGCGCAATTGCTGGCGCATGCACAGGCCAACCCAGGATTTTTCTATCTGCACGACGTGCTACGCGGCGGTGCGGTGCAGGACTGGGCTGCACACCGCCTGCAATCGAGCGCAATGATCAAGCGCGCCAAGTTCTTCATGGCCCACGACTTTACTGTCGACACTGCAGGCTTCTTCAAGGGTGTGAAAAAACAGGCCTTGGCCACGCGCTATTTCGAAGGTGCCGCAGGCGGCGCGATCGTGCTGGGTTCTGCGCAGGGCTGCCCCGAATTCCGGCAGTTCTTCGATTGGGACGATGCGGTCATCGATCTGCCGTCAGACGTCCGCGATATCGGCCAGTTTCTGCACGATCTGGAACAGCAGAGCGAGCGGCTGGATCGCGCACGCCTGCACAACACCGTGCAATCGCTACGCCGGCACGACTGGGCGCACCGGTGGGCGCAGATTCTGCAGACGCTGCAGCTGCCTCGCCCGGCGTTGATGGCCGAGCGTTTTTCCATGCTCGACAACCTGGCGGCCATGGCCGAACACGCTGCCTGCTCCCCGGCACCCGTGCTGAGCATGACCGCATAACGTTGCATCGCAGTGCTCCGGCATCACGCAAGGCTCCAGCCCCAAAGGACGTATCAATGAAAGCAGTCATTCTGGCTGGCGGACTGGGAACGCGCATTTCCGAAGAAACTGCCATCCGCCCCAAGCCCATGGTGGAAATCGGCGGCAAACCGATCCTGTGGCACATCATGAAAATCTACGCGCACCACGGCATCCAGGATTTCGTCGTGTGTCTGGGGTACCGCGGCGAAGTGATCAAGGATTTTTTCATGAACTATCACATGCGCGAATCGGATGTGACCTGTGACCTCGGCAGCAATACGACCACCT
Organism: Xanthomonas hortorum pv. pelargonii; assembly: GCF_024499015.1. Lineage (NCBI taxonomy): Bacteria > Pseudomonadati > Pseudomonadota > Gammaproteobacteria > Lysobacterales > Lysobacteraceae > Xanthomonas > Xanthomonas hortorum. The sequence goes on along the minus strand of NZ_CP098604.1, from coordinate 5,133,463 downwards.
TGCATAACACCCGCGCCGAACCCTGGCGGGTGACGCTGGTGGACACCGGTGCGCAGACCATGACCGGCGGCCGGCTGCGCCGCGTGCGCGAGCATCTGCGCGGCGAATCGGCGTTTTGCATGACCTACGGCGATGGCGTGGCCGATGTGGATATCGGTGCAGCCATCGCGCTGCATCAACGCGAAGGCCGGCTTGCCACGGTCACTGCCGTGCAACCGCCCGGCCGCTTCGGCGCGTTGCGGGTGGAAGGCGAACACGTCACCGGTTTCCGCGAAAAACCGCTGGATGGCGACGGTTTGATCAACGGCGGTTTTTTCGTGCTGGACCCACGCGTGATCGACGTGATCGAAGACGACGCCACCGTGTGGGAGAACAGCCCGCTGGAAACGCTGGTCGACCGCGATGAGTTGAGCGTCTATCGCCACGACGGGTTCTGGCAACCGATGGACACACTGCGCGACCGCAATCATCTCGAAACCCTCTGGTCGTTCAATCGCGCGCCGTGGCGCGTGTGGGAGTAACAGCATGCGCATTCTGATCACCGGCAACATGGGCTATATCGGGCCAGTAGTGGCCGCCCATTTGCGGCAACGCTATCCGCAGGCCTGGTTGGTGGGGCTGGATCGCGGCTGGTTCGCGCATTGCCTGTCCGACCCGCGGCGCCTGCCGGAAGTGGTGCTGGACCAGCAATGGTTCGGCGATGTGCGCGACCTCACCGCGCAGCAACTACAGGGTTTCGACGCGGTGGTGCACCTGGCGGCGATCTCCAACGATGCGATGGGCAAGCGCTTCGAGCTGGTCACCGACGCGATCAACTGCAAGGCGAGCGTTGCCGTGGCACATGCCGCTGCGCAGGCCGGCGTGCGCCACTTCGTGTTCGCTTCCAGCTGCAGCGTGTATGGGGCAGCCGCCGATGGCACGCCGCGCTCGGAAACCAGCCCCATCGCCCCGCTCACCGCCTATGCGCATTCCAAGATCGATACCGAACGTGCGCTTGCGCAGCTGGACACCGACATGGTGATCACCTGCCTGCGTTTTGCCACTGCTTGCGGCGCCTCGCCACGCTTGCGGCTGGATCTGGTGCTCAACGATTTCGTCGCCAGCGCCGTGGCCAACGGCACCGTGGAGGTACTGTCGGATGGCTCGCCATGGCGGCCGTTGATCCATGTGCGCGATATGGCGCGCGCCATCGACTGGGCATTGAGCCGCACACCGCTGGCTGGTGGGCAGTTCCTGTTCGTCAATGCGGGCTCGGCGCGCTGGAATGTGCAGGTGCGCGATCTAGCGCAGGCGGTCGGTGTGGCGATTCCCACCGCGAAGGTGTCGATCTCCAGCAACGCGCCGGCCGACAGCCGCTCGTATCGTGTGGATTTTTCCCTGTTCGAACGTCTGGCTCCCGAGCATCAACCGCAGGAAACCCTGCGCTCCACCATCACTGAACTCCGCAACGATCTGCAGCGCGCCGGCTTCACCGATGGCGACTTCCGCCAGAGCTCGGACTTCATCCGGCTGCGCATCCTGCAGCAGTTGGTCGATGCCGGCACCCTCGCAGCGGATCTGAGGGTGGCTGCATGATCTTTCACCCTACCCCGTTGGCAGGCGCGTTTGTGATCGAGCCGCAGCAACGTGGCGATGCGCGCGGTTGGTTTGCAAGGGTGTTTTGCACGCAGGAAATGGCACAGGCCGGCCTGGTCGATCAGTTCGTGCAGGTCAATAATTCGTTCAATGCGCAGGCCGGCACCTTGCGCGGCATGCACTACCAATTGCCGCCTGCCGCCGAGGTCAAGATCGTGCGCTGCATTCGCGGTGGGCTATGGGATGCGATCGTGGATCTGCGCCCGGATTCGCGCACCTACCTGCAATGGTACGGCACCGAATTGACTGCGGAAAATCGCCTGGCGCTATACGTGCCGCGCGGCTTTGCGCATGGCTTCATCACCCTGCAGCCGCAGACCGAAGCCTTCTACTTCGCCAGTGCGATGTACACGCCGCAGGCCGAGCGCGGCTTGCGCTGGAACGATCCACGTCTGGGCCTGCAGTGGCCGCTCGAGCCGCAGCTGGTGTCCGACAAGGATGCCGCCTGGCCAGACTTCAACGAACACCAGCAAGGCATTGCGCAGCTTGCCGGGCTTACCCAGAAGGAGCGCGCATGAATATCGATCGTCTCTTGCAGGCACGCGCCGATGCAGGTCGCCCATTGCGGGTTGGCCTGTACGGGGCAGGCTTCATGGCACGCGGCATCGTCAACCAGATCGCGCACTCGGTGCCGGGCATGCGGGTGTCGGTGATCTGCAACCGCAGCGTGGACAAGGCGCTGGAGGCGTACCGCCAGGCCGGCCAGCATGCACGTGTGGTGGATGGCGCCACCGAACTGAAGCGCCAGATGGCTGCCGGCATTCCTGCCGTGACCGATGACCCTGCATTGGTCTACGAATGCGACGCACTGGATTGCCTGATCGATGCCACCGGCGCCATCGAGTACGGCGCGCACATCAGCCTGGGCGCCATCGCCCATGGCCGCCACATGGTCACGATGAATGCAGAGCTCGACGGCACCGTCGGCCCGCTGCTCAAGTGCAAGGCCGATGCGGCCGGCGTGATCTTCAGCGCCTGCGATGGCGACCAGCCCGGCGTGCAGATGAACCTGTATCGGTTCGTGCGCTCGATCGGCTTGACGCCGCTGCTGTGCGGCAACATCAAAGGCTTGCAGGACCCGTATCGCACACCGGCCACACAGGCCGGTTTTGCCGCGAAGTGGGGCCAGGACCCGCATATGGTCACCAGTTTTGCCGATGGCACCAAGATCAGCTTCGAACAGGCGATCGTGGCCAACGGCACCGGCATGTCGATCCTGCAGCGCGGCATGACCGGCTATGAGCATCGCGGGCATGTGGACGCATTGACCAAGCGTTACGACATTGAGGCGTTACGTGCAGTGGGCGGCGCGGTGGATTACGTGGTGGGCGCCCTGCCCTCGCCCGGCGTGTTCGTGCTGGCCAGTCACGAGGATGCCAAACAGCAGCATTACCTCAATCTCTACAAGCTCGGCGAAGGCCCGCTGTACAGCTTCTACACGCCGTATCACCTTTGCCATTTCGAAGTGCCGTTGTCGGTGGCGCGCGTGGTGCTGCTCGGCGATGCGGTGCTGCAGCCGCTCGGTGCGCCGCTGGTGGAAGTGATCGCCACCGCCAAACGCGACCTGGCCACCGGCGAAACCATCGACGGGCTCGGCGGCTACATGAGCTACGGCCAATGCGAGCGCGCCGATAGCACCGCAAACGCACGGCTGCTGCCGATGGGCGTGGCCGAAGGCTGCGTGCTGCGGCATGCGGTGGCCAAGGACCAGGTGCTGACTTACGACGACGTGCAGTTGCCGGCCAACCGCCTGATCGACCGCCTACGTGCGGAACAGGCCAGCGTCTTTGCCGACGCTGCGGAAATGGCTGCCTGAGCGCAGAGACATCGGCCTGCGTCCGCGTGCCGATATCGCAGCCGATGGCAGCGCTGCCTGCCCGTCCCACCATCCGCATCCTGCAGGCCGGGCGTGCACTGGCCGCGATGATGGTGGTACTCAGCCACAGCGTACTGCCCACCACGCACCTGGTGCAGCCGTTACCCGCATGGCTGGCTGCGGCACTGGCGCATGGCTATCTGGGCGTGGATTTTTTCTTCGTGCTGTCGGTCTTCATCATCTACTACGTCAACCACGCCAGCGCGGGCACGCCAGGCTGGAGCCGCGACTATGCCGGCAGCCGCATCAGCCGCATCTATCTGCCCTACTGGCCGGTGAGGGTTGCGTTGGCGCTGGCGTACACGCTGCGGCCCAGCCTGGATGATGGCGACATGGGTTGGTCGTGGTTTGCCACGCTGACCCTGCTGCCGGTCGATGGAGCATCCGCCCTGGGCGTGGCGTGGACGCTGAGTTACGAGCTCATGTTCTACGCGCTGGCGTGGTTGTTCTTTCGCAGCGGGCATCCGTTGCGGTGCGCAGTGCTCTGGGCAAGCGTGACGCTGCTTTACGCGGCAGTTGGCGCGCCGTTTGCACAGCCGGTCGATCTGTCCTGGCGTGCGCTGCTGCTGCATCCCATCACCCTGGAATTCGTCTTCGGCATGCTGGCCGCACGCGCGGTGCTGAGCACTGCACCATGGACTGTCTGGGTCAGCAGTGCTGTCGCGGTCGTCGCGTTGATGTGCTTCGTGCTCGATGGCATGCAACGCGTGCATTCGCCGCTGCTCGGCCTGGCGATCGCCGGCGCATTGGTCGGCCTGGTGCGGGCCGAATGGCGCGGCTGGCTGCGCATCGGCCCGACCCTGCTGTTGCTGGGCAATGCCTCGTACGCCATCTACCTGGTGCATATGCCGCTGATGTCGCTGGTGGCGCGCACCACACGCCGACTCGGGCCGCTGGCCACCTGGCCGCTGAACCTGCTGCTCAGCGTGAGCGCCGCACTGCTGCTCGGCGTGGTCTATCACCTGTGTTACGAGCGCATCGCCTTGCGGCATGCGCGTCGCCTGTTGGCACGTCGCATTGTGCAGTGAGCATCTTTTCCGCGATGAAGCGGCGCGCACCACGTTGCAGGCCACTGTTTTGAAATCGCGCTCAACCCACCGCCTGCTCCAACATCACGCCGAAACGATCATCGCACTGCACTGCCGCCTCGGATAACGCAGCGCCCACCAGCAGCAAGGTCGGCAAACCAGGCAGCAGTGCCGCAGCGGTGCTTCCAAGCTCGCCCAATGTGGTGAGCCGGCGTTGCTGCTCGGGACGTGTGGCGGCCTGCACGATCGCGGCCGGCGTGCTTGCGGGCAGATGCGCGAGCAAGGCACTGGCCAATGCATCGGCGCGCCGCAGCCCCATGTAGATCCCCAGCGTCGTGCCGCTGGCAGCAAGTGCGCCCCAATTCGGCTCGCCGTGATCGTGCGTATGCGCGGTGACGAAGGTGATGCCGTGGCAATGGCTGCGGTGGGTCAACGACACTTCCAGCGCGGAGGCGGCGGCGAATGCGGCACTGACGCCGTTGATGATCTGCACACCCACCCCGGCGCGGCGCAGGAAGCTGATTTCCTCCCCTGCTCGCCCGAACAGGAGTGCATCGCCGCCTTTGACGCGCACCACGCGCAAGCCCTGCAAGGCGTAGCGCCGCATCAGCCGGCAGATGAAGTCCTGCGGCGTCGATCTGCAACCACCGCGCTTGCCGACCCGGATCACCCGCGCCTGCGGTGCGAGTTCGACGATCTGCGGGTTGGCCAGATCGTCGAGCAATACCACTTGCGCGGCAGCAAGTGCCTTGACCGCCTTGATCGTGAGCAGTTCCAGATCGCCGGGGCCGGCAGACAACAACACCACATCGCGCGCGCAGGAAACAATGACGGACATGAGAAAGATCTCGCAGTGTGTGGAGGTAAGGACGTGCGCTCAGGCGAGCCGTGGTTGCCGGCATAGCCGGGTGAGTTGCGGAACACAGGAGCCGCAAACGCTGCCGCAGCCCAGGCGTTGTTTGAGCTGATCCAGATCCGCGCCGTCGTCGATGGCGGCATGAATCGCAGACGTCGACACCTGCATACAGGTGCACACGATCGGGTCGCTCGGCGTGCGTTGCGTCTGCGCGAACACCGCCAGCCGCGGACCACGCCACGCCTGGCCTGCCAATGCGGTAGCAAGCAAGGCGTGATTGGCCTCGCTGGGCTGCGCAGCAGTGAGCAGCAAGCCATCGATATGGCTGTGACCGTCCTGCATGCGCCAGCCGACGCGGCGCATCAGGCCGCGGCGCAGGTCGCGGTATTCCAGGACGTCCGCGCCGGACGGCAGCTGCAAGGCGGCCACCAGGCGATCGATCCATTGCGCATCCGGTGCGCGTTCGCAGGCAGCATGCAACACCGCCCAGTGCCCGCCCGCCTCCGCCAGCGGCTCGGCATGCAGCCGCAGCGATGCATAGCCGCACGCGCGCAACAGCGGCTGCAGCGCTTGTTGCAAGGCCAACGCATCACCGCGCCGGGCCGCGAGCAGATGCCAGCCGAAACTGGCATTCTCTACACGCACCGCTGCGTGCTTGAGCTCGGGCTGCTGCGAGCGCGCATCCACCGCCGGGCTGCTCACTTCATTGATGCCGCCACTGGACAGGCTCTGCCCACTCCAATGCATCGCGGCGAACACAGTGCCCGAGCGCAGTTCGTCGGAGAGTTCCAGCGGCAACACCAGCGCGCCGCGCTTGCTCGCAATCTGCACCAGTTCGCCCGCGACCAGACCGCGTCGCGTCGCGTCGTCCGGATGCATGCGCAACGCCGGTTCCGGGCTATGCGCAAACGCCGCAGGCACACGCCCACTGCGCGACATGCCATGCCACTGATCGCGCAGGCGGCCGGTCAGCAGCCGCATCGGAAACCGCGCCGAGGTCGGCTCTGCAACCTTGCGATACGGCGTGGCGTGGAAGCGCGCGCGTCCGTTGCTGGTGGCGAACACGCCATCGGTATAGCGCCGCACCTGCCCGTGCGCGGCACCGGCAGGAAACGGCCATTGCTGCGGCCCGCAATCCAGCATCGCGTAATCCAGCCCGCCGATATCCAGATCGCGGCCCACCGTCAGCGCACGATGCTCGTCGAAGATCTGCGCGGTGCTGTCGAACGCGAACAATCCCTTGCCCTCGGCTGGCGCCAAGCGCGCTTCCAGGCGGCGTGCGACTTCGCGCGCGATCCACCAATCCGCACGCGCCTGGCCCGGCGCGTCCACCGCCTTGCGCACGCGGGTGATGCGGCGCTCGGAGTTGGTCACCGTGCCGTCCTTCTCGCCCCAACTGGCCGCCGGCAGCAGCACATCGGCATACGGCACGGTGTCGGTGCCGGAAAACGCGTCCTGCACGATCACCAGCTCGGCCTGCTCCAGTGCGGCGCGGATGCCCTCCACCTCCGGCATCGAATGCACGGGGTTGGTACAGACAATCCATACCGCCTTCAGCGTGCCGGCACGCAGGCGCTCGAACAACTGCACCGCCGGCATGCCTGCAGTGGCGCTCAAGCGGCCGGCAGGCAAGTTCCACAAGCGTTCCAGTTCCGCACGGTCGCCGACATTGCCGATCTCGCGATGCGCCGCCAGCATCGTCGCCATGCCACCGACTTCGCGCCCACCCATCGCATTGGGCTGGCCGGTCAACGAAAACGGCCCGGCGCCGGGCTTGCCGATCTGCCCCGTCGCCAGATGCAGGTTGATCAAGGCCAGATTCTTGTCGGTGCCATGCGCGGATTGATTCAAGCCCATGCAATACAGCGACAACGCCGCCGGGCTGCGCCCGAACCACTCAGCCGCCTGCACCAGGTCCTCATGCGAGATACCGCAGATCTCGGCGCTCATGCGCGGGGTGTATTCGCGCAGCATGTGCTTGAGGTCATCGAAATCCTCGGTATGCGCCGCAACGAAACGCGCATCCACCAGACCCTCCCAGATCAGGTGATGCAGCATGCCGTTGAACAGGGCGACGTCGGTGCCGGGTTCGATCGCCAGGTGCAGGTCGGCCATGGCCGCGGTGTCGGTGCGACGCGGATCGATCACGATCCAGCGAATCTCGGGGTTGCGTGCGCGCGCCTCTTCCAGCCGGCGAAACAACACCGGATGCGCATACGCCATGTTGCTGCCGGCAAACAGCACCGTCTGGGCCAGCTCCAGATCTTCGTAACAGGTCGGCGGGCCGTCGGCGCCCAGGGCGAGCTTGTAGCCGGTGACCGCGCTGGACATGCACAGGCGCGAATTGGTATCGATATTGTTGGTGCCAAGCAGGCCCTTGGCGAGCTTGTTGAAGACGTAATAATCCTCGGTCAACAACTGCCCGGAGAGATAGAACGCCACCGCATCCGGGCCGTGCTCCTCGACGATCGCCGCCAGCCTGTTGGTCACGTGATCGAGCGCCTGATCCCAGCTCACCGCCGCACGCGGCGCCTGCCGATGACGACGCAACTCGGGTTCCAGTACGCGCCCCTGCGTACTGGCAACCGTCTGCGGCAACGCCAGGCCCTTGCTGCATAACCGCCCATGATTGGCCGGATGCTGCGGGTCGCCTTCGATTCCGACGATGCGCTCGCCATTGGTGTCGTGCTCGCTGTGGATCAGCACGCCGCAGCCGACGCCGCAGTAGCAGCAGGTCGAACGTGTGATGCGATGCATCGGCGAGGACATGTGCGGCTGCACCGCCTCGCCGCTTGATGCGTGCTGCAGACCTTCGCTCATGCAACTGGCTCGGCGACTGCATCCGGTTGCGGCACCGGCTGCAACACGATCCACACCGCATCGGCTTCCACCTTGACCGGGTAACGCGGCGCGCAGCCCACGTCGGGTGCGCAGGCCTGCCCGCTCTGCAGCGCAATCGCCCAGCCATGCAATGGGCAAGTCACGGTTTCGCCGGCCACGATGCCTTGCGACAACGGCCCGCCCTTATGCGGGCAACGGTCGCGCAGCGCGAACACCCGATCGCTGGCGGTGCGGAACAAGGCAATCGGCGGAATGCCGTCAATATCGAGTACGCGCGCGCCCAATGCAGGCAGCTCCTGCAGCGCACACACGCGGATCCAGGCGGTCTCCTGCATGCTCATTCCTCCACCGTTGCGGCCGGCGCGGCGATGCGCAGCGGTTGGTATTCCTGCCGGCGTTCGCCAGCGATACGCGCCTTCCACGGGTCGACCAGGCCTTCCAGCGAATACAGCAGGCGCTCGTACAGCGCACGTCGGTTGGCCGCGTCATCGACCACTTGCGCGCGGATATAGTCCAGCCCCACGCGTGCGATGTAGTGCACGGTACGATCCAGGTAATAGGCCTGCTCGCGATACAGCTGCAAGAACGCACCGGTGTACTCGCGCACTTCATCGGCGGTGGTCACCTTGACCAGAAAGCGCGCCACTTCGGTCTTGATCCCGCCATTGCCGCCGATATGCAGCTCCCACCCCGAATCCACCGCGATGATGCCCACGTCCTTGATGCCGGATTCGGCGCAGTTGCGCGGGCAACCGGATACCGCCAGCTTCACCTTGTGCGGGCTCCACATATTGGCCAGCATGGTTTCCAGATCGATGCCCATCTGCGTGCTGTTTTGCGTGCCGAAGCGGCAGAACTCGCTGCCCACGCAGGTCTTCACCGTGCGGATCGACTTGCCGTACGCATGCCCGGACTGCATGCCCAGATCGCGCCACACATCCACCAGATCCTCTTTCTTGACCCCGAGCAGATCGATGCGCTGGCCGCCGGTCACCTTGACCATCGGCACCGCATATTTGTCGGCAACATCGGCAATGCGGCGCAACTCACTGGCATTGGTCACCCCGCCCTTCATCTGCGGAATCACCGAGAAGGTGCCGTCTTTCTGGATGTTGGCGTGCGCCCGCTCGTTGATGAACCGCGATTGCGGGTCGTCGATGGCCTCATGCGGCCAGGTCGAGAGCATGTAGTAGTTGATCGCCGGCCGGCAGGTGGCGCAGCCATTGGGTGTGCGCCATTCCATAAAGGCATAGGCCTGCGCGTGGGTCAGCAACTTGTGCTCGCGAATGGCGCGCCGCACCTCGCCGTGACTCAGGTCCGTACATGCGCAAACTGCCTTGGTTTTCGGGGTTTCCTGAAAATTTGAACCCAGGCAGTTCATCAGGATCTGCTCGACCAGCCCGGTACACGACCCGCACGAACTCGCCGCCTTGGTGTTCTTCTTGACGTCATCGACAGTGAACAGACCTTGCTCGCTGATCGCTTTCACGATCGTGCCCTTGCACACGCCATTGCAGCCGCAGACTTCGTCGCTATCAGCCATCGCACTGGCACGGTCCTGCCCGCCCGTACCGGCATCGCCCAACGCGCTTTCGCCGAAGATCAATTGATCGCGCTGCGCCTGGATCGGTGTGCCGTCCTTGAGCAACTTGAAATACCAGCCTCCATCGCTGGTGTCGCCATACAGGCAGGCGCCCACCAGCACGTCGTCGCGGATCACCAGCTTCTTGTAGACCCCGCCGGCCGGGTCGGACAGCACGATCTCCTCACAGCCATCGCCGCCCATGAAATCGCCGGCCGAAAACAGATCGATCCCGGTGACCTTGAGCTTGGTCGAGGCCACCGAACCGCGATAGATGCCGATACCGAACTGCGCCAGATGATTCGCGCACACCTTGGCCTGCTCGAACAACGGCGCCACCAGGCCGTACGCAATGCCCCGATGATTTGCGCACTCGCCCACCGCGTACACGCGTGGGTCGAAGCTCTGCAGACTGTCGTTGACCACGATGCCACGCGAGCAATGGATGCCGGCTTCTTCGGCCAGCCGCGTATTCGGGCAGATGCCCGCTGCCATCACCACCAGATCGGCCGGGATCTCGCTGCCATCGGTAAACCTCACCCCGATCACGTCGCCCTGCGCATTGCCCAGCAGCGCACTGGTCGCAGTACTCAGCTTGAACTCCAACCCGCGCGCACGCAGCGCCTGCTGCAGCAAACCACCGGCCACCGGGTCGAGCTGACGCTCCAGCAACCAACCGGCCAGATGCACCACGGTCACGTCCATCCCGCGCACTTTCAAGCCATTGGCCGCTTCCAGACCGAGCAAGCCGCCACCGATCACCACCGCGTGCTGCTTGCTGCGCGCGGTCTCGATCATCGTGCGCGTGTCCTGGATATCGCGGTATCCAATCACGCCCTTCAAGTCGTTACCGGGAATCGGCAACACGAACGGCACCGAGCCGGTGGCGATCAACAAGCGGTCGTATTCGGCCTCGGTGCCATCGGCAGCGATCACCCGACGGCGCACGCGATCGATGCGCGTGACTTCCTTGTTCAAGTGCAGGTGAATCCCGTTGTCCTGATACCACTGCAACGGGTTGAGCACGATATCGTCGAACTCCTGCTCGCCGGCCAACACCGGCGAGAGCAGGATGCGGTTGTAGTTGGGATGCGGCTCGGCGCCGAACACGGTGATGTGGTACATGCCCGGCATCAGCTTGAGCAGTTCCTCCACAGTGCGGATGCCGGCCATGCCATTGCCGATGACGACAAGTCTGGGTTGCTTCATTGCCTGGATTCCTGTCGACATGTTCAGACCCGCGCCGCGCCGGCGGTGGACCATTCGCTACGCCATTGCGTCTTGACCCCGGCCAGCAACGCCCAGCCACCGAGTGCGAAGGCCGCGAACAACCACATGCCGATCGCATAGCTGCCGGTGTGCTGCTTGAGCACGCCCAAGCCTGCAGCAAGCGCAAATCCACCGATGCCGCCGGCCATCCCGATCAAGCCGGTCATCACCCCGATATCCTGTGCAAACCGCTGCGGTACCAGTTGAAACACCGCACCATTGCCGGCGCCCAGACACAGCAACGTCAACACAAACAACGCCAGCGTCACCATCGTGCCGCCCGCACCAAAACCTGCAATGCCCACCAACGCTGCAACCAACAGATAGACCGCCAGCAAGGCGCGCGTGCCGCCAACGCGGTCGGCAATCACACCGCCCAGCGGACGCATCACCGAACCCGCCAACACGCAGGCAGCCGTCGCCCAACCTGCAGTGCGCGCATCGAAGCCGAACTGGTCGTGGAAGTAGCCGGGCAATGCACTGGCAAACCCGGAAAACCCGCCAAAGGTCACCGAGTAGAAAAACATGAAGCGCCATGCATCGCGGTTGCCCACCAGCACGCGGCCATAGTCTGACCAACGCTTGCGCGCGACCGGTGCAGGCGCTTCTTTCGCAATCAAGACGAACACGATCAAGGTCAGCACCAACGGGATGCATGCCAGTCCAAACACGTTCTGATAACCGAACGCCAACGCCAGCATCGGCGCAAACAACGCAGCCAGCACGGTGCCGGAATTGCCTGCACCGGCAATCCCCATCGCGGTGCCCTGATGCTCGGGCGGATACCAACGCGAAGCCAGCGGCAGCGCCACGGCGAACGAGGCGCCGGCAATGCCGAGCAGCACGCCCAGCAACAACACCTGCCCCATGCTGTGCACGCCCAGCTGCCACGCACCGAACAACGAGGCAATCACCGCGAGTTGTGCGACAACGCCCGCGCGCTTGGCACCGATGCGGTCGGCCAGCATTCCCAGCACCAGCCGCAACACCGCGCCGCACAGAATCGGCACCGCCACCATCAGGGCGCGCTGCTGCGTATCCAAGCCCAGCGCTTGCGCGATCGGCACCTGCAGCGGACCGAGCAGATACCACACCATGAAACTCAGGTCGAAATACAGAAAGGATGCGAACAAGGTGGGCGTGTGCCCGGATCGCCAGAACGAGCGCTGCATAGAGACCTCTTCGAATGCGATGGCCAAAAAAAAACGGCGCCCCTCCGGTAAAACCGGAAGGACGCCGTTGTCCCGGATGCGTGCGGATCGCCGTTGATCCACTGCATCGTGTTCGTGTTGTTGCAGGCACGCCGTTGCACCTGCACGTAATCACTACGCAATCAATGTGCCAACTTGCTCACCTGAGCATCACGACGATACAAGTCATTGAAAAATAGTGGTTTGAATGCAGCCCGTCCGATTTCACGACGGCCTGTCGACACGCCAGTGCAGCTCACCATTCCCGTCTTTCGTGCAGCAATGCACCAACAGCGGGCGTCGTGTACCACTTGCTCTGCCGCTTGGCACGCCTGATAGCGCCGAACAGAACTACAGCGCGGCTGGCGCTAGGAAGCCTCATCTAGGACGCGTGCACATCGATCAAATATCTAGGTCAAAAGCCTAGCTAGTCGAGCGCACGGCGCCCTCGCCGCTCGCGGGACACGCCGCAAGTACGTCCATGTAGGCTCGGTGGCGGCATCCATGCCGCCACACGGTCCCGCAATCGGCGAGGACACCGCACCAGAAAGTTAGTCGGCTGCTTTGTTGAAAACATGCACACCGACCATCTCCACTGGTCCTTGCCCGCCCACCGTCGCGGGACCTTACGCGGCATGGATGCCGCGTAAGAGCCTACATGGACGTACTTGCGGCGTGTCCCGCGATGGTGGGCGGGCAAGGGCCCTCCAGCAAACCCACAGATCGATAGCTCCACAACCAACTCAATCAGGCTTCAAGCGTCAGACGAGTGCAAGCATGCGCGAGAGTTCGGAGTGCATGCGGGTCCATGCCGGTTGCCTTGCCGGTAACGCGCTCCAGTACAGCGCTAACAAGGTCATGTAGTCATTCGCCCTAGAGCGCATCGAACAACCGATTGCTGCGGTGATCGTCGTCCGGCACAGCTACACCCACGCGGGCTGCCGCGCGCCGATAGTTGTCCAGCCGATGGATATCGCGCAGCCGCGCGATGTCGTCGTCGTGGATGTCATGCCAGCCCCAACGCTGAAACTGGGTCAGGAACCACTCGCCATCCGACAGCCACGGCATGTTCACCGCACCATTGCGATGAAAGGCCAGCGCCGTCGCATCGTTCGCATGAATCTCGACATCGGCGTCCAGACACGCAGCCAGATGCGCAGCCGACACACCGATATGCTGCGGCTCGGCCAACCATTGCGCACACTGCGCGCGATTGCCCGGCGCCGCATCCAGCCAGCGACAGGCTTCCAGCACGCAGGCGGTCATGCGCTCGGTCAACTCTGGTTGCAGCGCGGCGAACTCGCGCCGGCAGGCCAGCACTTTTTCCGGATGGCCCGCCCACAACTCCCCACTGCGGATCACGCGGCGACCGCTGCCCTGCGCCTCGGCCACCGCAGCCCACGGCTCGCCGGAGCAATACCCATCGACCAGCCCGCTAGCCAAGGCTTCGGGCATCTGCGGCGGCGGAACGCTGAGCACATCCACATCGCGCATTGGGTCCACCCCGCATGCGGCCAGCCAGTAATACAGCCACAACGCATGCGTACCGGTGGGAAATGTCTGCGCAAACACCGCACGGCGGCCCAGACCGGCCAGCACCTGCGGCAACGCGTGACCATCGGCCAAGGCCTGCGCGAGCGCAGGCGCCAGCGTGATCGCCTGGCCGTTGTGGTTGAGCGTCATCAACAACGCCATCGGGCATTGCGGCCCGGCAATACCGAGATCGATCGCATACACCAGGCTGGCCAGGGCATGCGCCGCATCGACCTCGCCGGCCAGCAGACGGTCGCGCACGCCGGCCCACGACGCCTGACGCTGCAGCTCCAATTGCAAGCCATGCGCGCGGTCCAGGCCCAGCCGTTGCGCCGCGATCAGCGGTGCGCAATCGATCAGCGGCATGTAGGCCACGCGCAATACGGGGAGGTCGGCTTGGCTCATGTGTTCATCCCAACAACTCGGCCATGGCCACGATGCGTCGCGCCACTTCGGCCAGTTTGACGCCCTGCTTCATCGCTTGCTGGCGCAGCGTCGCGTAGGCGTCGGCCTCGCTCAGGCCACGTTTTTCCATCAGCAAGCCCTTGGCGCGATCGATCTGCTTGCGGTCCTGCAAGGCTTGCTGCACATCGTCCAGGCGCTTGCGCATGCTGCTTTCCTGCGCGAATCGGGCAAGCGCCACCTGCACGATCGGCGCCAGCCGCGCCGGTGCCAGGCCATCGACCACGTACGCGGTGACGCCTGCGCCGACGGCCGCATGGATCAACGCATCGTCGCCATCGCCGGAAAACATCACCACCGGGCGCGGCGCGTGTGCGTGCAGCATCGACAGTTGCTCCAAGGTGTCGCGCGAAGGCGAGTCCACATCGATCACCACCACATCCGGCTGCTGGCTCTGCACCGCATGCAGCAACGCACCGACCGAGGCCACATCGTCGAGCACCGTATAACCGGCGCGCGTCAATGCCTGGCGCAGTTCGCCAATCGGCTTTTCGGTATCGTTGACCAGCAAAACACGCATTGGCGGCAGCGAGGCGTGGACGTGGCTGGATGGTGCCATGCAACATGCTGTCGGTGCGAGTCATCTTTTCGGAGTCCGTCTGATGCCGTTGTTCCCGTTGTTCGCAAACCTGCAAGCGCGCCCCGTGTTGGTGATCGGCGGTGGCGAGGTCGCCACGCGCAAGGTGCTCGCCCTGCTCAAGGCCGGCGCGCAGATCCGTCTGTATGCGCATGCGCTCTCGCCCGAACTCGATGTATTGATGCAAGCCGGTCGCTTCGAACAGTTGGGCGGCGAATTCGATCCAGCCTGGATCGACGATGTGTGGCTGGTGGTCGCCGCCACCGACGATGCCGACTTGAATCAACGTGTCGCCACTGCCGCCGGCGCGCGTCAGCGCCTGGTCAATGTGGTGGACGATGCAGAGCTGTCGACCTACCAGGTGCCGGCGATCGTGGACCGCGACCCGCTGGTCATCGCCATCTCCTCCGCAGGCGCTGCCCCGATGCTGGCACGGCGTCTGCGCGAACGGCTGGAGCGCGAGCTGGATGCCTCGGTCGGCCGCTTCGCTGGACTATTTGCGCGTCACCGCGAGCGCATCCGCAGCCAGTTCCCCGATATGAATCGACGCAGGCGTTGGTTCGACCGCGTCATCGACGGCGACGTGCCGTTGCTGCTGCAAGCCGGCAACGATGACGCCGCCGAAACCGCGTTCACCGCAGCACTGGACGATGCCGGCGCGGTGCCGGCGCGTGGCAGCGTGCAACTGGTCGGCACCGGCCCGGGCGATCCCGGCCTGCTCACCTTGAAAGCGCTACGCGCGATGAATCTGGCCGACGTGCTGCTGATCGGCGACGACATCCCCGATGCGGTGCTGGAACTGGCGCGTCGCGATGCCTCACGCCGCGCCTTGCCGCGCGATACCGATGCACAACGGCATCTGTTGCTGGAACTGGCGACAGAAGGCCTGCACGTGGTCGCATTGCGCATCGGCGCCGGCTACAGCGATGCCGATGCTGCTGCGATTGAAGCAGCGCTGCATGCGCGGGGCCTGGCGTGTGATCGTGTGCCCGGCATTGCCATGCACATGCACGCCAACGCATAAGCGGCACGCACCTGCGGCCGCAGCTGGATCACGCTTTCGGAAACCGCTTGCGCGCACTGTCGCGCACGTCGATATCGAAGGTCACGCGCAACGCCGTGTGTTCGGCATGGCCAGCCCCGGCATCGAAGCTGAAGCTCAATCCATCGCGGCTGGGCAACTGCCGTGCATGCTCCTCCAGCGCATCGCGCGGCACCGACAACTGCCAATGATCGGTGGCGCAGTTGCAGGCCGCGTGACCACCGGTCAGGCTCACGCTGTGGCGCACCAATCGCGCGCCCTGCCCACTCGGCAAGCGGCTTTCGTTATCGACCGTGCGCCCGGCAAGCAACTCGGCCAATTCGGCTTCGTCGATGCGAAAGCGCAACTGCTGACCTTCAATCTGGATTTTCGCGACTGAGCTGACTCCACTGCTCGGGCGTATTGCAATTGACGAACGCGCCGCGTTCGCTGGCGGTGACAGCCACGCGATGGCACTGCAGTGAACGCTGCAAGGCGCGCAGCGAGCGTGACGATGCAGCGCCGGCCATCAACACCGAGAGCGCCTCACGCACAACGCCATCCACGCACAGACGCATCGGCAACATCTCGTCTTCGAAAGCGGCGCAGCGTTGCGGTGGTGGCGCCAGCAGTCGTTCCAGCAATGGTTTGGACAGCAGCGGCATGTCGACCGGTACCACCAAAAGTGTCGTTGCATCGGCTACATGATCGATCACGCTGGCCAGACCGCCCAACGGCCCCAGATCCGGCTGCGCATCGGCAATCCCCGCATAGCCCGGGCGATCACCGCTGATCACTACATCCAGCGCGCCGGCATCGCGCAGCAACGCCTGCATATGCGCAACCAACGGACGCCCGTGCCACGGCAGCAGCGCCTTGTCCTGGCCCATGCGCGAGGAACGGCCGCCGGCCAGCACCACACCGATCCACGGGTGTGAGGCGGTCATGCCGTCTGCTCGCAGGCACTGCGTCGCGCTGCATGCCGGCACACGCTCATGGCGCAATCGCTGGCGCAGCCGGCTGCAGATGCCCCAACCCGAACACCTGCGCCGTCGTACTGGGCGCGGCACCATCGTCCTGCGGCTCCAGCACCGCCCACACATTGGCCTGCAATAATGGCGCCACGCGAAACGACTCTTGCTGTGGCAAGATCTGCACGCAGAGCACACCGGCATCGCTGCAGTTCAAACGCGCGCGCAGGTGCTGCCGCCAGATCGGTCGTGCATGCATCGGTGTGTGCAGCGCAACACGCAAACCGCGCTCCATGGGCATGCCCAGCAAACTACGCAAAGCCGGCTCGACAAAAAAACGGAGCCCGGCGGCGCTGGCCATCGGATTGCCTGGCAAACCGAAATACAGCGCGCCGTCCGCAAAGCGCGCCAACAACACCGGCTTGCCTGGCCGCACCGCCACCTTGTGAAATAGCAACGCCGCCCCATGTCGCGCCAACGCATCCGGCACGAAATCGTAGCGACCACGCGACACCGCACCGGTGCTCAGAATCACGTCGGCTCCCGCATGTCGCGCTTGCGCGAGCGCCGCATCGAAGGCGGCAGCGTCATCGCCCACCTGCCCTCGCCACACCAGTTCGGCACCGGCTGCATGCAACTGACTGAGCAGATAGCTGCTGGTGCCATCGCGGATCTGGCCGGGCTGCAGCGGCTGCGCAGGATCGCCCACCAATTCGCGGCCGGTCGCGATCAAGGCCACACGCGGGCGCCGCACCACCTGCACGCGCGCGCAGCCCAGCCCGGCCAACAGCATCAGATGTGCACCGCGCAGCAGCGTGCCGGCCTCGATCACGCGATCGTGCAAGGCCACGTCTTCACCGCGTCGGCGAATGTGCTGGCCCACGCGTACATCGGCGCGCAGCCTGATGCGGCCGGGGCGTGCGCCGTCATGCGCCAGCAGCTCCACCTGTTCGATCGGCACCACGGCATCGGCACCTGCAGGCAAGCCGGCACCGGTCATGATTTCCCAGGTGGCGCCTGCCGTAATGCCACCGGCATCTTCGCCTGCGGCAACGGTGCCACCGACCGCATGCTCACTTGCGGTCATTGCGCCACGGCCATCGGTGACCAGCGCAAATCCATCCATCGCACTGTTGTCGAAAGCCGGCAGCTCGGCCGGGCTCGACAATGCCTGCGCAAGCACGCGGCCTTGCGCATCCGCACTGTCCACCCACTCGCTGGCAAGCGTGGCGACCTGCTGATGGATCAGTGCAAAGGCTTCGGCGTAGCTGATCATGAGCAAGACGACTGCCGACCGATGGATGACCTGGCTAGGATACCGGCCTCCAGCGCGGCTGGTACAGGCATGCCGCGACGGCGTTGCGACGGCGAATGCACCAGTGACCGATCACGCGATCACCCCAGCGCTCGACGCTGCTCGAACGCATCGTCAACACGCTGCGCCGCACACTTGCAGTTAGTTTTTTCATCTTTGCTCACCATGCAATTCGTCGACCTTGTTGGCTGGCTCGCCAGCGCCGTTCTGATCGCCACCTTGATCCGCCAGATTTACAAGCAATGGCAGTCGCCTGCGGCACAGGGTGTCTCGCGCTGGTTGTTTGTCGGTCAGATCAGCGCCTCGGTGCTGTTTATCGTTTACAGCTATCTGGTCGGCAATGCAGTGTTTATCGTCAGCAATGCACTGATCCTGCTGACCGCCATCACCGGCTATGTGCTGCAACGGATCAAGCATCGCCAGCTGCGTGGCATCAGCTGACGCGCTTGGCTGCCTTGCGCGGCTTGGTAGTGCGGGGCGGCGGTTTTTTTGCTGCGGTCGTTTTCGCGGCGGCCTTCGATGCGGTCTTGTTGTCCGTCTTGCGCGCAGGCGTCTTTTTCACAGCCGCACGCTTGCGCGGCTTCGACGCAGCCTCGGTCTCCACCACTGTCTCTGCAACTGCGTCCGGCACACCCACGCTGATCCAGGTCGGCGCATGGTCGCTGGCCTTCTCCAGGGCGCGCACCCACTTGTCCACGCCGGCATCCTGCAAGCCGGGCGCCAGCGTGCGATTGAGCAGTAGATGATCGATACGCAAACCGCGGTCACGCGCAAAGTGCTGGCGAAAATAATCCCAGAACGTATAGATGGGTGTATCGCCATTCACGGCCAGCAAGCTGTCGGTCCAGCCTTGCTGCAACAGCGCTGCATATGCCTGGCGACTTTCGTGCTGCAGCAACGCATCCTTGCGCCAGCCCTTGGGGTCGTAGATATCCGCATCGGTCGGCACCACGTTGAAATCGCCGATCAAGGCCACCGGATGCGGCAAGTCCACCAAGGTCTTGGCATGGCGGATCAAGCGCTGAAACCAGGCGAGCTTGTAATCGAACTTCGGCCCCGGCTGCGGATTGCCGTTGGGCAGATACAGACAGGCCACCACCACGCCATGAATCGCAGCTTCCAGATAGCGGCTTTGCCTATCGCCCGGGTCCCACGGCAGGCCGCGACGAATCTCCACCGGGTCTGCGCCCCGTGCAAGCAGGGCCACACCATTCCACGACTTCTCGCCCTGCCAGATCACCCCATAGCCGGCGTCACGGATCGCCGGTGCCGGAAACGCCTCCTGCGTGGCTTTGAGCTCCTGCAAGCCGACGATGTCCGGTTGCTCGCGCTGCAACCATTCCAGCAGATGCGGCAGCCGGCTATGGATGCCATTGACGTTGAAGGTGGCGATCTTGCGTGTGGTGGCTGACATGGGAATGCGAGCGGCCCTTTGCGTAAGGTAACGACAATGGCTGCAGCCGCATGAAGCCGATGCTCAAGCGAAGTGAAGCCTTTGCGTACCCCGCCCACTTGACGGCCATGCCGCACAGTTAGCTCAGCAGTCAATGCCGAAGCAGCAGGCGCTGCCGAACCAGTTTTATCGGCCTTGCAGCGCGAAACGCTTAGTCAAGCTCCAGGGTCCGCAGGCCCGAGCTGATGGGCCGCCAGCATCTCGTCGATCCGCTTGACGATCTGTGCGGCTTGTTCTGTGGAATCGGCCTTCGCTGTGATCGTCTCCGCATGTGCATGGAAGACATCCCAGAAATCATCCGGGTGCTGGCGTCGGATATCGGGCAATTCGTCGGCGAGGTGTTTCAGTTGCGCATCGATCTCGGGTGTCATGACTGTCTCCTTTTGTACCCACGCTACCGCGACCTCGGTGAGCCTGATGCCAACGCCGCCAGCCAGCACATCGCCGTATCGGGGTTTGCGCGACAATAGCGGCATGAGCAGCCACGACATCACTCCCGCCGACGCCCGCGCTCGTGCCATGCAGGGCGCCTTGTTGATCGATATCCGGCAACTGCACGAACGCGCCAGCGGCCAGGCCGAAGGCGCACTGGCCATCGTGCAGAGCGATCTGGAAACTGCACCCGCACGGCATCTGCCCGAGCACACACGCGAGATCGTAGTGATCTGCCAAAGCGGCAAGCGCTCGGCGCAGACGGCCGAGGTGCTGCGTGCGCACGGCTATACAGCGGTGTCTTCGGTACTCGGCGGCACCACCGCGTGGACGAACGACGGCCTGCCGCTGGTGCGCCCTGCGCTGCCGGCGGACGAACAGGATTTTCTAGAGCGCTATTCGCGCCATCTACGCCTGCCGCAGGTCGGTCTGGAAGGCCAGCAGCGGCTGGCGCGCGCGCGCGTATTGCTGGTCGGCGCGGGCGGGCTTGGCTCGCCGGCTGCGTTTTATCTTGCCGCTGCGGGTATCGGCCATCTGCGCATCACCGACGACGATGTGGTGGATCGCAGCAATCTGCAGCGCCAGATTCTGCACACCGAAGACAGCGTGGGTATCGCGAAAGTCGCCTCGGCCACGCAGCGCATCGCCGCACTCAATCCACGCGTGCAGGTCGACGCGCTGCAGACACGCGTCACCGCCAACAATGTCGAAGCATTGCTGCAGGACGTGGATGTGGTGATCGACGGTGCGGACAATTTTCCTGCGCGGTATCTGCTCAACGATGCCTGCGTCAAACTCGGCAAACCGTTGGTCTACGGCGCAGTGCAGCAGTTCGAAGGGCAATTGAGTGTGTTCGATGCCGGTCGCAACCGCGGTCATGCGCCCTGCTATCGCTGCCTGTTCCCCGAACCGCCACCGCCGGAGTTTGCGCCCAGCTGCGCCGACGCCGGCGTCCTCGGCGTGCTGCCTGGCGTCATCGGATTGCTGCAAGCCAGCGAAGCGATCAAGTTGCTGCTGGGCATCGGCGACAGCCTGACCGGGCGCCTGCTCAGCTTCGATGCCTTGGCCATGCGCTTTCGCGAAATCCGTCTGCCACCCGATCCGCATTGCCCAGTCTGCGCGCCAGGCACCGCGTTCCCCGGCTATGCCGACTACGCCGCGTTCTGCGGCAGCGCAGTCGGCTGAAAGCGGCACTTAAATCGACTGCGCAGCGTCAGCCAGGCCTGAGCGGGCGTCATGGCACACCGCCCGGCCGCAGCGCTTCGACCTGCCACCTACACGCTTGCCGCACACGCGCGTGAGAGCTATCGCCACGTGTTGTTCGCCACTGCTCCAGTGAGCGATCAAAGCGCGTAAGGAATCACCCGCACGATCTCGCCTGCCTCGAAGCGCCGTGCCGGCTCCGGCAACACGATCAGTGCATTGCTATCGGCCGCACCACGCAACAGATGCGATGCATCGCCGCGATGCGGCAGCGCGGTCAACCGCCCGTCCTCGCCGCACTCCAGGCGCCCGCGCAAAAACTCCAGGCGTTCGTGACGCTTTTCCCACGGGCCTGCCAGCGCTGCATGCCACACCGGACGCGGTTCGCTACGCCCCTGCAAGCCATCCAGCAGCGGCACACCGTAGGCGATCAGCGTCGCCAGCACCGACACCGGATTGCCCGGCAAACCCAGCACCAGACAGCGGCCGATCTGCCCCAGCACCGCCGGCATGCCCGGGCGCATGCGCACGCGCCAGAAGTGGATGCGGCCCAGTTCGCCAATCAGCTGCGGCAGATAGTCTTTTTCCCCGGCCGAGACGCCGCCGCAGGTGATCACCACATCGAATGCAGCGGCTGCATCTTCCAGCATGGTGCGAATACGCTGCGGATCATCCGGCAGGGTCGGCCATGCCGTCGGTGCGTAGCCCAGTGCCCGCAACTGCGCCATCAGCATGTCGCGGTTGCTGTTGTAGATCTGCCCCGGCCCTAGCGGCATGCCCGGCTCTACCAGCTCGTCACCGGTGGCCAGCACCGCAATGGTCGGACGCGGCGCCACCGCAAGCCGCGACAGCCCGAGCGCCGCCGCCAGCCCGATGCGGGCAGGCGTCAACACCTGTCCGGCCTGGATCACCAGATCGCCCGCACGCACGTCGCTGCCGGCCAGACGCACCGCCGCGCCCAACGCAGGCATCGTGCGGAAACGCACAACACCATCGCGCTCATCCGCATCTTCTTTCGGGATCACGGTGTCGGCGCCATCGGGCAGCGGCGCGCCGGTGGTGATGCGCAGGCATTGCCCCGCGCTGAGCGTGCCGGTCCAACGCTCGCCAGCGAATTGTTCGCCGACCAGTTGCAACGACGCATCGCCGCCAGCGACATCGGCATGCCGCAACGCAAAGCCGTCCATCGCACTGTTGGCAAATGGCGGTAGTGCCAGCGGTGCAATCAGATCGGCAGCGGAAATCCGCCCGTCGGCACGCGAGGTGGCGATGTTTTCATCGGGCGGGCGGTTTTGGGCCGCAACGGCCTGCAGAATCTGCAGCGCCTGCGCATACGGAATGCGGGAGGGATAGTCGGTCATGGCGCGCAGGATACCAGTGCGCCAGGCTGGCTCAGAACGGCGACCCGAACGATCACCTGTCCGTCAGAGAGCACGGCCGGCACTCCGGCCAGCACGAACCGCGCGAACATGGCAGCTTCCAGGCGCGTTACTCAACCTAAGCTGGAGCTAGCACGCCACGCATGCCAGCTCGTCGAAGATGACACGCCCGGCGCGGCAGCCCTGCCTACTTGCCCTTGACGTGCTTCATCAAACGCCGCTTGCGCGCCACCTGCCGCTCGGTGAGCGTGTTCTTCTTGCCCTCGTACGGATTGGCGCCTTCGCGGAAGATGAAACGCACCGGCGTGCCGACCAGCTTGAAACGCTTGCGGAAGAAGTTTTCCAGATAGCGCTTGTACGACTCCGGCAACACTTTCAGGCGCGTGCCATGCACGATGAAGGTCGGCGGATTTGCGCCACCCGGATGCACGTAACGCAGTTTGGAGACGTGACCACGGATGCTCGGCGGCGGATTGGTCTCGTAGGCGATTTCCAGCGCCTGGTTGACTTCGCTGGTGCTGAATTCATGCGTCGCCGAGGCATGCGCGCGGTGAATCGCCTGAAACAGCTCGCGCATGCCCGAGCCGTGCAACGCAGAAATCCGCACCGCCTCGGCCCAGCTGACAAAGCCCAACTTGCGTGACAGCAGGTCTTCGGCCTGCGCACGCTGATAGTCGCTCTGCCCGTCCCACTTGTTGATCGCCACCACCAACGCACGGCCAGCGTCCAGGATCGCGCCAAGAATGGTCGCGTCCTGATCGGTGACGCCTTCGCCGGCATCGAGCATCAGCACCGCGACCTGGCATTGCTCGATCGCCTGCAGCGTCTTGAACGCGCTGAATTTCTCCACCGCCTCCTCGACCTTGCCACGGCGACGCAGGCCGGCCGTATCGATCAAACGGTATTGGCGCCCGTCGCGGTCCATGTCCACTGCGATCGAATCGCGCGTGGTGCCCGGCACTTCCGAGGCGATCATGCGCTCTTCGCCGAGCAGGCGATTGACCAGCGTCGACTTGCCCACATTCGGGCGGCCGACAAAGGCGATGCGCACACGCGCCGGGTCGGTATCCAGCAGCTCGCCGGCACCTTCGGCAGGCAAGCGTGCACCGACTTCTTCGAGCAGCTCGTCGATGCCCTGCCGATGCGCGGCAGACAACGCCACCACATCGGAGAACCCGTAGCGCGCGAACTCCGAGCGCACGGTCTCTTCGTCGGTACCGTCGATCTTGTTGATGACCAGCACGGTCGGGCGTGCCAGCTTGCGCAGCCAGGCCAGGATCTCGTCGTCGAGCGAGGACGCGCCTTCGCGGCCATCGACCACGAACAGCACCAGATCGGCTTCGCCGGCAGCGGCACGCGCCTGACGCGCGGTGGCGCCGGCAAGACCTTCCTCGTCGCCGGCGATACCGCCGGTATCGACGACGATGAAGGGGCGCTCCTCGTCGAGACGGCAGACCCCGTAGTTACGGTCGCGGGTGACGCCGGGCTGGTCGTGGACCAGGGCGTCACGGGTGCGCGTCAGCGCATTGAAAATGGTGGACTTGCCGACATTGGGCCGTCCAACCAGGGCGACCAGGGGCAGCATCGCGAAGTCCTTATTGTGCCAACCGGAAGGCGGTGATATCGCCATCGGTGTTTTGTACCAACAGAATGCCATCGACGACTATCGGCTGCGCCAGCAGCGTGTCGCGTCCAGCGCGAGCGCGCGCGGCCAGTGCACCATCGCTGAGTTTCAGCCAGTGCAGATAACCCTTGTAATCGCCAACCACGGCGTAATCGCCCTGGATGGCCACACCGGTCAGGGAGCGACGTGCAAGCGCAGCCTGCGACCACATCGCCGCTCCACTGCTCTTGTCCAGGCCCCACACCGAACCGGCATTATCCGACACCACCACCACGCTGGACGACACGCCAACGCCACCGGCGCCGCCGTGATCCCGCGTCCACAGCGGACGGCCACTCGGGCCTTCCAGTGCGAGGGTTTCGTTCTTGAAGCTGGTTGCGTACAGCGTGGTGCCGTCGAGTACCGGTGCGCCATCCACGTCGGACATGCGCTCCAGCTCGGTACGGCCTTCCGGCACGCCGATGGCCTGTTCCCACAACGGGCGACCGTCCTGCAGCGCCAGCGCACTCAAGGTGCCGCTGTCGTTGCCGACGAACACCACACCCGGGCCGGTCACGATCGGCGCATTGCCGCGCACCGACAGGGTCGGGCCTTCCTCGGCATGGAACCAGCGGCGCTCGCCGGTCGTCGCGTCGAAGGCGCTGACGCGACCGTCGTTGCTACGCACCAACACCAGACCCTGCGCAATGGCCGGTGCAGCGATGACCTCGTTCGGTACCTTGGCGCGCCACTTTTCCGTGCCATCGGCCTGGTTCAGCGCAATCACATCGCCAGACAGCGTACCGATCACCACCAGGCCTTCGCCAACCCCGGGACCACCGGACAGGCGCTGCTTGAACTTGCGATCGTTGCGCTCTTCTTTCTTGGGCTTGTATTCCCACACGCGCTTGCCGGTCTGCAGGTCCAATGCCTCCACGCCACCGGTGATCGCCGAGGCGTACACCTTGCCATCGGCCACGGCCGGACGCTGACGCACGCCGATATGGCCCTCGCCCTTGCCCACGCCGGTGGACCACAGCTTGTCCACCTTGACCGAGGGCTCGAACTTGACCAGTTCGGCAGGTTCCTGCGCCTTCTTGGCAGCAGCATCCTTCCCGGCAAACCAGCCCTTGACCGTGCTGCAACCCGCCAACGACACGCCCATCAGGGCGATCAATGCAATGCGCTTGTACATATCAACCTGCTTCATCAAATCGGCTCCGCCGGATTGGGCACTTTGCCGCCCACATCCATCAGCTTGGTTTCCAGCAAACGGCGCTGCGGCGAGGCCACATCCACCGTGGTCAGGGCCTTGGCGTAGAGCGCACGCGCTTCATCCGGCTTGCCCTGCACAACCAGCGCATCGGCGCGGATCTCCAGACTGGTGTGGTCCTGCGCATCGGCCAGCAGCTTGATCGCTTCGTCCGGCTTGCCGCTTTCGGTCAGCACGCGCGCAAGGCGCTGCTGCACGATCTGCTTGAGCTCGCCTTCGGCGGGCACGTCGCGCAATGTCTTGATCGCTTCGGCGTGCTTGCCGGCATCCACCTGGGCCTTGGCCAGACGCAGCGCAGCCAGCTCGGCGTAAATACCGCCCTTGCCGTCGTCGAGCGCCACGATCTCTTTGGCGGCCTTGTCCAGGTCCTTGCCCTGGATCGACTTCACCACCGCCTCGTAACGGGTGTTGGCTTCCACCGATTGGGTATTGGTGTGCTTCTGCCACCACTGCCAGCCCAGGATCAGGGCCAGGCCAACTACGACGCCGCCCACCAGACCCGCGCCATTCTTTCTCAACCAGGAACGAACGCGTTCGCCTTGTTCGTGTTCGTCCAGCAGATCGTCGATCGCCATGCGTACTCTCGCTCCGTCGTCCCGGAGGCGCGGAACATCAATAGGGAAAAATGAAAAACCGCAGTCCGCTTCACTCGGAAGCAGGTACCACGGAACCGTCGGAGGATACCGCAAAACGGGCCACGTTAGCGCGCTGGAACGGTTTCAGATCGACGATACTGCCGCCTTGCTGAACCTCTACCGCCGACGCATTGCCCAGCACGATGCGACCCACCTGCCCCGGCGAATAGCTGCGCCGTTCGCCGGCACGCACCAGCGCTTTTTCGACCGCGCTGCCATCCGGTGACAGAATCTGCACCCAGCTGTCGCCGCTGAAACTCAACGACAAACTGCCGCCACTGGCGACCGCAGCTGCGGGCGCCTCCACGTCGGCCGTGGCCCGCGGCACTGGCGTCATCGACGCGATGTACGGCGCGGGTTGCTCGCGTGGCGCATTGGCCGGCTGCGTTACACCCGCTGCGGGTGTGCCGGTGTTTGCCGCTTCCGGCATGCTGTCCAGCGACACCGTACTCGGCGCCTTGCCATCCAGATGCGAGCGGGTCGCATACCAGACCGGCACGGCGAACACACCGGTGATGACGACATACATCGCCTTGCGCGCGGTGCTTTCGAGAATGCGGCGCGCACGCGGCGTATGCGTATGGCTGACCAGGGTGACCGGTTCGATCGGCGCAATGGTCGCCTGCAGCAACAGCGGCTCCAGGTCCACATGCAGCAGACGCGCATAACTGCGCAGCTGGCCGCGCACGAAGACCGGCGCGCCCAGACGCTGCCACTCTTCCTGCTCCAACGAACGCACCACGTGTGCCGGCATACGCAACTTGCCGGCGACATCTTCCACGCTCAGACCTGCTGCTTCGCGCGCTTCGCGCAAATGCTGTCCGCAGCCCTTTTCCTGCTCGAAAGGGTTCGGATGGGAATCATTGATCACAATGCATTGGCCCCGGGGTTGGCGGTCGCTGCGTCAGGGAATTCCTTGACCAACCGCTGGTGGTAACGGCCGGCGGCTACCTTGTCGCCGAGCCCTTGCTCAATCTGAATGGCGAGTTGTAACACGGAAGCAGTGACCGGTGCAGCCGCAAGACGTCTTTCGATAAACGCGCGGGCTTCGAAATAATTGCGGCGCCCTGCTTCGGAACGTGCCATCGACTCGAGCGCATACGGATTAGCCGGATCCAGTTCGAGTGCCTTGCGCAGATCGCCGACAGCGCGCTCCGGCTGCCCGGCCTTGAGTGCGCAACCGCCTGCATTCCCCAGTGCCGAAGCAGGAGATGCGTAGGTGCGGTCGGTCAACGCACGGTCGAACCAGATCAGCGATTCGGCCGGCGAACCATTCGCACACAACCACGCACCGTAGTTGTTCAACACATCGCCACGCTGCGGGGCGAGTTCTGCCGCGCGACGATACGACGCACCGGAGCCGGCCACATCGCCTCTGGCGCCTTGGATCAGCGCCAACATGCCAATGGCATCCACCGACTGCGAATCTTTTTTCAACGCCGCGCGGACCTGCTCTTCGGCAGCGGCATAGTCACCGGTTTGCAGCCGGTTGCTGGCCAGGCCGAGTTTTTCCTGCACTGCCAGGCGGCTCTTGGTCGCCGTGTTGTCGCGGAACGAATACACCGGTGCGACTTCTTCCACGGTCTTGACCGACCCGGCCTTGGCATTACGACCACCGCAGCCGACCGCGCCAAGCGCGATCGCCACGGCCGCCATTAACGCGAGATCACGCTGCCGCATCGCGATCGGCCTGGCCTTCCAGTGTGCGCAGGAAATCTGCCTGGCGACGGGTACGGTCCATGACCTGCCCCTTGAGCTGCCCGCAGGCCGCGTCGATGTCGTCGCCACGCGTGCGGCGAACCATCGTCAGCACCTGCGCGTCGAGCAGGATCTTCTGGAATGCACGAATCTCCGTCTCGCCAGAGCGCTCGTAGCGCGTGCCCGGGAACGGATTGAACGGAATCAGGTTGACCTTGCCCGCATCCTTGGACTGCACCGCATTGTCGAACTGACGCATCAAGCGGGCCAGCTGACGCGCATGCTCCGGCTGGTCGTTGATGCCCTTCATCAAGGTGTATTCGAAAGTCACCGAATCGCGCTTCTTGTTGCCGCGCAGATAGCGCGCGCACGACTCCATCAGCTCGGCGATCGGGTATTTCTTGTTCAACGGCACCAGGCTTTCGCGCAGCGCGTCGTTGGCGGCATGCAATGAAACCGCCAGCGAGACATCGCTCTCGGTCGACAGCCGGTCGATCATCGGCACCAGGCCGGAAGTCGACAGCGTCACTCGCTTGCTGGCCAGGCCGTAGCCCAGATCGTCGCGCATCACGCTCATCGCGCGCACGACGTTGTCGAAATTCATCAACGGCTCGCCCATGCCCATCATCACCACATTGGTGAGACGACGCTGCTGGTGCGGCACATTACCCAGATGGCGCGCCGCCACCCATACCTGCCCGACGATCTCGGCGGTGGTGAGGTTGCGGTTGAAGCCCTGGGTGGCGGTCGAACAGAAGGTGCAGTTCAAGCCGCAACCGACCTGGGAGGACACGCACAGCGTGCCGCGGCCCTTGTCGGGGATATACACCGTCTCGATTGCGTTCTTGCCGTCGGTGCCCATGGCCAGCAGCCACTTGTGGGTGCCGTCGGTGGAAGGCTTGTCGAACACGACGGTCGGGACGAGGACCTCGGCATGCTGGTGCAACTTCGCACGCAGCGCCTTGCCGAGGTCCGTCATCTGGTCGAAATCGGTGACGTAGCGATGGTGGATCCACTTCATCACCTGATGGGCACGGTAACGCGCTTCGCCGAGCGTGTCGGCGAAGAAGCGCTCCAGTCCCTCGCGGTCGAGGTCGAGCAGGTTCTGCTTGCGCAGTTCCGGGGTACGGACAGGGACGTCCTGCAGCACGGAGGGGATCACGACCTCATTCACGATTCGACTCTCTCGGCCTCAGCGCGAGACCACTTCAGTAGCGGCAAAGAAATACGCGACTTCGTTGGCAGCGTTCTCGACCGAGTCCGAGCCGTGGGCGGCGTTGGCATCGATCGAATCGGCGAAGTCGGCGCGGATGGTGCCCGGCGCAGCGTCCTTGGGATTGGTTGCGCCCAGCAGGTCACGGTGTGCAGCAACGGCGTTCTCGCCTTCCAGCGCCTGGATCACCACCGGGCCGGAGATCATGAACTCGACCAGCGCATTGAAGAACGGACGCTCGCGGTGCACGGCGTAGAAGCCTTCGGCTTCGCGACGCGACAGCTGCTTGTACTTGGCGGCCACGATCTTCAGGCCGGCCTTTTCGAAACGGCTGTAGATTTCGCCGATGACGTTCTTAGCGACGGCATCGGGCTTGATGATGGACAGGGTGCGCTCCAGCGCCATGGGAAGATCTCCGTTGGGCGGGCCACTTGAAGACCCGAGGTTATCATGAAAAAAACCCGCGTCAAAACGCGGGCTTAGGCTTCTTTGCGATGGTCAATTCTATCTCTTAGTGAAGACCTTTGCACACCACCTCCTGAATCGTGCTGCATTGCCGCATGACCGGCGCAGTCTCCAGCCCGTAGACTCAAACAATCGTTTGATTGAGTTCCACCCCTGCGCATGCCCAAGCCCGCTCACTTCTCCACCAAGGACCGCATTCTCGGCGCGGCCGAGGAGCTGTTCGCACAGCATGGCTTCGCCGGCACCTCGCTGCGCCAGCTGACCACCCAGGCCGACGTCAATATCGCCGCGGTCAACTACCACTTCGGCTCCAAGGAAAACCTGGTCAACGAGGTATTCCGGCGCCGCATGGACGAGATGACCACCGCGCGGCTGCAGCAGCTGGAAGCTGCCAAGCGTGCGCATCCGGGCGAACTCACCGCAGTGCTGGCGGCCTTCGTCGAACCTGCCCTGGCGATGGCGCAGGACCGCCAGAGCGGCGGCGCGTTCGTGCGCGTGATCGCACGTGCCTACGCCGAAAAGAACGACAACCTGCGCAAGTTCCTGTCCGATCACTACGGCCATGTGCTGCGCGAATTCGGCAAGGCCATCGCCGCCTGCGTGCCGGGCCTGAGCAAGGAAGAGCTGTACTGGCGGCTGGATTTTCTGGCCGGTGCGCTGACCTATGCGATGGCCGACTTCGGGCTGATCAAGCGCCCGGCCGGCGTCAGCGAGGCCGACCACCGTGCGCGGGCCGCGCGCGAACTGATTCGTTTCGCGGAACCCGGTTTCCGCGCTCATTCCACACCGTAAACGTTCCACCAAGAGGCTAATTGCTATGTCCAATCCCTTGCTAGTCCGTCGCGCCGCCGTGCTCGGTGCCGGCGTCATGGGCGCGCAGATCGCCGCGCACCTCACCAACGCCGGTGTCGACACCGTGCTGTTCGACCTGCCTGCCAAGGAGGGTCCGGCCGACGGCATCGTGCTCAAGGCCATCGCCAACCTCGGCAAGCTCAGCCCCGCCCCGCTGGCCAGCAAGGCGCTGGCCGAGGCGATCACGCCGGCCAACTACGAGAGTGGTCTCGAACAGCTGCGCGATTGCGATCTGATTATCGAGGCGATCGCCGAGCGCATGGACTGGAAGCAGGACCTGTACAAGAAGATCGCCCCGTTCGTGGCCGAGCATGCGGTGCTGGCCTCCAACACCTCCGGCCTGGGGATCAACAAGCTGTCCGACGTACTGCCCGAGCAATTGCGCCACCGCTTCTGCGGCGTGCACTTCTTCAACCCGCCGCGCTACATGCACCTGGCCGAGCTGATTCCAGCCAAGGGCACCGACAAGGCCGTGCTGGAAGGGCTGGAAAGCTTCCTGGTCACCACGCTCGGCAAGGGCGTGGTGTACGCCAAGGACACGCCGAACTTCATCGGCAACCGCATCGGCGTGTTCTCGATCCTGGCCACCATCCATCACACGCAGGAATTCGGCCTGGGTTTCGACGAAGTGGACGGCCTGACCGGCCCGCTGGTCGGGCGCCCGAAGTCGGCGACCTACCGCACCTCGGACGTGGTCGGCCTGGACACGATGGCGCACGTGATCAAAACCATGGGCGACACCCTGCCCGAGGATCCGTGGCACCAGTATTTCAAGTCGCCGAAGTGGCTGGATGCGCTGATCGCCAAGGGCGCGCTCGGCCAGAAGGTCGGCGCCGGCATCTTCCGCAAGGTCGGCAAGGACATCGTGGTGCTGGACCTGCAGAAGCAGGATTACCGCGCCGCTGATCGCACTGCCGCACCGGAAGTGATCGAGATCCTCAAGATCAAGAACCCGGCCGAAAAGTTTGCCAGGTTGCGCGAGAGCCAGCACCCGCAGGCGCAGTTCCTGTGGGCCAGCTTCCGCGACCTGTTCCACTACAGCGCCTATCACCTGGCCGACATCGCCGAGACTGCGCGTGACGTGGATCTGGCGATCCGCTGGGGCTACGGCTGGTCGCTTGGCCCGTTCGAAACCTGGCAGGCCGCCGGCTGGAAGCAGGTGGCGCAGTGGATTGCCGAAGACATCTCGAACGGCAAAAGCATGAGCAGCGCACCGTTGCCGAACTGGGTGTTCGACGGCCGCGATGGCGTGCATGCGGCCGAAGGCTCGTACAGCCCGGCGCGCGATGCCAAGCTGCCGCGCTCGGCACTGCCGGTGTACAAGCGTCAGCGCTTCCCGGATCCGCTGCTGGGCGAGCAGTTCTCCCCGGGCGAGACGGTGTTTGAAAACGACGGCGTGCGCATGTGGCATGACGGCGACGATATCGCCGTGGTCAGCTTCAAGACCAAGATGAACACCGTCTCCGATCACGTGCTCAACGGTCTGCAGGAAGTGGTTGGCCGCGCCGAGAAGGACTTCGCCGGGCTGGTGATCTGGCAGCAGAAGGAGCCCTTCTCCGCTGGTGCCGATCTGGCCGGTGCATTGGGTCTGCTGCAGGCCGGCAAGGTGGATGCGTTCGAAGCATTGGTCGCCAACTTCCAGGCCACCAGCCAGCGCATCAAGTACGCGCAGGTCCCGGTGATTTCGGCCGTGCGCGGCCTGGCGCTGGGCGGCGGTTGCGAGTTCCAGATGCATAGCGCCAAGACCGTGGCCTCGCTGGAAAGCTACATCGGCCTGGTCGAGGCCGGCGTCGGCCTGCTGCCGGCCGGTGGTGGCTTGAAGGAAATCGCCGTGCGCGCATCGATTGCCGCCGGCCCGGGTGGCGATGTGTTCGCCGAGCTGAAGAAGACCTTCGAAACCATCGCGATGGCCAAAGTCTCCAACTCTGCGGTCAATGCCCAGGAACTGGGCCTGCTGCGCGCCACCGACAAGATCGTGTTCAACAGCTTAGAAGCGCTGCACATCGCCAAGGCCGAAGCGCGCGCACTGGCCGAAGGCGGCTACCGGGCGCCGCTGCCGGCACGCCGCATCCAGGTCGCCGGCGACGTCGGCATCGCCACCTTCAAGATGCTGCTGGTCAACATGCTGGAAGGCCGCTTCATCAGCGAATACGACTACGAAATCGCCACCCGCATCGCCACGGTCATGTGCGGCGGCGAAGTGGATCGCGGCGCGCTGGTCGACGAAGAATGGCTGCTCAAGCTGGAGCGCAAGCACTTCGTCGAACTGGCCCAGCAGGAAAAGACCCAGGCGCGGATTGGGCACATGCTCAAGACGGGTAAGCCACTCAGGAACTGAGAATCAGGAGTGGGGAATCGGGAATGGGTAAAAGCCCAACCGACTCCCCGCTTCTCCCCACTATTCTGCCGGGTAATGAAAATGGCGAACTCAGGCGAATCCGCACTTGCGATTCCCGACTCCCCATTCTCGATTCCCGGCTATCGGAGATAGCCATGAGCAAGCAGATTCAAGAAGCCTACATCGTCGCCGCCACCCGTACCCCGGTCGGCAAGGCGCCCAAGGGCGTGTTCCGTAATACCCGTCCCGACGACATGCTGGCGCACGTGCTGCGTGCGGTGGTGGCGCAGGCGCCGGGCATCGATCTGTCGCGGATCGACGACGCCATCATCGGCTGCGCCATGCCCGAGGGCGAGCAAGGCATGAACGTGGCGCGCATCGGCGTGCTGCTGGCCGGCCTGCCCAATTCCGTGGCAGGTCAGACCATCAACCGCTTCTGTTCGTCCGGCATCCAGGCCGTGGCGATGGCGGCCGACCAGATCCGTCTGGGCAACGCCGACCTGATGCTGGCCGGCGGCACCGAGTCGATGTCGATGGTGCCGATGATGGGCAACAAGGTCGCCATGTCGCCGAACGTGTTCGCCGACGACCATGTCGCCATCGCCTATGGCATGGGCATCACCGCCGAGAAGGTCGCCGAGGAATGGAAGGTCTCGCGCGAGGATCAGGATGCATTTGCGCTTGCCTCGCATCAAAAAGCCATCGCTGCGATCGCCGCTGGCGAGTTCCGCGATGAGATCACCCCGTACGAAATCCTCTCGCATCAGCCCGACCTGCAAGGCAATGTCATCGCGCTGCGCAAGCGCCTGGTCGACACCGACGAAGGCCCGCGCCCGGACAGCTCGCTCGAAGGCCTGGCCAAACTGCGCCCGGTGTTCCGCAACGGCCAGTTCGGCGGCAGCGTCACCGCCGGCAACTCCTCGCAGATGAGCGACGGCGCCGGTGCGGTGCTGCTGGCCTCCGAGCAGGCGATCAAGGACTACGGCCTGACACCGCTGGCGCGCTTTGTCAGCTTCTCGGTGGCCGGCGTACGTCCTGAAGTGATGGGCATCGGCCCGATCGCGGCGATTCCCAAGGCGCTCAAGCAGGCCGGCCTGACCAAGGACCAGATCGACTGGATCGAGCTCAACGAAGCTTTCGCCGCGCAGGCATTGGCGGTGATCCGCGACAGCGAACTGGACCCGTCCAAGGTCAACCCGCTGGGCGGCGCGATCGCTCTGGGCCACCCGCTGGGCGCGACCGGCGCGATCCGTGCCGCCACCCTGGTGCACGGCCTGCGTCGCCGGCAGCAGAAGTACGGCATGGTCACCATGTGCATCGGCACCGGCATGGGCGCGGCGGGCATTATCGAAGCGCTGTAAGCCGCTGCCTGGCGCGCGATCGGGATGTTGTCACGATCTCGCTTTACATCGATATGCAGTGATCGAGAGGGTGTGCGAAAGCACGCCCTCTCTTACTTTCAGCGCGCCACCAGCCATTGACCGGTGCGCGCACCCAAAAACACCAAGGCCAAGCCGGCCACCAGCGTGATTGCCAGATACACGCCGATCATCGCGGAGCGATCGGTGCGCGCAAACACCAGGCATTCCATCATCAACGACGAGAACGTGGTCAGCCCGCCGATCACACCGACGATCAACAAGGCCCGCAGCGGCCAGCTGGATGGCCCGCGCGCATCAAGCCACACCAGCAGCACACCGGCGACGAACGAACCGACCAGGTTCACGGTCAGGGTGCCCCATGGAAATCCTGTGCCGAAGCGCTGCAGCAAGGACGCGCCAATGGCAAAGCGCAGGCCCGATCCGAGCGCGCCGCCGGTCATCGCCAGCAGCAATTGCTGCCACCACACCGGTGCGTTCATGCGCGCTTTCCGCAATGGATTGGCTGCGTCTGCAAGTGCGTGTCGTGCATTGTCATTCCTGAAAGCTGCGAACAAAACGTGGCGAGCTCGCATCAGGTCATCAACGGCGCGCTCTAACCGGATTGTACGAGTGGTGACGCCGTACCGAGCATCGGCTGCGTGCGCTCAGTGGCCGCGCGTTCGTTTTCTCGCTGGCTTCAAGTCGATAAACACTCGCCGGGCACAGAACGCCGTGCCGGCAGGGTTGGCAAACACATCCCCTTGACGCAGACGGCGTGCAGCTCCAAGGCGCGATGCTATCCAGCGTTGTCACCGCTTATCCCGCCGGCTTGCGGGCCTTCTCAGCCCTGGCCTGTTCGCGCGCCGCGCGCAAACGATCGAGCTTTTCCTTGAGCTTGATCTCCAGCCCGCGCGGCACCGGGTTGTAAAAGACCCGCTCGCCCATCGCATCGGGGAACCCGGTCTGATCCAGCGCAATGCCGCCTTCGGTGTCGTGGTCGTACTGATAATCCTGCCCGTAACCGAGCGTCTTCATCAGCTTGGTCGGCGCATTGCGCAGGTGCAGCGGCACCTCTTGGGTGCCGGTGGCGCGCACTTCGGCCTTGGCCTGATTGAAGGCCGCGTAGCCGGCATTGGACTTGGCGGTGCTGGCCAGATACAGCACCAGTTGCGCGAACGCCAACTCGCCTTCCGGGCTGCCCAGACGCTCGTAGATGTCCCAGGCTTCCAACGCCATGCTCTGCGCGCGCGGATCGGCCAGGCCGATATCCTCGATCGCCATGCGGGTCAGCCGCCGCGCCAGATATGCCGGGTCGCAGCCGCCATCGAGCATGCGGGTCAGCCAGTACAGCGCGGCATCGGGATTGGAACTACGCACCGATTTGTGCAGCGCCGAGATCTGGTCGTAGAACTGCTCGCCGTTCTTGTCGAAGCGACGGGTGCGGTCGGCCAGCACCTGCAGCAGCGTCTGCGGGGTGATCTCGCCGCCCTCGCCCGTCGCCAGTTCCGCGGCGATCTCCAGCAGCGTCAGTGCGCGGCGTACATCGCCATCGGCGGCGCTGGCGATTTCCAGCAGCGAGGCATCGGTGACCTGGATGGTCTCCTGCCCCAGCCCGCGCTCCGAATCATGCAAGGCCCGCTGCAAGGCCTCGACGATGTCCTGCGGCGAAACGCCTTCCAGCACATGCACGCGGCAACGCGATAGTAATGCGGAGTTCAATTCGAAGGATGGATTTTCGGTGGTCGCACCGACGAACAGAATCGTGCCGCGCTCGATATGCGGCAAAAACGCGTCCTGTTGCGCCTTGTTGAAGCGATGCACCTCATCGACGAACAACACCGTGCGGCGCCCGCTGGCAAAGCGTTGCGCGGCCTCGGCCAATACCTGGCGCACTTCCGGCAATCCCGACAACACCGCCGAGATCGCCTTGAATTCGGCATCCGAGTAATGCGCCAGCAGCAGCGCCAGGGTGGTCTTTCCGCAACCGGGCGGTCCCCACAGGATCATCGAATGCACGCGACCGGATTCCACCGCGCGTCGCAATGCGCTGTCGGGTGCCAGCAAGCGTTTCTGCCCGACCATCTCGTCGAGGGTGCGCGGACGCATGCGCTCGGCCAGCGGGCGCAGATGCTCGCCATCTACGCTGAGCAGATCGGCTTCGGGAGCGATGGGGAGCTTGGTTCGTGCCACGCATCATTGTATCGCGTAAGCAAACGGCCTTCTGCGAAGAAGGCCGTTGTCAGTGCGGATGCGTCGAACGAGGGCTTACTGCGCGTCGCCGACCACGTCCACACCCTTGCCAGGCGTATAGCGAAAGGTGTCTGCAGCGAAGGCAGGATTGCGCTTCCAGCCGCTGAAGCTGATGGCGGTGCGCTGGCCGACCGCGTCCACCACCTCCATCTTGGCCAGACCTTCCTTGCCGAATCCCAGCGAGGCCATCTGGAAGCTGGCTTCGGTATCCACCTTGGGCGTCAGCGAGAGCCACTGCAGCCCATCACGCGGCGCGGCTTCTTCGCTGACGTCGTATTGCTTGTCCAGGCGTGCCGGATCAATCAAGGCGACCAAGGGGCTGTTCTGTTCTTCGCTGCCCTGCGCGCGCACGGTGACCTGCTCTAGGTCCGGGTCGAACACCCACACCTTCTTGCCGTCGGCAACGATCAGCTGCTTGTAGGGCTTGGCGTATTCCCAACGGAACTGGCGCGGCGCCGACAATGCCACCCGCCCGCTCGAGCTTTCCTTGACCCGGCCATTGGCATCGGAGACCTGCTGGCTGAACTGCCCGTCCAGCCCTTTGAGGCCGCGCGTGAACGTATCCAGCTCCTGACGTGCACCGGCAAATGCGGTGCTGGCGAACAGGGCTGTGGCGAGGACGGCATAACGGAGCTGGCGATGCATCGCGGTCTTCCAAAAGGGAATGCGTGGATTCTGATACTTCATAGATGAATGGGCGAGCGCTATCGCCTGCCGCGCTCGGATCGCGGTTGCGACAAACCAATCCATCTCACTGTGCCGTCTGCACCCTGGACAGATCGCCATACACGATCTGCCCGCGAAACCCGCGCCGCACCTGCTGGTAGAGCTCGCGGAATGCGCGGTAATCCTGCGGCTGACACAGCGCCTGCGGCCCACGCACTGCGGCACGCTGCAGCCGATGCACCGCGGTCACCGTCTGCCCTTGGCGCGTCCACTCGACCGCATACTCGCCGGCGGCATTGCGAAAGGTGCTGCTACGCGGGATCGCGATGATCGGCACCGTCGCCGGGAAGCTCACCACATAGGTTTCTTCGCGCACGCTGTCGTTGCAGTAGAACGGAGTCAGATTGTCTTCGGCCGAGGTGGTCGTATAGATCCCGCGTGTCGATTCGGCACCGGGCATATCGGGCAAGGTCATGCCGCCGACCACCGAAAAATCCACCGCATCGTTGGCCTGGAACGCGTAGCGGTAATTGAATGGCGCATCCAGATCCAGCGGGTCGCCCTGGATCAGCAGATCGCCGGTGCCGTCGAAGCCGGACTGGGCAATGATCGATTCTTCGATGCGATTGCGGTTCTGCGCGTTGAGTTGCACGAACATCGCGCGCAAGCCCACCTCGCCGGTCTGCCCGCTATCCAGCATGGTCATGCCTTGCAGGCCGCCTTGCGGGGTGAAGCGATACTCGGTGCGCGCGACGTAGCGGTTGACCTTGCGGTCGTTGGGCGGGGTGTGCGTGACCTTGCCGTCCAGCGTATGCACCACCGGCGCACCGAGGTCGCCGGCCGGCAACTGGCCGAAGCGCGCGTAGGGGTTGGTCGAGTCCACGTAGAGATCGAACGCCGGGATGTAGGTGATCGCATGGTTGAAACGACCAAGCACCGGAATCGGCGGCAGCGTCGGCCCGCCCTCGGCGCCGATCAGCACCGGCGTACTGGCAATGCCCTTGGCGGCCAGCAAGGCTTCCAGGATCACGGTGTGATCCTTGCAGTCGCCATAGTGGTTCGCCAGGATGCTGTCGGCGCTGTTGGGTTCCAGCCCGCCGTTGCCCAGGTACACCGCCACGTAGCGGATATTGCGCGCCACCCAGGCGTACAACGCCGCCGCCTGCGCACGCGGGTCGTCGATGCCACGCGTCACCTCGTCGGCCAGCGACTGGATCGCCGGCGTCACCGCAGCAGCGCGGCCGCCTTTGACGTGGTAGGCCAGGCCCATCTGCGACCAGCTGTCGAAGGTGCTGGCCATCAAGGTCGGGCTGAATTCCCAGGTCGCCGCGCTCCAGTTCTGGTTCTTCATCGGCGTGGCACGCTGGTAGCGCCATTCCCAGCGCGCCTGATCGCCGCGCACCACCGGCTTGGTGCCGCCCTGCAGCCCGCGCACCGACAAATGCATAGGCAAGACCTTCGGCGCCACCAGCGTGATCACCGCATCGTCGTACTGCGCGAACACGCTGAAGGTTTCCCACAGGCTGAAATAACCGGGGAAGTACGGGGTGTTCTGCGCACGCCGCACGCGGTAGATGATGCGCGCGCCCGGTGCCAGATTCGGGAACACCACCACCTTGACCTTGCGGTCGGCGTACATCGCTGCCGCCGCACTGGAATAGCTTTCCTGGGTGTAGATCTTGTCGGCCGCCACGTCCTGGCGCAGCCCCTCGGTGGTAACCGTGTAGGCCTGCAGCACCTCCAGAGTTTCCATCTTCTCGCTATAGCTCAGCCGCACCTGGCTGAACTGCTCCACTGCCGATTTGGTCTTGAGCAGGATCTCGTATTCGTCGGTTTCAACGCTGCTGGCGTCGGCACGTACTTCGTAGTCGGCGCGATAGCGCACGAAACTGTAGTTGGTGTCGGCCTGCGTGCGTGCGGCAGCGGCGGTAGGCGCGGCCTGCTGCTGGGCCTGAGCCAGCAGCGGCAATGAGATCAGCAGCAGAAGCAGCAACACAGGACGACGCAGCATGGGTCTCGATCACGACGGGCCGGAGCGGCCCTTGCTCAACAGGGTAGCCGGTGTGCGCGGCAGCGTCAAGCACCGGCCTCCAACATCGCCGCATCCATGTGGCTGCGGGTACGCGCACGCAATCCGGATAAGAGCGGCCGACAAAACCAAGCAGCAAGCTGTCTGGTGCGGTGTCCTCGCCGATTGCGGGACGCGGCCTCTCGCCACGGTTTGTTAGCCGCCCCTAAGCCCGGAACGCGGCGCCACGTGTAAGCCGACACGCGCCGCGTTGCCGGTTGCCGGTTGCCGATTACTTGGGCGGCGGCGGTGCCAGCACGGTACGGTCGCCATTGTGCTCTGGCTGGCTGACCACGCCGGCCGCTTCCATCGCTTCGATCAAACGCGCGGCGCGGTTGTAGCCGATCTTCAAGCGCCGCTGCACGCCGGAGATCGAGGCACGCCGGGTTTCGGTGACGATGCGCAAGGCCTCGTCGTACAACGGGTCGGACTCGTCGCCGCCACCGCCGCTGCTTTCGGGCAGGCCGGTCGCACCCACCACGGTGCCGTCGCCCATGGTCTGCACTTCGTCCAGCACGCCTTCGACGTAGGACACCGGCCCGCTGGCCTTGAGGTGCTCGACCACCCGATGCACTTCCTCGTCACTGACGAAGGCGCCGTGCACGCGGTCCGGCAGCGCCGTGCCCGGCGGCAGATACAGCATGTCGCCGTTGCCCAGCAACGCCTCGGCCCCGGACTGATCCAGGATGGTGCGCGAATCGATCTTGGAACTGACCTGGAACGCCACACGGGTTGGAATATTGGCCTTGATCAAGCCGGTGATGACGTCCACCGACGGCCGCTGCGTGGCCAGGATCAGATGGATACCAGCCGCACGCGCCTTCTGTGCCAGACGCGCGATCAGCTCTTCGACCTTCTTGCCGACGATCATCATCATGTCGGCAAATTCGTCGATGAAGATCACGATGAACGGCAGCGACTCCAGCGGCCGCGGCGCCTCACCCAATTCGGGATTGGGCTTGAACAGCGGGTCCATCATCGGCTGGCCGGCGTCGATGGCGTCCTTGATCTTCTTGTTGAAGCCGGCCAGGTTGCGCACGCCCACCGCGCTCATCAGCTTGTAGCGGCGCTCCATCTCGGCCACGCACCAGCGCAGGCCGTTGGCGGCCTCCTTCATGTCGGTGACCACCGGCGCCAGCAGATGCGGGATGCCCTGATAGACGCTCAGTTCGAGCATCTTCGGGTCGATCATCAGCATCCGCAGTTCCTTGTGCGAGGCCTTGAACAGCAGGCTCAGCACCATTGCATTGACCGCCACCGACTTGCCCGAACCGGTGGTACCGGCCACCAGCAAGTGCGGCATGCGCGCCAGATCGGCCACCGTCGGGCGCCCGGCAATGTCCTTGCCCAACGCAAGCGTCAACGGGCTGGGCGACTTGTCGTATTCCTTGGAGCGCAGCAACTCGGACAGGAAGATCATCTCGCGGGTGACGTTGGGGATCTCTAACCCCACCACCGACTTGCCCGGAATCACGTCCACCACGCGCACCGACTTGACCGACAGCCCGCGCGCGATGTCCTTGTCCAGCGAACTGATCTGGCTGACCTTGATGCCTGGGGCCGGTTCGATCTCGAAACGGGTGATCACCGGACCCGGATAGGCCCCGACCACCTGGGCCTCGATGCGGAAGTCCTTGAGCTTGAACTCGATCTGCCGCGATAGCGTTTCCAGCGTTTCTTCCGAATAGCCCTTGGCCTGCGGCTTGGGGTCGTCCAGCAGCGCCAGCGGCGGCAGATCGGAGCCATCGGTGCTCACGCCCTGGAACATCGGAATCTGGGTGTCGCGCTTGGCGCGCTCGCTCTTTTCAACCACCGGTGCCGGCGGCGGCTCGATCTTGACCGGCTCACGCTTGGCCTGCTTGACCGCATCGACCTTGCGCACTTCCTCGCGCTCTTCGCGCATCACGCGGGTCTGCTGCCACTCGGTGGCCTGATGGGTCTTGCGCTGCATCAGCGGCCCCAACGCCAACACGCCCTTACCGATACGTTCCATCAGCGCAAACCACGACAACCCCGTGGCCAGCGTGATCGACACCAGCAACAACACCATCACGAACAGGTTCGCGCCTAACGCACCGAACCCGGCGCTCAGCGAATTGCTGACCAACCGCCCCAGGATGCCGCCGGCCCCGGCCACATCGCCGGTGAACAGGCGCAGGTGCAGGAAGCCGGTCGAAGAAATCAGGAACCCCACCATGCCGACCAGGCGCAGGGCCGGCCCCAGATCGGCCTCGGCCTGCCCTTCCTTGTCCATGCCGAACAAGGCGATCCAGGCCACCGCGCCCAGCACCACCGGCAGCAGGAACGCCACATAACCAAACAGCTGCAGCAGCACGTCCGCCGTCCATGCACCGACCCGGCCGCCCATGTTGTGCACCGGCGCGACCACGCTGCCGGTCTGCGACCAGCCCGGATCGGCCGCCGAATAGGTGAACAGGCTGGCCAGCAGATACAGCAGCAACGGCGCCACCGCGATCAATGCCAGATCGCGCCAGAGCTTTTGCCGACGCGGATTATCCGCCACCGCCGTCTTGCGCGAGGACGGTTTGCCCTCTGCGGGCTTGCTGCGTTCGGGAACCTGCTTTGCCACCTGTAGCCAGACCTTAGAAATATGCTGTTAGTGATTGATAATAAACGACTGACGCCACAGTTTCAGCTGTTGAACTTCACCGCTTGCCTTGGCACCAGCCAGTCAACGAAAAACGCCGCACAAGGCGGCGTCGACTACGCGTACTGGGTGGACCATGCCATCTGCGGTTCATGCAGTTCCATCGCGCCGCCTTGATTCACCGGGTGGGGACCGCCACTCTATGCCGCCACAGGGGCGCGAATTCATGCGCCAGCCCTGTCTTTTCCTAGATCGCGAGTATACATGAGCGCCTCATCTGCCAGTCCCGCCAAGCATTCCCGCCTGCTGATCCTGGGCTCCGGCCCGGCCGGCTGGACCGCCGCGGTCTATGCCGCGCGCGCCAACCTCAAGCCGGTGGTGATCACCGGCCTGCAGCAGGGCGGCCAGCTGATGACCACCACAGAGGTCGACAACTGGCCGGGCGACCCTCATGGCCTGATGGGCCCGGACCTGATGAGCCGCATGCAGGCGCATGCCGAGCGCTTCGAGACCGAAGTGATCTTCGATCACATCCACACCGCCGATCTCTCGCAGCGCCCGTTCCGCCTGAGCGGCGACAGCGCCGAGTACACCTGCGATGC
This sequence comes from Xanthomonas hortorum pv. pelargonii, assembly GCF_024499015.1. Lineage (NCBI taxonomy): Bacteria > Pseudomonadati > Pseudomonadota > Gammaproteobacteria > Lysobacterales > Lysobacteraceae > Xanthomonas > Xanthomonas hortorum. The sequence goes on along the minus strand of NZ_CP098604.1, from coordinate 5,091,208 downwards.
GCTGGTGATCGCCACCGGTGCCACCGCCAAGTACCTGGGCATCCCCAGCGAAGAAGCCTTCAAGGGCCGCGGCGTGTCTGCCTGCGCCACCTGCGACGGGTTCTTCTACAAGGACCAGGACGTGGTCGTGGTCGGCGGCGGCAATACCGCAGTCGAAGAAGCGCTGTACCTGTCCAACATTGCCCGCAAGGTCTACTTGGTGCACCGCCGCGACACGCTGCGCGCCGAAAAGATCATGCAGGACAAGCTGTTCGCCAAGGTCGCCGCCGGCAAGATCGAAACCGTCTGGCACCACGCCATCGACGAAGTGCTGGGCAACGATGCCGGAGTCACCGGCGTGCGGGTCAAGTCCACCCTCGACGGCAGCACCCGCGAGATCGTTGCGCACGGCTTCTTCGTCGCCATCGGCCACCATCCCAACACGCAGTTGTTCGACGGCCAGCTGGCGATGAACAACGGCTACCTGGAAATCCGCTCCGGTCTGAACGGCGCGGCGACCGAGACCTCGGTCAGCGGCGTGTTCGCTGCCGGCGATGTCGCCGACCAGCACTACCGCCAGGCGATCACCTCGGCTGGGTTCGGCTGCATGGCCGCGCTGGATGCCGAGCGTTATCTCGACAAGAGCGCCTGAGGTGGCTGACCGCCGGCCGTGCCGTGCGGGCAGCCTCGCTCCCCACGGGCCGCACGCATGAGCGTGACCGCCCGCTGGTGCCGCCGGCTGGACGAGCTTCCGGCCGGCGCCTGGGATGCGCTGCACGACGGCACCCATCCCTTCGTGTCTTATGACTTCCTGCAAGGCCTCGAACGCGAGGGATGCCTGCGCCCGGATTGGGGCTGGAACCCGTTGCACCTGACCCTGTGGGATGGCGACACGCTGGTCGCCGCTGCGCCGGGCTATCTCAAGAACAACTCCCATGGCGAGTTCGTGTTCGATCACGCCTGGGCTCATGCCTACGCCCGCTACGGGCAGGAGTACTTCCCCAAGTGGCTGTGCGGCGTGCCCTACTCGCCGGTGACTGGCCCTCGCCTGCTCGGCGCGGCGCAATGGCGGCCGCAGCTGCTCGCGGCGATGCGTGAACTGGTGGAGCGCAGCGGTCTGTCGTCGGCCCACGTGAATTTCTACCCAGTCGACGAAGACGCCGCGTTCGACGCCGATTGGCTGGAGCGCAACGACCTGCAATACCACTGGCATAACGCCAGCGGCTGGAACGATTTCGAAAGCTTTCTGGCAGCGATGGATCACAAACGGCGCAAGAACATCCGCCAGGAGCGCGCCAAGGTGCAGCGCGCCGGCGTGCAGTTGCGCGTGGTGCACGGCGACGAGGCCAGCGCTGCCGATCTGGACGCGATGTACGGCTTCTACCTCAAGACCTTCAACGAATACGGCAACTCGCCGGCTTTGACGCCGGAATTCCTGCGACACCTGGCCCAGCACCTGCCACGTCAACTGGTGATGTTTCTGGCCGAACTGGACAGACACCCAATTGCCGGCGCGCTGTGCCTCCGCGGCCACGACACGCTCTACGGACGCTACTGGGGCGGCGAAGCGCTACCGGGGCTGCACTTCGAAACCTGCTATTACCAAGGCATCGAATATTGCCTGCGCGAAGGCCTGAGCCGGTTCGAACCGGGCGCCCAGGGCCAACACAAGATCGCGCGGGGCTTTTTGCCGACGCTGGTGCGCAGCCGCCACTGGATCGCCGACCCGGCCTTTCGCGAACCGCTGGCGCAATGGTGCGCGGATGAGCGCGAGGCTGTCGCCCAGCATGCGCGTGAGCTGTTCGAGCACAGCCCATTCCGTGATTAAAGGCGCGCGCTTGGCATTGAGCTCCGTCGTTTAGTAGCTGCCTCCAGTGCGAATGGCATAACACGCTCTAAACTCCCCGCATGTCGCGCCCCTCCCCTACCTGCTTGACGCCGATCCTGCCGCGCCGTTTCCGCCCGTCGAGCACGCCTTGCGCGAACCGGACGGCTTGCTCGCACTCGGCGGCGATCTGTCGCCGCAGCGGTTGCTCAATGCGTATGCGCACGGCGTATTCCCGTGGTTCTCCGACGACCAGCCGATCCTGTGGTGGAGCCCGGATCCGCGCACGGTCTTTCGTACCGATGCCGTGCATCTGTCCTCGCGCTTTCGGCGCAAACTGCGCAGCAGCACCTGGACCGTGCGTGCCGACACTGCCTTTGCGCAGGTGATCGACGCTTGCGCATCGGTACCGCGCGCAGGCCAGCACGGCACATGGATCACCGCACCGATGCAGCAGGCCTACATCGAACTGCACCGCCTGGGCCACGCGCATTCGCTGGAAGTGTTCGATGGTGCGCGCTTGATTGGCGGCATCTACGGCGTGGCGATCGGCCAGATGTTTTTCGGCGAAAGCATGTTCAGTGCCGAAAGCGGCGGCTCGAAGGTGGCGCTGGCAGCACTCGCTGAGTATCTGCATGGCTGCGGATGGCCACTGATCGATGCGCAGGTGGAAAACCCGCACCTGATGCGCCTCGGCGCGCAACGCCTGCCACGCGCGCAGTTCCTGCAGCAGGTGCGGCGGCAGGTCGCCCAACCCGCCCCGCCCGGCAACTGGTCCGAGCGCTACGGCGAGCGGCCTGCCAGCGCGCTCGCTGAAGTCCGCTTAACATAAAATTTGCACCGGGGGGAGATGGAGCGTAAAATGCTGTCCCCTACGGCCCTCCCGGGCCAGCCGTGATTGCACAGGATTACATGTCGAAAGACGACTCCATTGAATTCGAAGGCAGCGTCAGCGAGACGCTCCCCAACACCACGTTCCGGGTCAAGCTGGAAAACGGGCATGAAATCATCGCCCATATCTCCGGCCGTATGCGCAAGAACTACATCCGCATCCTGACCGGCGACCGGGTCAAAGTTGAGATGACTCCCTACGACCTGACTAAGGGTCGTATTACCTACCGCATGAAGTAAGCGGTTCTGGTGTGAGACGCGAGGCGGCCACTGGCCGCCTTTCGTCGTGCCTGCGATTTGTGTGGCGGAGACGAGCGCGATGCCGCAGACACAAAAAAAGCCGCTCGAATGAGCGGCTTTTTGTTTCAAGACCGCAACGCGATCAGTCGACAGTTGCCGGCAGCAAACGCTCCGGTTCCGGATGTGCTTCCACCACCAGCTCGCCATCCTTGACGTCGATGTTGACCCGGCCACCAGCGATCAGCTTGCCGAACAACAACTCGTCGGCCAGCGGGCGCTTGATCTTCTCCTGGATCACGCGCGACATCGGGCGTGCACCCATCAGCGGATCGAAACCATGCTGGGCCAGCCAGTCGCGCGCGGTCGGGGTTGCCGACAGCGAGACGTGCTTTTCCTGCAACAGCATTTCCAGTTCGATGATGAACTTGTCCACCACCCGCAGGATGTGATCGAAGCCCAACGGCTGGAACTGCACGATCGCATCCAGACGGTTGCGGAACTCAGGCGTAAAGCCACGACGGATCGACTCCATCGCATCGGTGGAATGATCCTGCTTGGTAAAGCCGATCGAGCGCCGCGATGCCTGCGTGGCACCGGCATTGGTCGTCATCACCAGGATCACATTCTTGAAGTTCGCCTCGCGCCCGTTGGTGTCGGTGAGGATGCCGCGATCCATGACCTGCAACAGAATGTTGAAGATGTCCGGGTGCGCCTTCTCCACTTCGTCCAGCAGCAGCACGCAGTGCGGCGTCTTGACCACCTTCTCGGTCAGCAGGCCGCCCTGGTCGAAACCGACATAGCCCGGAGGCGCGCCGATCAGGCGGCTGATCGAATGCGCTTCCATGTACTCGGACATATCGAAACGCACCAGCTCGATGCCCAACTGCAGCGCGAGCTGCTTGGTCACCTCGGTCTTGCCCACACCGGTGGGACCGGCAAACAGGAAGTTGCCGATCGGCTTTTCCGGATTGGCCAGACCCGAACGCGCCAGCTTGATCGACCCGGCCAGCGTCTCGATCGCCGGGTTCTGCCCGAAGATCACCATCTTCAGATTGCGCTCCAGATGCTGCAGCACGTCCTTGTCGGTCGCGCTGACCTGCTTGGCCGGAATCCGCGCCATCTTGGCGACGATGGTCTCGATTTCCTCGATATCGATCAGCTCCTTGCGCTTGCCTTCCGGCATCAACCGCTGACGCGCACCGGCTTCGTCGATCACATCGATCGCCTTGTCCGGCAGCAAGCGGTCGCCGATGTGCTTGACCGACAGATCCACGGCGGCCTGCAGCGCGTCGTCGGCGTAGGTCACGCCATGGTGCGCTTCGTACTTGGGCTTGAGGCCCTGCAGGATTTCAAAGGTCTCGCCCACGGTCGGCTCGACGATGTCGATCTTCTGGAAGCGACGCGCCAACGCACGGTCTTTTTCGAAGATGCCGCGGTATTCCTGGAACGTGGTCGAACCGATGCAACGCAGCTCGCCAGACGACAGCGCTGGCTTGATCAGATTGGACGCATCCATGGTGCCGCCCGACGCAGAACCCGCGCCGATGATGGTGTGGATTTCGTCGATGAACAGCACTGCGTTGGGCACCTTCTTCAGCGCCGCCAGCACACCCTTGAGGCGCTTTTCGAAATCGCCGCGGTATTTGGTGCCGGCCACCAGCGCGCCCAGGTCGAGCGAGAAGATGACCGCCTCGGCGAGCACCTCGGGCACGTCGTTGTCGACGATGCGCTTGGCCAGGCCTTCGGCGATCGCGGTCTTGCCCACGCCGGCCTCGCCCACGTACAGCGGGTTGTTCTTGCGCCGGCGGCACAGCACCTGGATGGTGCGCTCGATTTCGTCGGCACGGCCGACCAATGGGTCGATCTTGCCGTTACGGGCCTGCTCGTTGAGGTTGGTGGCGAACTCGGCAAGCGCATCGCCCTTGGCCTCGCCTTCCCCACCTTCGCTCTTGGGCTCGCCATCGGACGCGGACGGCTGCTCGCCGTCTTCACCCAGCTTGGCGATGCCGTGCGAGAGGTAATTGACGATATCCAGGCGGGTGATGTCCTGCTGATTCAGGAAATACACCGCGTGCGAGTCCTTTTCGCCGAAGATCGCGACCAGCACATTGGCGCCGGTGACTTCCTTCTTGCCCGAGGACTGCACGTGATAGACAGCGCGCTGCAGCACCCGCTGGAAGCCGAGGGTTGGTTGCGTATCGCGGCCATCGTCTTCTGCCAGGCGCGAGACCGAGGCCTCGATCGCCTGTTCCAGGTCGTTGTGCAAGCGCACCTGGTCCGCACCGCAGGCCTTGAGGACGGCCTGGGCGGAAGGGTTGTCCAGCAGCGAGAGCAGCAGGTGCTCGACGGTCATGAATTCATGACGCGCCTCGCGTGCTCGCTTGTAGCACTGGCCGATGGTTTGCTCTAGGTCTTTGCTGAACATTGGTAACTCCGAACGGCTGTTGCCAACAATATGCGGCTTTTGTTGGGATTTACCACAACCCTATCGGATAGGTATGTTCAGACGGCGTTAGCATATGATTGCAGCCACAGTGTTGCACTGCTGGAATGATCCTGGACCGAGCTCAGGTCTGCTCCATCGTGCACAGCAGCGGGTGCTGGTTCATCCGCGAAAACTCGTTGACCTGCGCCACTTTGGACTCGGCGACCTCGCGGCTGTAGACCCCGCAGACACCGCGCCCGCGCGTATGGACATGCAGCATGACCTGGGTCGCCTGCTCCAGGCTCAGGTTGAAAAACTGCTCCAGAACGGTCACCACGAAGTCCATCGGGGTGTAGTCATCGTTCAGCAGAAGCACCTGATAACGCGGCGGTGGCGCCACTTCAGGCTTGCTGGCTTCGACCATCAGGCCGTGATCGTGTTCGTGCGTAGTATTACGAGGCATGTGGCCATTATACGGTTCATCGTTGCGCGCATTGGACGATTTGCGCCGCGGCCCGCACAATTTGTCTCCGATTCCCTGGCTGGCCCTTGATGACCGATTCCGTGACCGCGCTGCCAATGGCACCGTCGTGCGCCTCCGTTACGCAACGATCCACGCCGCCGCTTGGTACGCGTAATCGTTCGAGCCGAGCTGTGGGCCGGGTTGTGATCGTGGCGGGCGCGGATGCCACGCGCCGGTTTTCCATCGACCGGAACCAACATCGATGAACATACCCGTAGAACGCTGGCACACGGATGTCACCGTCGCCACTGTGGTGGTGCGCGACGGGCGCTTTTTGCAGGTGGAGGAGACCATCGGCGGCCGCCTGCTATTGAATCAGCCGGCCGGACATCTGGAGCCGAACGAAAGTTTGCTGGACGCAGCGGTGCGCGAAACCCTGGAAGAGACCGGCTGGGATGTGCAGCTGACCCAGTTCATTGGCACCTACCAGTGGGTGGCGCCAAGCGGCCAGTGTTTTCTGCGCTTTGCCTTCGTCGCCGATGCGCTGACCCACCACCCTGGGCGCAGCCTGGATACTGGGGTGGTGCGCGCACTGTGGATGACTCCGGAAGAACTACACAGCGCGGCCGGCCGGCTACGCAGTCCTCTGGTGTGGGAAGTGGTGAAAGATTATCTGGCCGGTCAACGCTATCCGTTGGCGTTGGTGCAGCACATCGCATGAGTACGCCGCGCATCATCGTTGGCGTGTCCGGGGGCGTGGATTCGTCGGTGGCCGCCTGGCGGCTTGCCCAGCAAGGCGAGTCGATCGCCGGGCTGTTCATGCAGAACTGGGCCGACGACGGCACCGGCGATTGCCGCGCCGAAGATGATCGTCGTGATGCGGTGGCGGTGTGCGGGGTGCTGGGGATCCCGTTTCACTTCCGCGATTTTTCCAGCGAATACTGGGGCGGCGTGTTCGAGCATTTTCTGGCCGAATACGCGGCCGGGCGCACGCCCAACCCGGACGTGCTGTGCAACCGCGAGGTGAAGTTCAAGCATTTCCTGGACGCGGCCCAGGCACTGGGCGCCGAACGCATCGCCACCGGTCACTACGCGCGGGTGGCGCACAGCGGCGGGCGTTGGCGGTTGTTGCGCGGTGCCGATCGCGGCAAGGATCAGAGCTATTTCCTGCATCAACTGGGGCAGACCCAGCTGGCGGCGACGTTGTTTCCGATCGGCGATCTGGAAAAAAGTACGCTGCGCCGGATCGCCCAGGACGCCAGCTTGCCGACGCATGCCAAGAAGGATTCCACCGGCATCTGCTTCATCGGCGAGCGCGACTTTCGCGAGTTCCTGGGCCGTTATCTGCCCGCGCGTACCGGCGAGATCCGCGACCCGAAGGGGCAACGCATTGCCGAGCATCCGGGGGTGTTCTATTTCACCCTGGGTCAGCGCGAAGGCCTGAACATCGGCGGCATGCGTGGGCGTGCTGCGGCGCCGTGGTATGTGGTAGGCAAGGATGTGGCGAGCAACGTGTTGTACGTCGATCAGGACCGCGACAGCCCGCTGCTGCAATCGCACTGGCTACAGTCCGAGCAGGCCCATTGGGTCACCGGGGCGCCGCCGGCACGCAGCTTCAGTTGCACCGCACAGACGCGCTACCGGCAGCCCGATGAACCGTGCACGGTGAAGGTGCGCGACGATGGCAGCGTAGAGGTGCGTTTCGAGCGGCCGCAGCGTGCGGTGACGCCGGGGCAGTCGCTGGTGTTGTACGACGGCGAAGAATGCCTAGGGGGCGCAGTGATTGCGACCACCGATGCGCCGATGGAACGCCAATTGGCGGGATCTTCTTTTTTACCTGAGGTAGTGGCTTGATGAGTTCTTCCATGGATCACCGTGTGCTGGCGCTGGCCGGCGTCGTCCAGGCCTTGCAGCAGGTGCGGCGGATCGCCGAGACCGGGCATTCGGAAGCGGCGACGGTACGTACCGCCATGGATAGCGTGTTCCGGGTGGATGCCTCCTCGCCGGAGGCCGTGTACGGCTCGCCAACCGATCTGGCGCCAGGCCTGCGGCTACTGCATAACTATTTCCGGAATCAGGGCCAGGACGAGGTGTTGCCGCGCCTGGCGCTGGCGGTGCTGCAGCTGGAGCGCCGCTTCGTGCGCGACACCGCCACTGTCACCACCGTGTCCAACGGGATCGAGGCTGCGGCGCGTCAGGCACAGACCCTGGGCGACAGTGGCCACCCCGACGTGCTGAGCGCGCTGGGCGCGCTGTATGCGCAGACCATCAGCCACTTGCGTCCCAAGGTGATGGTGCAAGGCAACCCGCATTATCTGGGCCAGGCTGGCGTAGTCGCAGAAATCCGCGCCTTGCTGCTGGCAGCGGTCCGCTCGGCCGTGTTGTGGCGCCAGATGGGTGGCAGCCTGTGGGATTTTCTGTTTGCCAAGCGCGCAATGCTCGAAGCGGTGGACCGCGCGCTGCGTTGAGTTCCGCGACAAACATGCTTTGCTGCATGCGCTAGCGGCCGCTGGCGCGCGTCAACAGCGGTTGAATGGGCGAGACGATGTGGCGATCGTCGCTAAAGACAAAGGGGGTACGGCCGATACAGCAACCGTGACTCTGCCGAGAACGCCCATGTATTCACGTCCACTGATCCGTCTAGCCGCCCCTTTGGCTCTGACCTTGCTGTTTCCCTTCGCTGTCGGATTCGACTGGCCCGCTTCGGTGCGCTGGGCGATCCTGGCGACCATGACCCTTAGTTGGTTGGTTTTCGCTGCCTGGGTGACGTATTCCCAGTTCCGGCGCAATCCTGACCAGACCCGCATCCTGCGCGAGCAGGACCAACTGCTCAACGAACTGCGTACGTTCGTCAGCAACGAAGTCGACGGTTCGCGCTCGGAAGTCGAGCGTGCCCGCGAACTGATCCGCCAGGCCGTGTCCGGTCTGGGTGGCAGCTTCGAAGCGATGAACCGCAAGTCGCGTCAGCAAAGCCAGGCACTGGCCCGCATCGTCGACCGTGCCGGTGACGATGGCAGCGCCGGCGTCGACGTCGCCCGCTTCGCCCAGCACGCCAGCTCCCGCATGGAGCAATTGGTGGAAGCGCTGGAACAGGTGAGCGGCCAAAGTACCAACACGGTGCATCACATCGATGAGATGGCGCAGCACCTGGATGGCATCTTTGCGCTGCTGGAAGACGTCAAGTCGATTGCCGACCAGACCAACCTGCTGGCCTTGAACGCCGCCATCGAAGCAGCACGTGCCGGTGAAGCCGGTCGCGGCTTCGCGGTGGTCGCCGACGAGGTGCGCAACCTGTCAGAGCGTTCCACCACCTTCAACGAACAGATCCGCAAGCTGGCACACAGCTCCAAGGAATCGATCTCCAAGGTGCGTGAAACGGTCTCGCAGCTGGCCTCGCGTCACATGGACCGCTCCCGCGAAGCGCGCCATGAATCGGCGGCGATGCTGGAGAATGTCGCTCAGATCAACGCCTCGTTGGGCGATGGCATGCGCGAAATTTCCGAGTGCGCTCGCTCCATCGACGGTAGCGTGGCCGAAGCGGTGCGTGCCCTGCAGTTCGAGGACATCGCCACGCAGACGCTGAGCGGCATCCACACTCACCTCGATCGCCTCACCGCGATCAACCGTGAAGCGGTGGCGCTGCAGGAACTGCTGCATCGCAATGGCGGCGTGTACGACAGCGATCTGGTCGCCGCGCTGCAGAAGGTGTCTACCCGCCTGCGCGATATGCGTGTGGAATGGGAGCGCCCGCCGCACAAGCCGGTGGCGCAGCAAGGCATGGGTGCCGGCACGGTCGAGTTGTTCTAAGACCGATGCCACGCACCATCTGACCCCGACATTCCCCGGCCACCCCGGGGATTTGTCGTTCCGCAACGACCTGGTGTTCCGCTCATGACGCTTCTCACCCCGACCGTCGATAGACCCACCGCCGTGCTGGAATCAGCCGTCGTTGCGGCCGCACAGGCCGAGCGTATCGCGCAGAGCGCCGCAGCAAAGCCCACGCCGCGTCGCGTGCGCATGCCGGCCGCGTTGGAACGGCTGGAATGCGCGGCACGTGCGGAGGTGCAGGCATTGATCCATCCGCGCCGTAGCAGCAGCGAAGAAGAATTGCTGTTCGCCACCGTGGCCTGGGATCTGGGCCTGGACGGTGCTGCGGTCAGCGTGTCCGGACGCTGATGTCGAAACGGCGGGGCGTGCCTCGGCAGGCGCCCCGCTGGTTGTCATGACTGCCTGAGTTATCGATGATGGGTTAGGCAGTGCCGACAAGCCTGGCTCTGAACCACGCAGCACCTTTCGATTGCAGCATCAGGGTGACGTCTCCCCTGCCCGTCTGCTCTGCGACTTCTGCGACACGACACAACTTGATGCTTCGATCGATGCGATGTCATGGGAACAATGTGGCACGACACCTCTTGCGCGCGAGTGCGCTTGCGAGATGGGTGCTTGCTCGCGATAAAAAAGCAGTGAGATCTCGGTTTTCTTGGGGTCTTAGACGCTCGCAATGTGTTGTTGCAGAGCGGCTGATCTGCGGCTTTGCTGCAGGCCCTCGATTGACCAAACGTTTGTTTGCATCTAAGCGCTGCTTGCTATGACTCGACATCTCGGTTGTCTTCACGTCGTTGGAGACTGCGGATAGATCGGTCGTAGAGCGGATGATCTGCGGTTTGGCTGCAGGGCCCTTGCCCGCCCACCATCGCAGGACACGCCGCAAGTACGTCCATGTAGGCTCTTACGCGACGGTGGGCGGGCAAGGACCAGTCGAGATGGTCGGTGTGCATGGTTGCAAGCAATGCACGACGTGCAATGTTCGGATAACGGCTCGTCTGATCAGCATCCCAAGCAAGTCAAGCAAGTCAAGCATCAGGCAGACTTTCAACGAAACAACCTGCAAACGTCCTGGTGCGGTGTCCTCACCGATTGCGGGACCGTGTGGCGGCATGGATGCCGCCACCGAGCCTACATGGACGTACTTGCGGCGTGTCCCGCGAGCGGTGAGGGCATCGCGCCCTCGACTGACTCAACTTTTGACCTTAGCCAAACGACGCTATGACTCGATAGCTCGATAGCTCACTTGTAGACCGCTGATTTGCTGCTTTGCGCTGGTGAGGACATCGCACCCTCGACTGACCAGCAGCGGCTCACGAAAACGTGGCGAGCAGTCACCAGGATGGCGCGGAAGGCGCGGGCGAACCGGAATGCATGAGTGGTAGATGCCGATTCCAAGCACCGGCCGCACCCGCCTGACGGCTCCGCAGTAATTTTGTTAGCCGCTCTGAATGCGGGCGATGCCACACACTGCGTCAGTTGGCGACGACCAGACGAGCGCCAAGGCGCATGCCGGCTTCGGCTTCGCGCAGCCACTGCGCCATGTCGCGTGGCGACAATGGGCGTGAGTAGAAGTAACCCTGGATCTCGTCGCAGCCCTGCAGGCGCAGCAATGCGTCTTCCTGCACCGTTTCCACACCTTCGGCGACTACCTGCATGCCCAGCGCATGGCCCAGATGCACGATGGCCTGGGTGACTTCAGCGGTGTTGGCGTCGTCGAGCATGCCTTGCACGAAGCTGCGGTCGATCTTCAGGCGCTGCACCGGGAAACGGTTTAGATAGTGCAGGTTCGAAAAGCCGGTACCGAAATCGTCCACCGCCAGCAGCACGCCGTTCTGCTCGAACAGCTCGAAACAGCGGCGCAGCGAATCCGAATCGCGGATCAATGCGGACTCGGTCAGTTCCAGCTCAAGCCGCGACGGCGACCAGCCGTTGTCGCGGCAGATTTCCAGCACACGCTCGGCAAAGCCGCGCTCGCGCAGCTGCACCGCAGACACATTGACCGCGATGCGGCTGAAATTGAGCCCGGCACGGTCCCAGACAACGGCCTGGCGGCAGGCTTCGCCGATGACCCATTCGCCAAGGCGCACGATTTCGCCGCATTCCTCGGCGATCGGAATGAACTCGACCGGGCTGCAAGGACCATGACCAGGACGATTCCAACGCATCAGCGCTTCGATCGCCGGCGAGGTATCGCCGACCGTGTTGACCAGCGGCTGGTAGACCAGCGTGAATTCTTCGCGCTCGAGCGCGCCCTGCAGCGCGTGCTCCAGCTCCAGGCGGCGTTGCGCACGCAGCAGCACGTCCTGGCTGTAGTAATGGAAGGTGTTGCGGCCGGATTCCTTGGCCGCGTACATCGCCGCATCGGCGGCGCGCAGCAGGCTATCGAAATCCGACAGGCCATCGCCCTGCAGCGCAATCCCGATGCTGGCACCGAGCTTGAGGGTGACGTGGTCCTTGCGCAGCGGCTCGCCCAACGCGCTGATCAACTTGCGCGCCACGTGGCCGGCATCTTCCGGCTCGCCCAGATCGCGCAGCAGCACGATGAATTCGTCGTCGCTGAAGCGACCGAACAGATCGCTGTTGCGCAAATGCTGATGCAGGCGCGAAGACGCCAGCTTGAGCAAATTGTCGCCGGTGGCATGGCCGAACGAATCGTTGATGCTCTTGAAGCCATCCAGATCGATCAGCAGCATCGCCAGCACCTGGCCGCGCTCGTGTGCTTCGCGAATCGCGTTCTCTGCCTGCTCGCGCAGCAGAAATCGGTTCGGCAAGCCGGTCAGACGGTCGTAGTGCGCCAGCAGCTCGATGCGCTCGTTGGCTTCGCGTTCGCGGGTGACATCGCGGAACAGGGCGACAAAACGCGGCGGCAGGCCTTCGCGGCGGTCCAGTTCGATCAGTACCTGCACCCACACACGCTGGCCGGAGTTGCGATAGAAACACAGCTCCAGCTGCTCGGGCAGGCCGCCATCGGAAATCCGCAGCAGCGCCGCTTCGAAGGCGTCGCGCGAATCCTGGGTGTACAGCGACAGCGCCTGCTCCAGGGTGATGTTTTCCTTGCGCAGGCCATGGATGCGATAGCACTCCTCGGTCCACTGCATGCGCCGGGTATCGACCTCGATCTCGCAGCCGCCGATCTTGCCCAGCGCGGAGACGCGATTGAGCAACTCGGTGCGCCAGCGGATCAATGCGTCGGTCTGGCGTTGCTCGGTGACGTTCTGCAGCTGGCCGAGCAGGCGCACCATGGTGCCGTCGCCATCGAAGACCGGCTGTGCCCAAACCCGCAGATGATGCGGAGTGATGCCGGCAAGGCCATTGATTTCCAGCTCGAAATGCACCGGCATGCCTTCGTGCTTGATCTTGCGCCAGGCGCTGCGCAGCTGCGCAATCGAGGGCCGGCCGAGCAGACGCAGGATGTCGCGAAGGCTCTGCAGCCGCACGTGAGTCATGCCGAGCTGCTGCAGGAAATCGGGCGAGACCCACAACGCGTCTTTGAGCGTGTCCAAGCTCCAGCTGCCCATGCTGGCGATACGCTGGGCATCTTCGAGCTGGGCCTGCTGCTCGCGCAGCTGCTGCTCGAGCAATTTGTGGTGATGCACGTCGGTATGCGTGCCCACCATGCGAAGTGGGCGGCCGTCGGCGGTCCGCGAGACCACGCGGCCGCGATCGAGGATCCAGCGCCACTGGCCGTCGCTCTGACGCAAGCGGAATTCGGCCACATAGGTATCGGTGCGCCCATCCAGGTGCGCCTGTACGGCGGCACTGACCAGCGCATGGTCGTCGGGATGAATCAACCCGGACAAGGCGGTGAGATTGTTCGGCAGCGGCTGCTCCAAGTAACCGAGCATGCGGGTCCAGCGCTCCGAGCGGTACACCACGTCGGCAGGAATATCCCAATCCCACAAACCGTGATCGGCACTGTCCAGACCCATTTCCCAACGGCTGGTGCCATCGGCGCCCATCGGCTCGGGAATGCTCAGGGTGAAGGCCATCACCTGGCCGTGTTCGTCGCAGACTGCGCGCAACCAACCTTCCAGACGCCCGCCGCCGGTGCCCGGCAGCACGCAGGCCGCCATGCCGCCGTTATCGGCCACCTGGGCTCGGCTGCTTTCCAGAACTTCGGCATAGGCACCCAGGGTTGCCGGCAATCCAAGCGACTGCGCAACGCGGTTGGCCGCCAAAGGCTGACCATGCGCATCCAACAACACCACCGCTGAGGTCAACGGGTGCTGCAGCATGCTTGCAATGACGCCTGAGTCCACTCTGGAACACTCCGAAGAATCGACCCCTGCCTCGGAGTCGCAATGGATAACGGCCGTTTTGGCGATTAGTTGAGGTACCTGTTTGCGGCACGACCGAACCGGGCCGAGTTACGGCTAAGATGGCTGCATCGCCCGCTCCAAAGGTCGTTCGCGGACCCATGCCTGATCCCGTTGCCGCGCCCGCGTTTTCGTCCGCCCCCGTCTCCCGACTTCGCCTCGCCGAACGCCTGCAACAGGGTCTGTGGACGCTGACAGGGCTGTATCTGCTGACCGGTGTGGTGTGGTTGCTGCTGGGCAACCGGCTGCTGCACCTGGCCGGCGCCGCCATGCCCGAGCGCTGGTCGGATGCGAGCTTTCTGGTGGTGTCGAGCATCGTGATCCATCTGGTGCTACGCCGCTTTGTCGCGCTGATCGTGGAAGAGCACGCCCAACTGGCGCAGTCCGAGGCACTGCTGCAGGCCAAGTTCCTGGCCCTGCCCAGCCCGGCCCTGATCTACGACCTGGCCACGCTGCGCATCCTGGATGCCAACCCGGCAGCGCTGGAATTCTTCGGCTGGGAGCGCGACGAGTTTCTGCAGCAGACATTGCAGGCGATCTGGCCCAATGCCGACGGCGTGCGCCTGGAAGAAATCATCACCCAGATCCGCGCCAAGGGCGACGACACCTGCACCCTGCACGAAGATCTGCTGACCCGCAGCGGCCCGCGCCATGTCGAGATCCGCAGCAACCAGCTGCATCTGGCCAGCGGCCCTGCACGCCTGGTGGTCACCGTGGACCGCAGCGAGGAGCGCCAGGCGCAGCATCTGCGCGACGAAGCGCTTGAGCGGCTGGAAGAAGCGCAAGGCATCGCGCGGCTGGGCTCGTGGCAGCTGGATCGCGCTACCGGTCTGGGCCGTTATTCGCCGGCGGTGTATCGGTTGCTGGGCCGCAGCGTGCCGATGCATCGCCGCGAACATCGACTGGAAGAATTGCTGACCGCCTCGGACACCGCCACCCAGGCACGCATCGAACGCATGATCGAAGACATGTGCACCGGTGGGCAGGTGCAGATCGATGTGCTGTTGCCGCTCACTGGCGGCGACTCGCAGCCGCGCACCGTGCACCTGCGTGCCGAGAGCGTCACCACGACGAGCGGCGCCCGCCATATCCACGGCACACTTCAGGATGTGAGCGAGCGCGAACAATCGCGACGCCTGCTGCGCGAGCGTGAGGAGCAGTTCCGCGAGCTGGTGCGCGTGCTGCCCGATGGCGTGTTGATCCTGGCCGACGAGCACGTGATGTATGCCAATGCGGCCGGCTCGGCGCAGTTCGGCTTTCAGGGCGAAACCATTCTGGGCGAACCGTTGCAGACGCTGGTCGGCGAGCATGATCTGCCGATCGTGCGCGACTATCTGCGCGCGGGCAGCGACCGCAACGAACCGGTGTCCAGCGCACGGGCGATGCGCCGTCGCGACGGCAGCACCTTTTATGCGGGCCTGTCGGCCGGCGACATCCGCTATGGCGGGCGTGCGTGCAAGTTGCTGGTGGTGCGCGATTTGAGCGAGCCCGAGCGTATGCGCGACGCACTGGCCGAAAGCAATGCCGAACTGCAGGCGATGGCCAAGCGGTTGTTCTCGTTGCAGGAAGACGAGCGCCGCGCGATCTCGCGCGATCTGCACGACGATATCGGCCAGGCGATCACCGCGATGAAGCTATCCGCACATGCGGCGCTGGACGAGCTGGACCCGGCCGCGCGTCGCGAGGATCTGCTCGAGGTGGTGTCGCTGGCCGACAGCACGGTGACCAAGCTGCGTAATCTGTCGATGCTGTTGCGCCCGCCACAACTCGATGCACTGGGTCTGGAAGCTGCGCTGCGCTGGCAGGCGTCGATGTTGTTCCGCGCCTCGCAGGTGCGCCTGGAACTGGATATCCAGGCACTGGACGTACGCCCCGGCAACGAAATCGAACAGGCGTGTTTTCGCATCGCGCAGGAAAGCCTGACCAACGCGTTGCGGCATGCATGCGCGGGCGAAGTGCGCATGAGTCTGCAGACGATCGACAGCCAGAGCTTTCGCCTGGAAGTGAGCGATGACGGCGATGGCTTCGAACCCGAAGGCCCGCGCGGTCTCGGGTTGATCGTGATGCGTGAGCGTGCGCAAACCGTCGGCGGTGCGCTCGCGATAGAATCAGCCTCCGGAGCAGGCACGCGCGTGACGTTGCGCCTGCCCTATCACCCGGTCGGCGAGTCCGTCCACGACGATGGTGGACGTTGAGTCATGTGGAGCCCCGTTATTCCGCCTGGATTGGAAATCGTCAAACCCACGCGCCTGGGCGCAGGCAATCCCGAACTGCTGCATCTGGTGGACGCTGCCGCATCCGGCGGCCCGCCGTTGATGGTGTTCCATATCGATATCGATCACTTTGCCTCGATCAACGAGAACATGAGTGCCGAGGTCGGCGATCAGGCGCTGACGCTGGTCGCGCGCCGGCTGCAGGATTTCCTTGGCGCGCGCGGCAAGTTGTGGCGTCACGGCAGCGATGAAATGGTAGTGGTGGCGGTGCGTCGCGAAGACACGCCGTTGCCGGAAGATTTCGCCGAAGAGATCCGCCAGCAGCTGGAATTGCCGTTGTCGGTGTTGCCGTACACCTTGTTCATGACCGGCAAGGTCGGCATCAGCCTGTGTCCGGAACACTCGAGCTCGCTGTCGATCCTGCTCGATTACGCCGAGGAAGCCAGCTACCAGGCCGCGCGCGAAGGCGGCAATACGGTGCGGCTGTACACGCGCAACTCGACCACCAGTGCGCATAGCGAAAGCATCATCGCGCGGCAGATCGTGGATGCGATTCCGCATGGCGAGCTGCGTCTGCGCTATCAGCCGCTGGTGAGCGCGCGTGATGGCCGCATTGTGGGCATGGAGGCCTTGCTGCGTTGGCAATCGCCGACGCTGGGCATGCTGGTGCCGGAGCGTTTCATGCGCACCGCCGAGCGCCTGGGCGTGATCGTGCAGATCGGCGAATGGGTGCTGCAGAACGCAGTGCGCCAGGCGCGTCTGTGGCGCGACCAGGGTTTCGACGACTTCAGCATTGCGGTGAATGTGTCCACGCTGCAGTTGCTGCGCCCGGGCTTCTTCAACGAAGTCATGGGCATGTTGCAGACCGCCGGCGTGCCGGCGCAATTCGTCACGCTGGAGATCAACGAAAGCGCGTTGACCAACAACGTCAACTTCGTCCACGAGACGATGGCCAACCTGCGCAACGAAGGCATCAGCCTGAGTCTGGACAACTTCGGCACCGGCGATTCCAGCCTCAGTGCGCTGGTGCGGTATCCGGTGGATCGACTCAAGATCGATCGCAGCTTCATCAAGAGCGCACCAGCCGGCAGCCGCGAGGCGGCGATTGCGCGCGCGATCATCGCGATGGGCCATCAGCTCGGCATGACGGTGATCGCCAACGGTGTGGAATCGCAGGCGCAGCTGGGCTTTCTGCGTCGCAACGATTGCGACATCTTCCAGGGATATCTGTTTGGCGAACCAATGTCGGCCGAGTCGGCAGGCATGGCGTTACGTCGCCGCTACCTGCGCCCGGAATCGTTTGCCGAAAGCCGCCCCGACCGCACGCTGTTGCTGCTGGACGACGAAGAAAACGTGTTGCGCTCGCTGGTGCGGTTGTTCCGCCGCGACGGCTACCGGATCCTGGCCGCCGGCAACGTGCGCGATGCCTTCGACCTGCTCGCCACCAACGACGTGCAGGTGATCCTCTCGGACCAGCGCATGAGCGACATGAGCGGCACCGAGTTCCTGGGCCGGGTCAAGATGCTCTACCCCGACACCGTGCGCCTGGTGCTCTCCGGCTACACAGATCTGGCCACCGTGACCGAGGCGATCAACCGCGGCGCGATCTACCGCTTCCTGACCAAGCCCTGGAACGACGACGAACTGCGCGAGCACATCCGTCAGGCCTTCCGCACGCACGATGAGTTGCGGAACGGCCGGGAATAGGGAATTGGGAATGGAGAATCGGTAGAGCAGATCTTCACCGCTTGATTCTCCGCGTGCCAAATCGTGCCTGAAAACCAAAGCACCAGCGCACGCCGCTCTACCGATTCCCTACTCCCGATTCCCCATTCCCAGCGCGCGCTACCGCGGCTGCCGCACCGGCAACACGATGCGGAAACTCGCGCCCTGCCCCGGTGTGCTTTCGACGTCGATACGGCCGTGGTGCTTGTTGATGATGCCGTAGGAAATCGACAGGCCCAGACCAGTGCCGCTGCCGACCGGTTTGGTGGTGAAGAACGGGTCGAAGATGCGTTGCATCAGGTCCGGGGCGATGCCGGCGCCGCTGTCCTGGAACTGGATCCAGACGTTTTCAGCCTCGTCGCGGCCGGTGGTGACGGTAATCGTGCCGCGCTCGACAATCGCCTGGCCGGCGTTGAGCAGCATGTTCATGTAGACCTGATTGAGCTCGGACGGCAGGCATTCCACCAGTGGTAGCTCGGCGTAATTGCGTTCCAGCGTGACCTTGTACTTGAGCTCGTTCCAGATGATGTTGATCGTGGATTCGAGACCGGCGTGCAGATCCACCATCTTCCACGACTCGGAACGGTCCGAATACGAGAAGTCCTTGAGGTCGCGCACGATGCGGGTCACCCGCTCGATGCCTTCGCGCGACTCGGCCATCAACTGCGGCAGATCGCGGCTGATGAAGTCGATATCGGCGCGGTTGCGGATCTCGTCGATTTCGGGAATCAGTGCCTTCGGATCCGGCGCCTGCAGCGCGCGCTCGTACGCTTCGATCAGCGTGAACAGGCTGCGCAGATATTCCTGCAGGCTGCCGAGGTTGGAGTGCACGTAACCGATCGGATTATTGATTTCATGCGCTACGCCTGCGGCGAGCTGGCCGATGGAGGCCATCTTTTCCGATTGCAGCAGTTTGTCCTGTGCACCATTCAAACGCAGGTAGGCCTGGCGCAATTCGGCGTGGCGCTGCTGCAGCTCGCGCTCGTAATCCTGCTGGCCTTCGATGTTGTGGAACAGCGCCAGAAAATGCCCGATGCCCTGCTCTTCGTTGTAATACAGATGCGCGATGACCACGCGGTCGCCAACCGGCAAGCTGCCGGTCCAGGTGCCTTTGCTACGCGCCTGATTGAGCGCATCGGAGGGCAAGACCTGCGAGATCCGCTCGCCGAGATTGCGATCGTCGTCGGGGTCTTCCTTGCACAGGCTTTGGCGCGCGATGGCGTTGGCCAGAATCAGCTGCCCGTCTGCGCGGAACAGCAAGACGCCCTCGAGCATCTGATCGCCGAAGGCGCGCAGCATATCCGAAGACGGCAATAAGGTTTGATTGAGAAAAAACTTGGCAGTCACGGGAAGAGGCGGCGTAGAAGACGCGTCAATATACGCCCAACCGCCTACGCGCCGTATTGCGCAACGCCACGATCTGGCACGCCGGGCAGATCGGATTGCGCGACGCATGTGCGCTGGACAGCGCGCACGCACGCTCTACGCGAGATTAATCGCTCAAGCCACTGCCAGCGAACGTCCGCCGCGCAGTACGCTCGATTGACCCTTGGCGTCATAGGACGGTGCACTCTCGGTGCGGCCCAGGTGACGCAGTGCCCAGTTCACTTCGCGACGCCGACGTGCCAGCAGCGCGCCGTTGGCGCGATTGGCTTCGGCCAGTTCGCGCAGACGCGCTTCTTCGCCTTCGGGCATTCGCGCTTCGAGCGCGCGCAGTGCCGAGAGCTTGTCTTGCGTATGCCGCATCAACCCATCGATGTCGTTCTCGAGTAATGCCTGGCGTTCGCCGGCCAGCGCGTCGCTGAGACGTTGCAGGAACTCGTTCACGTTCATCCTTTCGGCTGGGGATTAACCCGCCAGTTGCTGATTCAGATCCATCATGCGGCTGGCGATGGCATCCAGGTTGATGGAATAGCTGCCGTTCTGCAACGACTCCTTCACTGCCTGGACGCGACCGGTGTCGATCGCCGAGGACTGCGAAAGCGTGCGCTGCAAGTTCTGCAGGTTGGTGGCCTCGCCGGTCAGCTTGACGCTGTCGGTGGGCGGTAGTGCTGCAATCGGGGACGCGCGGTCTTCACCGGCCGAAGCGATCTTGCTGCTTGTGGCGGCGGTACGAAGGGTGGCGGCGGTCGGTAGATTGCCTTCGATTTTCTGGGTCATGTCAGGAACTCCTCTACAGGTCGTAGGGGATAACGGCAGCCGAAAAAACTTTATAGCGAATTTCTATCTGGACACCACAACGGTACCGCTCGCTTCGACGATCCCCTGCACCACCCGGCGCGAGGACGAGTTTTCGACCGAGACGCGCTCGTTTTCGCCGGCATCGGACAAGGCGCGACCGCTCATGCGCACTTCCAGACCGCCATTGCGCGACACCAGCGGCACCGTGTCGCCGCGCCGTACCAGCCGCTGGGTGACCAGATCGTTCGACGACAGCAGCGACCCGGCCGGCAGAATGCGCCGGGCGGTCTTGCCCACCGCCGCCACCGGATCGGCCAGGACTGCACCGACAATGCGCGCGGCATCGCGTTTCTCGATGCTGATATCGGCCAGCGAGATGGTTTCTCCAGCGCTGATGCCCCGGCGTAACACCAGCACGTCCTGATTACGACGCACCTTGAGCGGCACGAACAGGCGCCAGCCGGCCGGCTGCGGGCAGGCCACTTCGACCGTGTTGGTCCCGGTGGGCTGCGCCTGCAGCGCAATCGGACACGCCGGCATGCGCAGACCCGGATCGAGGGTTGCCTCGGCTTCGGCATCGGGGCCGACGGTGGCCAGGGCGGCAGCACGGATGGAATCCACAGACTGGTAGCTCTGGGCCCAGGCCGGAGCGGCAGCCAACAGAATGACAAGCAGTAGCAGGCGCATGGGACCAGATCCGGAGGAAGACGAAACAGACATTGCAAGAGGTGTGCCTGTTTTTTGAATCGGGAATCGGAAATGGGGAATCGGTCGGGGGCTGAGCCTTGGTCGGTATTCGTTGCTGATGTGCGATTGGCTTAGTGAACACCGTAAGTACGTCAGAGCACGGCCCCTCGCCTCGGGCTTGCTGCGGAAAGCCCTCCGCTTTTGCGATTCCCTATTCCCGACTCCCGATTCCCGACCCAGCGCCCCACGCCAACCTTAAAACCGCTCAAGTTTTCCGATGGCGCTGTCGATATCTGCCCCATGACCCACGATCTGCTCAACCGCATCGACCAGCGCACCCGTCTGGCTGGCCACAATCGACTGGCCCTGCTGCTGTTCCGGCTGGGCGGGCGCCAGCTTTTTGGCGTCAATGTCTTCAAGGTGCAGGAAGTGCTGCGCCGTCCGGACCTGTTTCAGGTCCCCGGCCTGCCGACCGAGTTCGCCGGCGTTGCCGACGTGCGCGGGCGCTCGGTGCCGGTGCTGGACTTGGGCCTGGCCATCGGCCACCCGGAGCGCGACACGCTTTCCGAAAACGGCCCTGGCTATCTGGTGGTGGCCGAATTCAACCGCTCGGTGCAGGGCTTTCTGGTCAGCGGCGTGGAGCGCATCGTCAATATTGCGGTGGAAGACATCCATCCGCCGCCGGAACTTGGCGCCGAAGCCACTTATTTGACGGCGGTGACCCGTTTCCAGGGTGAGTTGATCCAGGTGATCGACGTGGAAAGCGTGCTCGCCGACATCGCCAAGGTCAGCAAGGACGTGCAGCTGGATCCCTCGCTGCAGCTGGTCGCATACGACCGGCAGTTCCAGGTACTGGTGGTGGACGATTCGCGGGTGGCGCGTCAGCAGATCCGCAGCGTGCTCGACCAGCTCGGCGTCGCGGCAACCTTGCTGTCGGACGGCCGCCAGGCGCTGGACCATCTCTTGCAGGTGGCAGCGTCAGGCGAGAATCCGGCCGACCGCTACGCGATGGTGATCTCCGACATCGAAATGCCGGCAATGGATGGCTATACGCTGACGACGGAAATCCGGCGCACGCCGGGGCTGCAAGGCCTGTACGTGCTGTTGCATACCTCGTTGTCGGGTGTGTTCAACAACGCCATGGTCGAACAGGTCGGCGCCAATGCCTTCGTGGCCAAGTACAGCGCCCACGAATTGGCCGATTATGTGTTGGCGCGCCTGAAAGTGGTCGCCGAAGCGGCCTGATCGGGCCAATCGGCTGCTGGATCCGAGCCGATAGCAGCAACAAGGCGTCGCGCCGGGCTGCAAAAGGCTTCGCGGCATAGAAGTGGGTCAGTGCGTCGACGCGCTTTTGAAGTGAGACCCGCTGACGCCAGACCGCGCCTCGGGTAATGCCGAACCTTCGGCTTGGCGAGCTTGATTGAATCAACGTCGTGACGGACACAGGTCCATCGCGTTTCGCGGACGGCCAAGGCGCCGTTCGTCGGCAGCCCCGATCATTCTTCGCGTTCTGCGGCCCGTACCACCTCGATTGGCACAAACTTTGCTTTCTCCCTGGTAACACTTCGCGGGAGAGCACCGTGTCCAACTCCATTTCGTCCTTCCTCGGCATCCACGGCGATGCTCTGCCGCTACGCGAGCAGCGCATGAAGCTCATTGCCAGCAATCTGAGCAATGTGGACACCCCTGGCTACAAGGCCAAGGACATGGACTTCGAGGCCGCGCTGAAATCCGCCGAAGGCGTGCGCGACGGCAGTCTGATGCAGACCACCGACGCCAAGCATTACGAAATCGGCAGCAGCGGCGGGCTCAACCCGTTCCAGATCACCCGCGAGTCCGATCAGCCCAGCCTGGACGGCAACACCGTCGATGCCGACGCCGAACGTGCAGCCTACGGCCGCGCCGCGCTGGAATATCGCGCCTCGCTGAGCTTCCTCGAATCCAAGGTGCGCTCGATGCTCACCGCGATCACGGGCCAATAAGTCATGAGCAATCTTCCCATCTTCGATGTGGCCGGCTCTGCGCTGCATGCGCAATCGGTCCGGCTGAGCACGATCGCCTCCAACCTGGCCAATGCGGACTCTGTCGCAGGCTCGGCCGAGGCGACCTACAAGCCGATCGAGCCGATCTTCCAGGCCCAGCAGAACCGCCAGGATCCCAGCCTGACCTCGGTAAACGTCAAGGAGATCACCACCACCAACGCACCGCCGATCCGTCGCTACGAGCCCGGCCATCCGCTGGCCGATGCCGACGGCTACGTGTTCTCGCCCGACGTGGACCCGGTGGCGCAGATGGTCAACATGATCTCGGCCTCACGCAACTACCAGGCCGGCGTGGAAATGCTCAATACCGCCAAGGAACTGGCGCTCGCGACGATCACGATGGGTCGCTGACCCTTGCTAGCTGACCTTTACCCTACGGACCATTCCAGATGAGCACAATCGGCAGTGACCTTTACGCCAGCCTTGGGCTGAGCACCAGCAGCGCCGCCTCGACAAAGAAAAAGGAGGAATCGCTCGGCCAGGCCGACTTCCTCAAGTTGATGACCGAGCAGCTGCAGCACCAGGACCCGCTCAAACCGATGGAAAACAGCGCGTTCCTGGGCCAGTTGGCGCAGTTCTCCACCGTGCAGGGCATTGGCGACCTCAATACCAAGGTCGGCAACTTCTCCGACTCGATGAACAGCGATCAGGTGCTGAAGGGCGCCGCGCTGGTCGGGCACAACGTGCTGGTGCCCTCGGCGCAGGTCGCCATCGATACCACCAATTCGGCCAAGGGCGTGGTCGCCGCAACCGCGGCCGGCACGGTCAACTTCGAAATCACCGACGCCAACGGCACCTTCGTCAAACAGCTCAGCGTGCCGTCCAGTGCCGCCGGTGAGGTGTCGTTCGCCTGGGACGGCACCGATGCCAACGGCAACCGCATGGCCGCCGGCAAATACGGCGTCACCGCCACCCAGACCGACACCGCCGGTGCCAAAAGCAAACTGGCCACCTACGTGGACGCACCGGTGGACAGCGTCACGATCGGCTCCGACGGCCTGTATCTCAACCTGACCGGGCTAGGCACTTCCCCGCTCGCCAACGTGCTCCGCGTCAGCTGAGCCGGCAACCGACACTTAAAGGACCTCATCCATGGCTTTCAATACCTCGTTGTCCGGCATCAACGCAGCCAATGCCGATCTGAACGTGACTTCCAACAACATCGCCAACGTCAACACGACCGGTTTCAAGGAATCGCGCGCCGAGTTTGCCGACATGTTCCAGAGCACCAGCTATGGCCTGTCGCGCAATGCGGTGGGTTCGGGCGTGCGCGTCAGCAATGTGGCGCAGCAGTTTTCACAGGGCAATATCGACCCGACCGGGCGCAGCCTGGACCTGGCGATCTCCGGCGAAGGCTTCTTCGCCGTGTCCTCCAACGGCGCCAAGATGTACACCCGCGCGGGCAACTTCCAGACCGATGCCAACGGGTATGTGATCAACCCGCAGGGCGCACGCCTGCAGGTGTTCGCGCCCAATCCCAGCGGCAATGGCTTCGACGTGGGCCGTTTGTCGGACCTGCAGTTGCTGACCACCGACAGCCCGCCCAAGTCGACCTCCACGGTCAATCTGGCCTTCACCCTGCCCGGTAATGCCACCGCGCCGACGGTCACCCCGTTCAATCCGGCCGACGACAAGACCTATAGCCATTCCACCGGCGGCATCAACGTCTACGATTCGCTGGGCGTCAGCCATGTGCAGACCTCCTATTTCGTCAAGACCGCCAACCCGAACGAATGGCAGGTGCACAACTACGTGGACGGCGCCGCCGTCGGTGCCCCAACCGCGCTGCAGTTCTCCGACACCGGCGCGCTGACCAACCCGGCCAACGGCATCATCGCGATGGATCCGTTCACCCCGAGCACCGGCGCCGGCGTGCTGAACATGCAGCTCAACGTCACTGGCTCCACCCAGTACGGCGAAGCGTTCGCACTGCGCGACACCCGCCAGGACGGTTACGCCAGCGGCAAGCTCAACGAGATCAGCATCGACACCAGCGGCGTGGTGTTCGCGCGCTACTCCAACGGTGCCGACAAGGCGCTGGGCCAGGTCGCGCTGAGCAGCTTCGTCAACCCGCAGGGCCTGCAGTCGCAGGGCAACAACATGTGGGCCGAAAGCTACACCTCCGGCGCCGCCCGCATCGGCGCACCGGACACTTCGGACCTGGGCCAGATCGAATCCGGCTCGCTGGAAGCCTCCACGGTGGACCTGACCGAGCAGCTGGTGAACATGATCGTGGCCCAGCGCAACTTCCAGGCCAACTCGCAGATGATCTCGACCCAGGATCAGGTCACCCAGACGATCATCAATATCCGTTAACGGCTGGGAATCGGGAGTTGGGAATAGGGAATCGTAAGAGCTGGCATTGCGTGTATCGGATGCCGGCCTTGCCCCTTCTCTCCCAGCTTCCTGCAACTCCGCTTTTGCAATTCCCCATTCTCGATTCACGATTCCCGGTGCCCCATGGACAAAGCCCTCTACGTTGCAATGACCGGCGCCCGCGCCTCCCTGCAGGCGCAGGGCACCGTGTCGCACAATCTCGCCAACGTCGATACGGTGGGGTTCAAGGCCGCGCTGGCCAACACCGAGGCGTTCAAGATCCAGGGCAAGGGCTATCCGTCGCGGATCGATGCGCTGCACGTGGATCAAGGCTTCGATCGCAGCCAGGGCCATCAACAGGTCACCGGCAACCCGCTGGATGTGTCGCTGCAACAGGACCGCTGGCTGTCGGTGCAGTCGCCCGACGGCAGCGAGGCCTACACCCGCAACGGCGAGTTGGCGCTTACCGCCAATGGCCAACTGGTCACCGCCAATGGGCATGCGGTGCTGGATGAGGGCGGCGCCCCGATGACGATTCCGCCGCACCAGGCGATGGAAATCGGCAGCGACGGCAGCATCTCGATCATTCCGCAGGGCGAAGGCCCGCAGACCATGGCCATCGTCGGCAAGATGAAAGTCGTCGATGCCCCCGCCGATCGTTTGACGCGGCGCCCGGACGGGCTGATGCGCAACACCAGCACCGACCCGGCACAGGCGTTCCAGATCGCCACCGGCAAGACCATCAACAGCGGCATGCTGGAAGGCAGCAACGTGGACGCCGCCGGCGCGCTGGTGGAAATGATCCAGCTGCAGCGTCAGTTCGAAATGCAGGTGAAGATCATCAAGAACGGCGACGACAACGCGCAATCGGCCAATTCGATGATGCGGCTGAACGGCTAAACGTGGCTCACTCTGTGGCTTTGCTGCAGAGCGCTTGCCCGCCCACCGTCGCGGGACACGTCGCAAGTACGTCCCTGCACTCTCTTTTGAACGGCTAAAAGTGGCTCACTCTGTGGCTTGGCTTCGGGGCCCTTGCCCGCCCACCATCGCGGGACACGCCGCAAGTACGTCCCTGCACTCTCTTTTGAACGGCTAAAAGTGGCTCACTCTGTGGCTTGGCTGCAGGGCCCTTGCCCGCCTACCGTCGCGGGACACGCCGCAAGTACGTCCGTGTAGGCTCTTACGCGGCATCCATGCCGCGTAAGGTCCCGCGACGGTAGGCGGGCAAGGACCAGTCGAGATGGTCGGTGTGCATGTCTTTCAACAAAGCACCGACTCACTCTCTGGTGCGGTGTCCTCACCGATTGCGGGACCGTGTGGCGGCATGGATGCCGCCACCGAGCCTCCACGGATGGATTCACGGCGTGTCCCGCGAGCGGTGAGGGCACCGCGCCCTCGACCGACCCAGCGTTTGATCTGGCTTCTGACTGCATCCAACAAGATGCAACCAACGAACCCCTACTGCGCTCCTCGTCAGCAAGCCCCGCCACGTTCTATTAGCCGCTCTGACCGGCAACCGATCTACCGCGCCTGATCTGCAGCGCAAGTTTCCACCGCTTCCGCCTAGCTGCTACCCACCTGCAGCCAGCCCTGCCCCGCGCAGGCCGCCGCGCCCCACTCCGGGTGATCCAGCGCACAGCCGGCAAAAATCCGGCGCGGGTTTGGCACGGCACGTGCATATACCCAGCCGTGCCCGGAACACATCCCCGGGTCTAACGAGGAATCGGGTCATGAATCAGGCTTTGTGGGTCGCCAAAACCGGACTGGATGCGCAGCAGACGCGCATGTCGGTCATTTCCAACAACCTGGCCAATACCAATACCACCGGCTTCAAGCGCGATCGTGCTGCGTTCGAAGACCTGTTGTATCAACAGGTGCGTGCGCCGGGCGGTTCCACCTCCGCGCAGACGCAGTTGCCGACCGGCCTGCAACTGGGTACCGGTGTGCGCGTGGTCTCCACCTTTAAGGGCTTCGACCAGGGCAGCCAGCAGCAGACCGGCCGCGCGCTCGATGTGATGGTCAACGGTCGCGGCTTCTTCGAAGTGCAGATGCCGGACGGTACCTCCGCCTACACCCGCGACGGCACCTTTCAGATCAATGCGCAGGGCGAAGTGGTCACCAACAGCGGCTACCCGCTGCAGCCCGGCATCCAGGTGCCCGAAGGCGCGCAGTCGCTGACCATCGGCAACGACGGCACCATCAGCGTGACCCTGGCCGGCCAGGCCGCCGCACAGGAAATCGGCGCGTTGACGCTGACCGACTTCATCAACCCCTCGGGCCTGCAGTCCAAGGGCGAGAACCTGTTCGTCGAAACCACCGCCTCCGGCCCCGCGCAGAACGGCACCCCCGGCCTCAATGGCCTGGGCACCACCGTGCAGGGCGCCCTGGAAGGCAGCAACGTCAATACGGTGGAAGAGCTGGTGAGCATGATCGAGACCCAGCGCGCCTACGAAATGAATGCCAAGGCGATCTCCACCACCGACTCGATGCTCGGTTACTTGAACAACAACGTCTGATCGGCTCGCCGGTCGCTGCCCTCTCAGGAATCCACGCCATGTCACGCCTGCCTTCTCTCTCTTCGCTGTCTTTTGCCCTCGCCTGCAGCGCGCTGCTGGGTGGCTGCGTGGCAGCCGGCGACGTGCGGCCGTTCGCCGAACTGGCACCGATCGTGCCGGTGGTCGCGCCGGTGGCGCAGCCCACCGCCGGTGCCATCTATGCCGCCGGCCCGGGCCTGAACTTGTACGGCGACCGCCGTGCCCGCGATGTCGGCGATCTGCTGACAGTGAACCTGGTGGAAAGCACTACCGCCTCGTCCACCGCCAACACCAGCGTCAGCAAGGCCGACACCGTGGACATGAGCACGCCGACGCTGCTGGGTGTGCCGCTCACCGTCAATGGCACCGACGTGTTGCGCAACTCCACCAGCGGCGACCGCAGCTTTGCCGGCAAGGGCAACACCGCGCAGAGCAACCGCATGCAGGGCAGCGTGACCGTCACCGTGATGCAGCGCCTGCCCAACGGCAATCTGGTGATCCAGGGGCAGAAGAATCTGCGCCTGACCCAGGGCGACGAGCTGGTGCAGGTGCAAGGCATCGTGCGCGCCGCCGACATCGCCCCGGACAACACCGTGCCCTCCAGCAAGGTGGCCGACGCACGCATCGCCTACGGCGGCCGCGGCGCGATCGCGCAGTCCAACGCGATGGGCTGGCTGAGCCGCTTCTTCAATTCCCGTTTGTCGCCCTACTGAGCCTGCGACCATGAATCTGTCTTCCCTGCCCTTCCGTCTGCTCGCTGCCGCTGTCGCGGTCTGCGCGATTGCCGCGCCGGCCTCGGCCGAGCGCATCAAGGATCTTGCACAGGTCGGCGGCGTGCGCGGCAACGCGCTGGTCGGTTACGGCCTGGTGGTTGGCCTGGACGGCAGCGGCGACCGCACCAGCCAGGCGCCCTTCACCGTGCAGAGTTTGAAGAACCTGCTCGGCGAGCTGGGCGTCAATGTTCCGGCGAACGTCAATCCGCAGCTGAAAAACGTCGCGGCGGTGGCCATCCACGCCGAATTGCCGCCGTTTGCCAAGCCCGGCCAGCCGATCGACATCACCGTCTCCTCGATCGCCAACGCGGTGTCGCTACGTGGCGGCTCGCTGCTGATGGCACCGCTGAAAGGCGCCGATGGCCAGGTCTACGCGATGGCCCAGGGCAACCTGGTGGTCGGTGGCTTCGGCGCGCAGGGCAAGGATGGCTCGCGGGTGTCGGTCAACATTCCCAGCGTCGGTCGCATTCCCAACGGCGCCACTGTTGAGCGCGCATTGCCGGACGTGTTTGCCGGCACCGGCGAGATCACGCTCAACCTGCATCAGAACGACTTCACCACCGTCTCGCGCATGGTCGCGGCGATCGACAACAGCTTCGGCGCCGGCACCGCGCGTGCGGTCGATGGCGTCACCGTGTCGGTGCGCTCGCCCACCGATCCGGGCGCCCGTATCGGCCTGCTGGCGCGGCTGGAAAACGTCGAACTCTCTCCGGGCGACGCGCCGGCCAAGGTGGTGGTCAACGCACGCACCGGCACGGTGGTGATCGGCCAGCTGGTGCGGGTGATGCCGGCGGCGATTGCGCATGGCTCGCTCACCGTGACCATCAGCGAAAACACCAATGTCAGCCAGCCGGGCGCCTTCAGTGGCGGCCGTACGGCAGTGACGCCGCAATCGACCATCACGGCCACCTCCGAAGGCAGCCGCATGTTCAAGTTCGAAGGCGGCACCACGCTCGATCAGATCGTGCGCGCAGTCAACGAAGTGGGCGCGGCTCCCGGCGACCTGGTCGCCATTCTCGAAGCTCTGAAGCAGGCTGGCGCGCTGACGGCGGAGCTAGAGGTCATCTGACATGCGTATCGCAGCCTCGCCCATTGATCTCAACCCGAGCACCAAGGCCGATCCGGCAAAGATCGACAAGGTCTCACGTCAGCTCGAAGGACAGTTCGCGCAGATGCTGGTCAAGAGCATGCGCGATGCGAGCTCCGGCGACCCGATGTTTCCGGGTGAAAACCAGATGTTCCGCGAAATGTACGACCAGCAGATGGCCAAGGCGCTGACCGAAGGCAAGGGGTTGGGTCTGTCGGCGATGATCTCCAAGCAGTTGAGTGGCGACACTGGCGGCCCGGCGTTGAACACCTCGCTGAGCACCGCCGATGCGGCCAAAGCCTACGCCCTGGTGGCCGGCAAGCGCGATGCCTCGTTGCCGCTGCCGGCACGCGACGGCGCGGCAACCAGCGTCGGTGCGAGCCTGGGCGCAGCGGTCGGCACCGCTGCAGGCATC
The DNA here is from genome assembly GCF_024499015.1 of Xanthomonas hortorum pv. pelargonii. Classification (NCBI taxonomy): domain Bacteria; kingdom Pseudomonadati; phylum Pseudomonadota; class Gammaproteobacteria; order Lysobacterales; family Lysobacteraceae; genus Xanthomonas; species Xanthomonas hortorum. The sequence goes on along the minus strand of NZ_CP098604.1, from coordinate 5,061,268 downwards.
GGCGCAGGCGGCCTGACCGGTATCGGCATGAGCCAGGTGCTGGATCTGATCGCCGGGCGTACCGGCGGTGGCGAGTCCGGCGGCGACGATGCGGCCGCACTGAGCTGGCCGTCGGCCAACGATCGCTGGAGCGATGTGGCTGTCAGCGATGCCGCCGATGCCAGTGCCGCGGTCAATGCGAGCGCGGCCAGCAGCGCCGCCGCCAGCCTGGGCGAGCGCACCCCGGAAGGCTTCGTCGCCAAGATCTGGACGCATGCGCAGAAAGCCGCGCGCGAACTGGGCGTGGATCCGCGTGCGCTGGTCGCACAGGCCGCGCTGGAAACCGGCTGGGGCCGTCGCGGTATCGGCAATGGCGGCGATTCCAACAACCTGTTCGGCATCAAGGCCACCGGCTGGAGCGGCGACAAGGTCACCACCGGCACCCACGAATACGTCAATGGCGTCAAAACCACCGAAACCGCCGATTTCCGTGCCTACGGCTCGGCCGAAGAGAGCTTTGCCGACTACGTGCGGTTGCTGAAGAACAACAGTCGTTACCAGCCCGCACTGCAGGCCGGCACCGATATCAAGGGTTTTGCACGCGGCTTGCAACAGGCTGGGTACGCCACCGATCCGGGCTATGCAGCCAAGATCGCGGCGATCGCCAACGGTCCGACCATCGACCGCGCGGTGGCCGCCATCGGCAACGCGGCGGCCGACCTGTCCAACCGCTATGCCAGCACCGCCGAGCCCGCCGGGCTTGGCACCATTCGTCGCTGAGGTAAACGCTCATGTCCATCATGTCCACCGGGACCAGCGCGCTGATCGCCTTCCAACGGGCGTTGTCGACCGTTAGCCATAACGTCGCCAACATCAATACCGAAGGTTACAGCCGCCAACGTGTGGAATTTGCAACGCGCACGCCCACCGACATGGGCTACGCGTTCGTGGGCAATGGCGCCAAGATTACCGACGTGGGCCGGGTGGCCGACCAGCTGGCCATCTCGCGCCTGCTCGACAGCGGCGGCGAGCTCTCGCGCCTGCAGCAGCTGTCCTCGCTGACCAATCGCGTGGACAGCCTGTACTCCAACACCGCCACCAATGTCGCCGGGCTGTGGTCGAACTTCTTCGACTCCACCAGCGCGGTGTCGTCCAACGCCTCCTCCACCGCCGAGCGGCAGAGCATGCTCGACAGCGGCAACTCGCTGGCCACGCGCTTCAAGCAGCTCAATGGGCAGATGGACAGCCTGAGCAACGAGGTCAACAGCGGGCTGACTTCGTCGGTGGACGAGGTCAATCGCCTGACCCAACAGATCGCCAAGATCAACGGCACCATCGGCAACAGCGTGGACAACGCCTCGCCGGATCTGCTCGATCAACGCGATGCGCTGGTGTCCAAGCTGGTCGGCTTCACCGGCGGCACCGCGGTGATCCAGGACGGCGGCTTCATGAATGTTTTCACCGCCGGCGGCCAGGCGCTGGTGGTGGGGACCACGGCGGCCAAACTGACCACCGTGGCCGACCCGTATCAGCCGACCAAGCTGCAGGTGGCGTTGCAGACCCAGGGCCAGAACGTCAGCCTCAGCGCCAACTCGCTGGGCGGCCAGATGGGCGGCCTGCTGGAGTTCCGCAGCAGCGTGCTCGAACCGACCCAGGCCGAACTGGGACGCCTGGCCGTGGGCATGGCCAGCACCTTCAATGCCGGTCACGCCCAGGGCATGGACCTGTACGGCGCGATGGGCGGCAACTTCTTCAACATCGGCTCGCCCACCACCGCCGCCAATCCCAAGAACACCGGCACTGCGGCGCTGAGCGCCAGTTTCAGCAACATGAGCGCGGTGGACGGGCAGAACGTCACGCTCAGCTTCGACGGTGCGGCGTGGAAGGCCACGCGCGCCGATACCGGCGCCGCCGTGCCGATCACCGGCACCGGCACCCCGGCCAATCCGCTGGTGCTCAACGGCGTCAGCCTGGTGGTCGGCGGCACGCCGGCCAACGGCGACAAGTTCCTGCTGCAGCCCACCGCAGGGTTGGCCGGCAGCATCTCGGTGGCCATCACCGACCCCTCGCGCATTGCCGCGGCAACGCCGGTCAAGGCCACGGCCACGCTCGCCAACCTGGGCACTGGCAAGATCAGCGACGTCAAGGTCACCAATGCGCAGAACCCTGCGCTGCTGACGCCGTCGTCGGTCGAGTTCATCGACGCCAACCAGTACACCATCGATGGCAACGGCCCGTTTCCCTACACCGCCGGCCAGACCATCAGCGCCAATGGCTGGAGTTTTGCGCTGGATGGCGCGCCCAAGGCCGGCGACACCTTCGGCGTCGGCCCGATGGGCGCCGGCTCCAGCGACAACGGCAACGCCAAACTGCTGGCCAAGGTGGAAGACGCCAAGGCGCTCAACGGCGGCACGGTCACGCTCAATGGCGCGCTGTCCGGCCTGACCACCTCGGTGGGCTCGGCCGCACGTGCGGCCAGTTACTCGGCCGATGCGCAGAAGGTCATCAACGACCAGGCGCAGGCCAGCCGCGATTCGATTTCCGGCGTCAACCTCGACGAGGAAGCCGCCGACATGCTGAAACTGCAGCAGGCCTATCAGGCCGCCGCACAGATGATCTCCACCGCCGACACCATCTTCCAAGCCATCCTGGGCGCCGTACGCTGATGACCGACCGTATCTCCACCAGCATGATGTACAGCCAGTCGGTGTCGTCGATGACGGCCAAGCAGTCGCGGCTGAACCAACTCGAGGCCCAGCTCGCCAGTGGGCAGCGCCTGGTCACCGCCAAGGACGACCCGGTCGCCGCCGGCACCGCGGTCGGCCTGGATCGCGCCCTGGCGGCGATCACACGGTTTGGCGAAAATGCCAACAACGTAAAAAATCGGCTGGGTTTGCAGGAAAACGTGCTGGCGCAGGCCGGCGACGCCATGGCCCGCGTCAACGAACTGACGATCCAGGCCAACAGCTCCGCGCTGGGGCCCGACGATCGCAAGGCGATTGCCTCGGAACTGACCGCGCTGCGCGACGGCATGGTGAGCCTGGCAAACAGTACCGACGGCACCGGGCGCTACCTGTTCGGCGGCACCGCCGATGGCAGCGCGCCGTTCATCAAGAGCAATGGCGGCGTCGTCTACAACGGCGACCAGACCCAGAGGCAGGTGGAAGTGGCGCCGGACACCTTTGTCAGCGACACCCTGCCCGGCAGCGAGATCTTCATGCGCATCCGCACCGGCGACGGTACCGTGGACGCGCATTCCAACAGTGCCAATACGGGCACCGGGCTGCTGCTGGATTTCAGCCGCGATGCCAGTACCGGCAGCTGGAATGGCGGCAGCTACAGCGTGCAGTTCACCGCCGCCAACACCTATGAGGTGCGCGACAGCACCAACGCAGTGGTCAGCACCGGCACCTACAAGGATGGCGAAGACATCACCGCCGCCGGCGTGCGCATGCGCATCAGCGGCGCACCGGCGGTGGGCGACAGTTTCCAGATCGGTGCCTCCACCACCAAGGACGTGTTCTCCACCATCGACGACCTGGTCGGCGCACTCAACTCCGACACTCTGACCCAGCCGCAGAAGGCAGCGATGATCAATACGCTGCAGACCTCCATGCGCGACATCAGCCAGGCCTCGTCGAAGATGATCGATGCACGCGCCTCGGGCGGCGCGCAGTTGTCGGCGATCGATAACGCCAACTCGCTGCTCGAATCCAACGAAGTCACGCTCAAGACCACCCTGTCGTCGATCCGCGATCTGGATTACGCCTCGGCGATTGGGCAGTACCAACTCGAGAAGGCCTCGTTGCAGGCCGCTCAAACGATTTTTCAGCAGATGCAGTCGTCGTCGTTGTTCAACCTGCTCCGCTGATTTTGCAGTAGAAACTTGGTTTTTCTTCGCTCCTGCGTGTGAGCATCTGCGCAGGCTGACGGAGTTTATTTGTAGATAGTTATACCAGCGCTAAAGATCTGCGGGGTGCTGCCGAATAAACCAAACCCCTTGCTACACAACGTTTCCGTATTTCGTCCCGATGCAGAAAAACAGTAAAAAAATACTGGATTTCGCTAAAGGTTCCCGACGCAACGCCGTTATTCATCTCAGCAGCGGCAACGGCCAACTTGATGGCCCCCCTGCGGAGGCTCCGGGCAAGTCCCCCTTGCCGGAAAAATCGCTTAGGAGAAATCAAAATGGCACAGGTAATCAACACCAACGTAATGTCGCTGAACGCTCAGCGTAACCTCAACACCAACAGTTCGAGCATGGCGCTGAGCATTCAGCAGCTGTCCTCGGGCAAGCGCATCACCAGCGCCTCGGTCGATGCGGCCGGTCTGGCGATTTCAGAGCGCTTCACCACGCAGATCCGCGGCCTGGACGTTGCCTCGCGCAACGCCAACGACGGTATCTCACTGGCCCAGACCGCCGAAGGCGCGATGGTCGAAATCGGCAACAACCTGCAGCGTATCCGTGAGCTGTCGGTGCAGTCGGCCAACGCCACCAACTCGGCCACCGACCGTGAAGCACTGAACTCCGAAGTCAAGCAGCTCACCTCGGAAATCGATCGCGTCGCCAACCAGACCAGCTTCAACGGCACCAAGCTGTTGAACGGCGACTTCTCCGGCGCGCTCTTCCAGGTCGGCGCCGACGCTGGCCAGACCATCGGCATCAACAGCATCGTCGACGCCAATGTCGATTCGTTGGGCAAGGCCAACTTCGCAGCATCGGTGTCCGGCGCTGGCGTCACCGGCACGGCCACCGCGTCGGGTTCGCTCAGCGGTATCACTCTGGCCTTCAAGGATGCCTCCGGCGCTGCAAAAAGCGTTGCCGTCGCCGATATCAAGATCGCTTCCGGCGATACTGCGGCAGACATCAACAAGAAAGTTGCCTCGGCGATCAACGATAAGCTGGATCAGACCGGCATGTATGCCTCGATCGACACCAGCGGCAACGTGAAGCTCGAGTCGCTGAAGGCTGGCCAGGACTTCACCTCGCTGTCCGGCGGCACCTCCGGCGCCGCGGGCATCACCGCCGGTGCAGGCATCCAGACCGCCTCGGCCGCTTCCGGCTCCGCTGCGTCCACCCTGAGCAGCCTCGATATCTCCACCTTCTCGGGCGCCCAGAAGGCCTTGGAAATCGTCGACAAGGCATTGACATCGGTCAACTCCTCGCGCGCCGACATGGGTGCGGTGCAGAACCGCTTCACCTCCACCATCGCCAATCTGGCCGCCACTTCGGAGAACCTGACGGCCTCGCGCAGCCGGATCGCCGATACCGACTACGCAAAGACCACCGCCGAGCTGACCCGTACGCAGATCTTGCAGCAGGCGGGTACCGCGATGCTGGCCCAGGCCAAGTCGGTTCCGCAGAACGTGCTGAGCCTGCTGCAGTAATCGCAAGCGCTTTGCAGAAAGTCAAAAGCCCCTCTTCGGAGGGGCTTTTTTGTGGCTGCGGACCTGGCGCGGCCTCGCCACGGGTTTTTGACGCGGTTTTCTTGACGCATTCCGGGCATGGAAGTTGCTATAGCCGTCGTTGTGAGCGAGAACGGTCGCTGCCGCTAAAGTCCTCCCGGATACGGCCGATACCAGACTCGTAACCCCATGCGTCCGCTGTCGCTGGACGCCTAGACGAGGAACGCACCATGGCATCGTTGGTCAGCACCTCCAGTTCCGGACTGGACATTCCTACCGTGGTCTCCACGCTTGTGGCCCAGCGCAAGGATCCGGAGCAGGCGCGCATCAACAAGGCCGGCACTGCCGCGACGACCCAGTTGTCGGCGATCAGCCAGATCAAGAGCAGCATGACCACGCTCAAATCTGCGCTGGACAAGGTCGTCAGCAGCGCCGACACCAACGCCTACAAGGCGACCGTGCCGACCGATGCCGGTTTCACCGCCACCACTACCAGTTCGGCCGCACCCGGCAACTACTCGGTGGAAGTGGTCTCGCTGGCCAGTGCGCAGAAGCTGGCGTCCGGTGCATTCACTGCCGATGCTACGGTGGGCAGCGGCACGCTGACGATCGGGTATGGCGACAAAAGCATCACCGTGGACATCAGCGGTACCGACAAGCTCACCGACATCGCCGCAGCCATCAACAAGGCAGCTGGTGGCAAGGGCGTCACCGCCAGCGTGGTGACCGCCAACGATGGCCAACATCTGGTGTTCAACGCAGCAGACACCGGCGTGAAGGGCGCGCTGACCGTCAGCGCCAGCGACCCGAGCCTGAGCCGCCTGGCATATGGCGGCGGCACGACTGGCGGCTTGACCCAGACTGCGGCGGCTGCCGATGCGCTGGTGCGCGTGGATGGCTTCGAGCGCAGCTCCAGTTCCAACACTATCACCGACATCGTACCGGGCGTGGTGCTCAACCTCACCAAGGCCGCCGAAGGCACCAAGGTCACGCTGGGCGTTGCAGCCGACACCAGCGGCCTCAAGGGCAATCTCACCGCCTTCGCCGCTGCCTACAACACCGCCAACACGCTGTTGAAGAACAGCAGCAGTTATAACGCCACCACCAAGACGGCCTCGGCGTTGACCGGCGACTCGCTGGTGCGCAGCTTGCAACAGCAGCTGCGCAGTCAGGTCAGCGGCAACGTCAATGAACTCAAGGCGCTGGGCCTGACCATAGATAAGGATGGCGTGATGAGCTTCGATGGCGGCAAGTTCGATACCGCCATCGCCGCCGACGGCGGTGCCGCCACCGACGCGTTGGGCAAGGACAGCAAGTTCGGCTCCGGGATGACCAAATTGCTTGAAAGCAATGTCAACGTCACCACTGGCACCCTGACCTTGCGCTCGGACAGCTTGAACAAGCAGATCAAAGGCTACGAGGCCGATCTGGACGACCTCGATGCACGTATGGTGAAGTTCAGCGACCGCCTGACCGCGCAGTTCACCGCGATGGAAACCATGGTCAGCAAGCTACAGGCAAGCACCGGCTCGCTCAGCAGCCTGCTGACAAGCTGAGTTTCGTGATGCCGATCCTCAAGTCCTGCGAGGGTCTTGCCGATACAAGAAGGGTCTATCGTGATTTCGGCCTTGCCTTCTGGCAGGAGCGTCGTCGCAGGAGCACAGCGCTCCGGGACCAGCGAAGGTCAGCCCATTGAGGAGTCATCCATGTACGGTTCCAATCGCCAATATGCAGAGCAGTACCGCAAGGTCGGCGTGTCCACCAGCGTGACGGAAGCCGACCCGCACAAGCTGGTGTCGTTGCTGTTTGCGGGCGCCTGCCAGCGCATTCGTCTGGCTCAGGCCTGCCTGGCGCAGGGCGACCAGGCGCGCAAGGGCAAGGCCATCGGCGAAGCATGCGCCATTGTCGGTCACTTGAACGGTTCGCTCGATCACGAAGCCGGCGGCGAGATCGCAGGTAACCTGTCGGCACTGTACGACTACGTCATGCAGCGGCTGACCGCAGCCAATCTGCATAATGACGAAACTGCGTTGACCGAAGCGCTGGAGTTGCTCAGCGAAATCGACTCGGCGTGGAATTCCATCCCCTTGAATCAACGCGGCATTGCTGCGGTCTCGTGAGTTCAACCATGCATAGCGTGCAAAGTCTTCAAGCCGAAATCTCCGACATCCGCCTGGCCATGGCGCATGAGGAGTTCGAGGTCATGCCGCAGATGCTGGACAACCACGACCTGCATTTGCACGAATATGCGCAACATGTGGATCTGAACCAGGATCGCGACGCATTGCAAATCTTGCTGACGATGCACAACGACCTGATGCGTTTGATGCGCGAGCGCCAACGCAAGTTGGCGGAAATGATCCGCGCACAGCGCACCTCATCGACGGCCAGCCGCGCCTATGCCCGGGTCGGACGGATCTGATGAGTACGCTCGGCACACTCGCGCCATCCGCCGATGCCGCGCTGTTCGCCGACACGCTCAGCTGCGAATTGCGTCTGCCGGCCGGCTTCCGCGCCGGTAGCGATGCCGGCTCGCACAGCGCCACAGAAACCCTGCTGCGCAGCCTGGGCCAGGTGGAAGACCTGCGCAGCGAAGAAACCAGCGAAGACCGCGGCGACCTGCCGCTGCTGGTGCAGCGCATGGATGCCAAACTCGACCTGATGCTGGCCTTGATCGGCCGCCTGGTGCGGCAAGCCGACACCGGCCTGATCCAGGGCACGGTGCGCTGGTCGGTCCGAGGGATCCGCCTGAGTTGCGCAAGCAGCCAGCCGCCAGGCACGGTTGGCAGCGTTTGCCTGCAGCCATCCGACTGGCTTCCTGAACTGGTACAGCTGCCTGCCGAGGTGTTGGCGAGCGCCCACGATGGCCACGATCACTGGCTGTGGCTGCGGTTTGCGCCGCTCTCGCCCGGCCTGCAGGACGCACTGGAACGCCATCTGTTCCGTCTGCATCGCCGTCAGATCGCCGACGCCCGCCGCCAGCGCTGACGCCGCCTGTTGGCGCGAGGCGCCGGGTCGGCTAAGGTGCCCTTTACTGAAAAAAGGTCTCTTCTGCGCCGTGCGAGTCATCATCGTCGACGATCACACCCTTGTACGTGCCGGCCTGGCCAGGCTGCTGCAAACCTTCGCCGGCATCGATGTCGTTGGCGAGGCCAGCAATGCGCAACAAGCCCTGGATATGACATCCCTGCACCGACCCGATCTGGTGTTGATGGATCTGTCCCTGCCCGGCCGTAGCGGCCTGGATGCCATGACCGATGTGTTGCGCGCTGCGCCGCGTACGCATGTGGTGATGATGTCGATGCACGACGACCCGGTGCATGTGCGCGACGCGCTGGATCGCGGCGCGGTCGGTTTCGTGGTCAAAGACGCCGCGCCGCTCGAACTGGAACTGGCGCTGCGTGCTGCAGCCGCCGGCCAGGTGTTTTTGAGCCCGCAGATTTCTTCCAAGATGATCGCGCCGATGCTGGGCCGCGAAAAACCGGTCGGCATCGCCGCGCTGTCCCCGCGCCAACGCGAGATCCTGCGCGAGATCGGCCGCGGCCAGAGCAACAAGGAAATCGCCGCCGACCTGGGCATCAGCGTCAAGACGGTGGAGACGCATCGCGCACGCATGATGGAATCGCTCGGCTGCCGGCGTGCCAACGACCTGGTGCTGCTGGCCGCCAAACACCACAACGAGCTGGTCTGAGGCGGTCGCTCGGTCCGATCGTCTGGCAGGCTGTTGAAGGCCAAAACAGTGACGGGATTCCGGCGGGCATGCTTGAGTCCGCCTGTGGTGTCAGGAATTTCCCGACACCCTGTCAGGAATATCATGAGTCACCTCACACCACTCCCTGATTAGAAACCCGTCGCGTTGTCCTGCAAGATGCGTTCCATCGCCGCTACATGCGGCGCCTTACGGAAGCGCTTCGATGAAGACGACCATTTCCGCCCAGCTTGGCCAGCAACTGCACCTGACCCCGCAGTTGCTGCAGTCGATCCGTCTGTTGCAATTGGACGGCATGCAGTTGGAATTGGAAATCCGTCGCGCGCTGGAAACCAATCCGCTGCTGGAGCTGGAAGAACTGGCCGACAGCAGCGACGACGTCGCGACCAGCGATGATGGCGCCTCCGATATCGCCGCTTTCGACGAGCTGCCTGAGAGCACGATGTGGGACGTGCAGAGCAGCAGTTGGAACGATGGCGACGACGACCGCATGCAGCGCGTGGCCGCTGGCGAATCCACCGACCCGCATGTGCGCATCCTGCGCGAACTGGCGCTGGACCTGGACGAGGCCGCGTTGGCGGCTGCCGCGTTCTGGTTGGAGCAGACCGACGACGCCGGCTATCTGAGCGAAGCGTTGGCGACCCTGCAGCAGCTCGGCGCCACTCGCTTGGGTATGACCGTGCAGGCAGTGGAAGCGATCCGTCAGCGCCTGCTGCATGGCGACCCGGCCGGCTTGGCCGCCTGCGATCTGCGCGAGTGTCTGCAAGCCCAGCTGAGCGCCCTGCCCGGCCGCGTGCCGGCACGCCATCTGGCTGCGCGCATCTTGTCCGGCGATCTGGAAGTGCTGGCCAGCCACGATTACGCATTGCTGGCACGCGCGCACAACGCCGAGCTCGACGACGCCCGCGAAGCGGTGCGCCTGATCCTCTCGCTGCAACCGCGCCCGGGCGACGACCTGCTGCAGGAAAGCAACGCCAGCGTGATTCCGGATGTGCTCGCCTGGCATGCCGATGGCAGCTGGCGGGTTGCATTGAATCCGGCCACTACCCATCGCGTGAGCATCAACCCGGTGCACGAGCGCGCACTGGCCGAGGCCGGCGACGCCGCACAACCGCTGCGCGATATGCTGCAGGAAGCGCGCTGGCTGACCCGTGGGTTGTCGATGCGCTACGAAACCTTGCTGCGTGCCACGCGTGCCATCGTCGAGCGTCAGGCTGCCTTCCTGGTGCGTGGCGAAGAAGCCATGGCACCGCTGACGCTGAAGGAAATTGCCGATGAGATCGGCATGCACGAATCGACGATTTCGCGCATTACCACCGGTAAATACATCCAGACCCCGCGCGGCACCTTCGAGCTCAAGCATTTCTTTGCCGTGCGTCTGGAAGGCGCCAGCGTCTCCGGCCAGGCAGTCAAGGCGATGGTGCGCAGACTGATCGAAAGCGAACCGGCCGGCCGGCCGCTGGCCGACGAAGCCATCGCCGGGCTGTTGTCGCGTCAGGGCGTTAACATTGCCCGTCGCACTGTGGCCAAGTACCGCGAACAACTCGACATCGCCCCGGCACGCGAGCGCCGCCGCATCAACAAACCGCTGCTTGCCCGGGCAGGATAAGGATTACTATGAGCAAACTCACCGTGCTGCTGGTCGACGACCACGAGGGCTTCATCAACGCTGCGATGCGTCATTTTCGCAAAGTGGAGTGGCTCAATATCGTGGGCAGTGCCGCCAATGGGCTGGAAGCGATCGAGCGCTCTGAGTCGCTGCGCCCCAATGTCGTGTTGATGGACCTGGCCATGCCGGAGATGGGCGGGTTGCAGGCGACCCGTCTGATCAAGACGCAGGACGATCCGCCGTATATTGTCATCGCGAGCCACTTTGACGATGCAGAGCATCGTGAACATGCCCTTCGCGCGGGTGCTGACAATTTTGTTAGCAAGCTGTCCTATATCCAGGAAGTCATGCCAATCCTGGAGGGCCTGACGGAAGGAGCCAGGAATGAGTGAGTCCCGCATTCTGTTGATCGACAGCGATGCCGTGCGCGCCGAGCGCACGGTGTCGCTGCTCGAGTTTATGGACTTCAATCCACGCTGGGTCACCGACGGCGCTGACATCAATCCTGGCCGTCATCGCCACGATGAGTGGATGGCGGTGATGGTGGGCTCGGCGCAGGATGCTGCACAGGCCGACAAGTTCTTCGACTGGCTGGCCGATGCCAAGCTGCCGCCACCGGTGCTGCTGATGGAAGGCAGCCCGAGCGCGTTCGCGCAGACGCACGGGCTGCACGAAGCCAACGTCTGGACGCTGGACACGCCGCTGCGCCACGCGCAACTGGAAGCCTTGTTGCGCCGTGCCAGCCTCAAGCGGCTGGATGCCGAGCATCAAGCCGGCGTGCAGCAGGACACCGGCCCGACCGGCAATAGCGAGGCGGTGACCCGTCTGCGCCGCTTGATCGACCAGGTGGCGGCGTTCGACACCACCGTGCTGGTGCTGGGCGAATCGGGCACCGGCAAAGAGGTCGTCGCACGCGCCATCCACCAGCACTCGCCACGGCGCGATGGGCCGTTTGTGGCGATCAACTGCGGCGCGATTCCGCCGGACCTGTTGGAAAGCGAACTGTTCGGTCACGAAAAAGGTGCCTTCACCGGTGCCCTGAGCACCCGCAAGGGCCGCTTCGAAATGGCCGAGGGCGGCACCCTGCTGCTCGATGAAATCGGCGACATGAGCCTGCCGATGCAGGTGAAGCTGCTGCGCGTGCTGCAGGAGCGCAGCTTCGAGCGCGTGGGCGGTGGCCAGACCATCCGCTGCAACGTGCGGGTGATCGCCGCGACCCATCGCAATCTGGAAACGCGCATCAGCGATGGCCAGTTCCGCGAGGATCTGTTCTATCGCCTCAACGTGTTTCCGATCGAAATGCCTGCGTTGCGCGAACGCGTGGACGACCTGGCCATTCTGGTGCAGACCATCGCCGGGCAGCTGGCGCGCACCGGGCGCGGCGAAGTGCGCTTTGCCGACGAAGCCTTGCAGGCGCTGCGCAGCTACGACTGGCCGGGTAACGTACGCGAGCTGACCAATCTGGTGGAGCGCCTTGCGGTGCTGCACCCGGGCGGTCTGGTGCGCGTGCAGGATCTGCCGGCACGCTATCGCGGCGATTTTGCCGCGGCCACGGCGCTCGAACTTCCGCCCGAGCCGGCGTTGGTTGCCGCACCGGCAGAGGTCAGCACCTTGCCGAGCAATGTGGTGACGCTGCAGCCCAAATCGGCCACCTCCGAACCGGCCACCGCGTCCAGCCTGCCCGACGATGGTATCGACCTGCGTGGTCATATGGCCAACATCGAGCTGGCGCTGATCAACGAAGCGCTGGAACGTACCCAGGGCGTGGTGGCGCACGCCGCGCAGCTGCTCGGCCTGCGCCGCACCACGCTGGTGGAAAAGCTGCGCAAGTACGGCATCGATCGCGAGCAAACCGAGCTGGCGAACTAGGACCAGCGCGCCGGCCACGTCTGCTGGCACAGCGCTTGCTTCAGCAGGATCACTCCGTTCGCAGTCATCGGCTGCGAGCGGAATCGACATCGACGTGCCGACTCCACTTGCCGAGTGTTTGATGACCATACCCGTCACCAGTCCGCTGCTGCCGCCGCTGGAAGAATTTCTGCCCTATCTGGAGCAGATCTGGACCAGCCGCATCCTCAGCAACGGTGGCGAGATGCATGGGGCACTCGAGCGCGCACTGTGCGATTACCTGGGCGTGTCGCATCTGGCATTGCTGACCAACGGCACCACTGCGCTGATCACCGCGTTGCAGGCGCTGCGCATCACCGGTGAAGTGATCACCACGCCCTACTCGTTCGTGGCCACCGCACATTCGCTGCTGTGGAAAAGCATCACCCCGGTGTTTGTGGACATCGACCCGGTGACGCTCAACATGGATCCGTCCAAGATCGAAGCGGCCATCACGCCGCAGACCACCGCGATCATGCCGGTGCATTGTTACGGCACGACCTGCGACACCGCCGCCATCACGCGCATCGCCGATATCTACAACCTCAAGGTGATCTACGACGCGGCGCATGCCTTCGGCGTGCGCGATGGCGGCGGCTCGATCCTGCGCCATGGCGACCTGAGCGTGTTGAGCTTTCATGCCACCAAGGTGTTCAACACCTTCGAAGGCGGCGCGATTATCTGCCCGGATGAAAAAACCTATCAACGTATCGGGCATCTGAAGAACTTCGGCTTCGTCGACGAAACAACGGTAGTGGCGCCGGGCATCAACGGCAAGATGAATGAGATCAGCGCGGCGTTCGGCTTGTTGCAACTCAAGCACATCGATCACGCCATCGCCCAGCGCAGCGCCATCGATGCGCAGTATCGGCAGCGATTGAACGATATTCGCGGCATCCGCTGCGTTGCGCGGCCCGATCACGCCACGGCCAACTACGCGTATTTTCCGATTCTGGTGCAGGACGATTACCCGCTGGCGCGCGATGCGCTATACCAATTGATGCGCGAGCACGGCATCCTGGTACGGCGTTACTTCTATCCGTTGATCAGCGATTTCCCAATGTATCGCGCCCTGCCCTCGTCCGCACCGGCATGGCTGCCGGTGGCGCGTTCGGTGGCGGCGCAAGTGTTGTGCCTGCCGATCTTTCCTGGCTTGACCCGCGACCAGGTCGATACCATTGCCGATCTGATCGCCGGCCAACAGGCAACATGATCGCAACACGCTGCACCTGCATTTCAGACTCCCATTTCTTCAACAGGCAACCAGGCGAGATCGCATGACCCAGGCAACGTTTATCGAGAACTTCATCTCCGCCACCGACTTCCAGGAACCGGTGGAGGTCACGCTGGACACCGTGCTGCTGGAATTGCCGGAATGGGATTCGCTGGCCGCGCTGGGCGTGATCGTGATGTTCGATATGGAATACGGCAAGACCATCACCGGCGAGGACCTGACCACGGCCATCACTGTCGGCGATCTCTACAAACTGACCGAGGCGTAAGCACCATGCCGACCTCCACGCTGCACAATGTTCGCTTTGCCGGCATGGCGACATGCGTGCCGAAGCGGGTCGTGTCCAACCTCACCGATTGCCGGCCGCAGATTCGTTCCGAGCGCGAGCGCCTGGTGCGCAACATCGGGATCGAGACGCGCCGCATGGCCTCGGAGTGGCAGTGCTTCTCCGACCTGGCCTTCGATGCGACGCAGGTGCTGCTGGAAAAACTGCAATGGAAGCGCGAGGAGATCGACGCACTGATCGTGGTGACTCAATCACCAGATTATCCGATCCCGGCCACCGCGATCATCCTGCAGGACCGGCTGGGGCTCTCGCACGCCACGGTCGCCTTCGACGTCAACCTGGGCTGCTCGGCCTACCCGTTCGGCATCAACCTGCTCGGCTCGATGATCGCCGCCGCCGGCGTCAAGAAAGGCCTGCTGCTGGTCGGCGACCGCAGCGCCACGCTGGAAGACCCGATCTTCTCCGATTCCGGCACCGCCACCGCGCTGGAATTCAGCGCCGACGCCCCACCGATGCATTTCGACCTCAACAGCGATGGCAGCGGTTATAAGGCGATCATCCTGCCGGTGGGCGGCCACCGCGAACCGGTCGGCATCCAGCACTTGGTGCCGTATCGCGACGAGGCGGATGGTGCCTGGAAGCGTGGCGTGGACCTGATCCTGGACGGCGTGGCAGTGCTGAGCTTCTCCACCCAGCGCATCCCGCCAGCAGTGCAGAAATTGCTCGACTACACCGGCGTGGCCAAAGAGGACATCGACTACTTCGTGTTCCACCAGGCCAACCGCATGATCAACGAAACCATCCGCAAGAAGCTCGGTCTGCCGGTGGAAAAAGTTCCCTCCACGCTGCGCGATTTCGGCAACACCAGCGGCGCTTCACTGCCAGTGACCATGACCGCGCGCATCAACAAGGAACTGGAATCCGGCCGCAAGCGCGTGCTGCTATGCGGCTTCGGCATCGGGCTGTCGTGGGGCACCTGCCTGGTGGACATCGATGGCGCGGTGTTTCCTGATTTGATCGAGTCATGATGGCCACACCTGCAGCAACCACCGATGCGTTCGGGCTGCAAAACAAGACAGTTATGGTGACCGGCGCGTCGTCGGGCATTGGCGCTGCGGTCGCTACGTTGTGCGCGCGTCTGGGCGCGAGTGTGGTGCTCACCGGGCGCGATATTGCGCGACTGGATACGGTAGCCGGCGCGTTGCAGGGCAGCGGGCATGCGGTAGTGGCCGGCGATCTGACCGAAGAAGACACCCGTACACGCCTGCTCAACGCTGCAGAGCGGTATCACGGGCTGGTTTCCTGCGCAGGCATCGCGGCGTTGGTGCCGTTCCGCATGGCCGCAGAAAAGCATCTGCAACAGATGCTGTCGGTGAACTATCTGGCACCGATCGCGCTGACGCAGCAGTTGCTGGTCAAGCGCCGCCTGAGCGAAGGCGCATCGCTGGTCTATATCTCGGCATTGTCCGCACGCGCGGCACCTCAGGCCGCCGCCGGCTACGCAGCATCCAAGGCAGCGCTGGAGGCTGCGGTCCGCACGCTGGCGCTCGAACAGGCCAAACACGGCGTCCGCGCCAACTGCATCGCGCCAGGCTACGTGGACACGCCCATGCTGAAGAAATTGGGCACCGCAGCAGACCTGGAAGACAAGATCGGGCTGACGCCGCTGGGGCGCATCGACCCGGATGACATCGCCAAAGGCGCGGTGTATCTGTTGTCGGCGGCCAGCCGCTGGATTACCCGCAGCACCTTGACCATCGATGGCGGGATTTCCCTGCCCATCCGCCTATGAGTATCGACACCACCATGGCAGCAGACGATCCCATTTCCGTGCTGCTGCGCGACATGTATGGCCTGCGCGGCAAGTCCGTACTGGTGACCGGCGCATCCAAAGGCATCGGCGAAGCGGTCGCACGCGCATGCGCCGCCGCAGGAGCACGCCTGATCGTCACCGGGCGCGATGCGGAGCGTCTGCAAACCACGCTGGCATCGCTGCACGGCGATGGCCATCGCCTGTTTGCTGGCGACCTGAGCGATGCGGCTGTCGTGCAACAACTCGCTGCCGATTGCGGGCCCGTCGACGGTGTGGTGCACAGCGCCGGCATTCGCGGGCTGTCGCCCATGAAACTGGTCAGCGAAAAATTCCTGCGCGAGGTCATGGACATCAACTATCTGGCGCCGGTGATGCTGACTCGCCACCTGTTGGCGCGGCAATCGCTGAAGCCTGGAGGTTCGGTGATCTTCCTTTCATCCATCGCCGCACTCACCGGCACGGTGGGTGTGGGCCCGTACGCAGGCTCCAAGGCTGCACTGGTCGGCACGCTACGGCCGTTAGCGCTGGAGCTGGCGCGCCGCAAGATCCGCGCGAACGCGCTGTGCCCCGGCTTGGTCGAGACCTCGTTGATCAATGAGGACAAGGCCTGGTTCGAAGAAAGCCGCAAGCGCTATCCGCTGGGCATCGGACAGCCCGACGACGTGGCGCTGGCCTGTCTGTATTTTCTTTCCGATGCCAGCAGCAAGGTGACCGGACAGGCCTTCAGCATGGATGGAGGCGTGGAATTCGCATGACCGCCGATACACCTGCCCCGCCCTACCACCTGCTGATCGTCAACGCCGGTGGCTTTGGGCGGGATATCGCATCGCTGGCGTATCACGAAGATCCAGCCTACGGGGTGGAGTGGGACATCAAGGGATTTCTGGATAACCGCACGCATCTGCATGGCACATCGCGTTGGCCGATCGTAGGAGACCCCTCCACCTATCACCCCGTCGAAGGCGATATCTTCATCTGCGCGATCGGAGACCCTGCAGCGCGACGGCGCTACTCCCGTGCGCTGATCGACAAGGGTGCGGACTTCATCGTGTTTCATCCGCCGCCGTCGCGCGAGGCCGCTGCCGGCTACATCGGGCGCGGAAGCGTGTTCGATTCGCGCGTTTCCATTGGGTCGGGTAGCCGGATCGGCGAGTTCGTTACCGTACTCTCCACGTCCATCATCGCGCACGAAGTCAGCATCGGCGATTACGTGCAGATCGGCAGTTTCGTTTTCATCGGCGGCGGCGCGGTGGTTGGCAACGAAGTGACGATTCACCCGCACGCCACCATCCTGCCCGGCATCCGCATCGGCGACGGCGCAGTGGTCGGCGCCGGTGCGGTTGTGGTGAAGGACGTGCCGGCGGGCGCCAGCGTGTTCGGCAACCCGGCCCGGGTCATCTACTACAAGGATTCGTGAGGAAGCCGCGCCGATGCGATCGCGAATGCACCCCAGCTACTACCTGTCCACGGACATCTTCGCCCGCGAACAGCGCAAGATCTTCCGCAAGGCCTGGCTGTTTGCCGGCCTGAAGACGCTGCTGCCCGACAACAACTGCTTCATCACCCGCAAGCTCGCCGGCATTCCGGTGCTGATCCAGAACTTCCAGGGCCGGCTGCGCGCGTTCGAGAACGTCTGCCTGCACCGCAGCGCGCTGCTGCAGACCGCTGTGGTGGGAAAGCGCCCGCTGGTCTGCCCCTACCATGCATGGAAGTACGACGCCGACGGCCGGGTCGAGAACATCCCCGAGTGCGATGCCCTTTATGGCTTCGGCGATGAGGAACGGCACGGTCTGAAGCTGCGCGAGTTTGCGCTGTGCGAGGTGGGCAACCTGCTGTTCGTCAACCTCGACCCCGACCCGATGCCGATCGAGGAGCAGTTTTCGGCAGACTTCATCGCCTTGCTGGAAAGCAGTTCCAATGCCTATGACACCGAGGTCATGGTGACCACATGGCATGGCCGGTACAACTGGAAACTCGCTTACGAAAATCTTCGGGATGCCAACCACCCGCGCTTTGTCCACCCCAAGACCCTGGCCAAGAGCGTCAGCTTCGTTCCCCAGGTAAACGAGGAACAAGCCAAGGAGTCCATGGGAGCCTTGCAGGAAACATCGCCCGCAGCCTTGCGGCGCGAAATGCGTCGCTTCAGCTTCGGTGGGGCTGAAGCGCCCATCCCCAAGCTTCAGCACTTCGGCTGGCACGAGAAAGTGGAACGCTGGGGCAAGCAGGATGCCTACTTCAACTGGCTGGCCTTCCCGAACTTGCATATCGCCAGTCCCAACGGCGGCTATTCCTTCACGCTGGAACACCACATCCCCGTCGCACCGGACCGGACCGACCTGGAAATCTATTGGTTTAGCGCACGCAGGAAACAGCCTTACGTTTCTTCCAGCCAAGTGCTACTGGCACAGATGCACGGCAGCAAGGTGGTGGTGGGCGAAGACGTGGACATCATGGAGCGGGTGCAGGCGGCATTACACACGGATGCTCCGCTACCCACCCAGGGTGCCTACGAATCCATGAATCGCCTGGTCGAACGCTGGTACACGCTGCTGATGGAGACCGAACATGAAATCTAGGTGGATCATCGGCGGCAGCGCATACCTCGACCTGGCCTTTCACGCCTGGAAGCAGGCGCGTCAGGACGAGGCGGTCATCAGGATCGATGTGCCACAAGACGCGGAACACGAATTCGATCTGGGCGTGCTGGATGGACTGAATCCGACCGATGGGGCCATGTTCGTGGCGATCGACGAACGCTTCGGCAACTTCAAGCGCCTAGAACTGATGCAGGCAGCGATGGAACGTGGCTTCAAGCTGGAGCCCTTCATCCACTCCAGCGCAGCCATCGCCTCTGACACGGTCATCGGGCTCAACGCATTCGTGGGTGCCAATGCTGTCGTCGGGCACGGGTGCAGGATCGACTACAACACCGTCATCCATGCCGGCGCGCACCTGGGACCGGCATGCCGCGTCAAATCGTCATGCTGGATAGAGAATGGTGTGCAAATCGGCGCGGGCGTCGAGATCGGCGGCAATAGCATCCTGCGCACCGGCGCCATCGTGAGTTGGGGCGTCAAGGTGGGACGAAGCTGCGAACTGGGTTGGCAGCGTGCCTACCGCGAGGACGTGCCTGCCAAGACCTATTTCGATGTCCGCTACGACGCCCCCATTCATACCTACGGGAGATGACGTTCATGAACGCAAGAAATGAGCAGCTTCGCCAACGGATTCTCCGTATTGCGGAGCAGGAGCGCCCCGCACTCGAGGATGTCATTGCGCGCCTACCCGCGATTGCAGATCGCCCTGTATTCCTCGTCGCTCCCGAGTCCTATGCAGGCGTGGTGCATGGCCCCAGGGTCGTTGCCGACCTGCGCCATGTCGTTGCCGCAATTGATGACCAAAGCATCCACCTGGACCGCATTCACGGCGCGCCGCGCTGGAATAGTCAGGAGTTCCTTGCCAAGGCAGGGCAGTACGCCGATGCGATCGCTATCGATTTCTCTTGCAGCCCGCGCGGTCGGGCGTTTGCAAACGACCTCTGTGCCAGCGCGGGTATCGAGCAACTGAGCATTGCGCCTTCCGTGGATCCGCTGATCCCACACTTTGAGCAGCGCCCCCTCTTTCTGCTCCATCCGCGCTCGGGCATTGGCAACATTTATGGCTCAAAGATCGTCCAGCACTCCAGCCATGTAATCGCCGCCATTGATGACCAGCCAAGCGACAGCGACACCGTTCATGGGGTGCCGCGCTGGAGTTCGCGCCAGTTCATCGAACAGGCGGCCCAGTATTCCCAGGCATTGGCCATCGATTTTTCCTATAGCCCCGGAGAATCCGGCCTGGCACGCAAGCTCTGCGAACAAGCAGGCATTGAAAGGGTAGATGCCTGCCTGGCCGTTGCTCACTGTGGACTGCTCGCCGTATATGAGCCTGCCAAGGTATACCGTCAGCGGACGCTTACGCGCCTGGACGAATTTCTGAGTTTTACGGATCGGCTGGACGACGATTTCAGCGTTTTTACGCTCTACAGCAACCTGTTGTTCCGCCTGACCTACGATTCCAGCCTCCTGCTGGACTGTTGGGCTACGCCGATCAACGAGTACTTTTCAGAGTTCGCCGATAGCAGTACTTTCCAGCTGGGCCAGCGTGAACATTTCTGCGATGGCGGTGCCTTCCAAGGCCCCATCGTCCACAAGTTTCTGGAAGCATCCCGCTATCGCTACGAAAGCATCACCGCCTTTGAACCCGATAGCATCAACTTCCAGAAACTGGAGGGCATCGCCAGCTCCCTCCCCCTTCCACCGCACAATTTCAAGGCCATAAAAAAAGCCATCTCCAACGAACAGACGACGCTGCGCTTCGAGGAGACCGGCACCGTTTCCAGCCATGTATCGCCGGATGGCGGAATCTCCGTGACTACTACGCGCCTGGACGACGAGTTGGAAAAACTGACGCTACTGAAGTTGGATATCGAAGGGTTCGAAGCCAGGGCACTAGAAGGCGCATCTCGCCTCATCCGCACCCAGCGCCCCCGTATGGCTATTTGCGTGTACCACTACGCCCAGGATTTACTGGATATCGTGGGGCAACTGGACAAACTGGTGGATGGCTATCACTTCCGTCTACGCCAGCACTCTCCCGCCCACTACTACGACCTCGTTTTGTATGCATCGCCCGTCGCCGGTGCCGCACCGCCGCCCTGGGCGGAGTAAGGCCAGTAAACTTACGACTTGGAGAAGATAGAGAGATGACTGACGTCCGCATTGGATACATCTTAAGATGACCACCAGCATCATTCTTGTTCCGGACTTACTAAGAGATACGCGTGTCTTTCCGGAAGCTTTTTTCGATCTAAGGAACCTCTGAACAACGCACCATAGATACGCGACACTACCCGCCTCATGTTGAGGAGTAATCCATGCAACTGACGTTCGGCGACGCTGAAGGCCTGGGCAAGCGCAAGCAGACCCGCCGGGAGATCTTCCTGGCCGAGATGGAGCAGGTCGTTCCGTGGCAGCACTTGCTCGGTCTGATCGCACCGCACTATCCGGTGTCGGGACGCCCTGGTCGACAGCCATACGCACTGGCGACGATGTTGCGGATTCATTTGCTGCAGCAGTGGTATGCGTTGAGCGATCCGGCGATGGAAGAAGCGCTGCACGAGATTCCGACCTTGCGGCGCTTTGCCCAGCTCGGTGGCTTGGACAACGTTCCGGACGAGACCACGATTTTGAACTTTCGGCGCCTGCTGGAGACCCATGGCCTTGCCGCGCGGATGCTGGACGCGGTCAACGCGCATCTGGCACGCAAGGGGCAGAGCCTGCGGTCGGGCACGATCGTCGATGCGACGCTGATCGCTGCACCCAGTTCGACCAAGAACGCCGATCACGCGCGCGACCCTGAAATGCATCAGACCAGGAAGGGCAATCAGTGGTATTTCGGGATGAAGGCGCACATCGGCGTGGATGAATTTTCCGGGCTGGTGCACCACGTCCATTGCACAGCCGCCAATGTCGCCGACGTCACGGTGACGCACGCATTACTGCATGGCAAAGAAGACAGCGTGTTCGGCGACAGCGGCTACACCGGTGCGGACAAACGCGAAGAACTGCAGACCTGCAAGGCTGCATTTTTCATTGCCGCCAAGCGTTCGACGCTGAAAGCCATCGGCAACAAACGCGAGCGTGCTCGGGAACAGCGTTGGGAACACTTCAAGGCCAGCGTGCGCGCGAAGGTGGAGCATCCGTTCCGGGTGATCAAGCGCCAGTTCGGTTACACCAAGGTCCGCTATCGCGGCCTGGCCAAGAACACCGCACACGTGCTGACCTTGTTTGCGCTCTCCAATCTGTGGATGAAGCGAAAGCAGTTACTGCCTGCCATGGGGAGCGTGCGCCTGTAACCCGGGGAATTCCCAAGGAAAGTGCCAGAAATAGCGGAAGATCCGAAGATCCAAACGCGACTCTCCGGACCGACGCGACATCCCGCACTCTCAGGCCTCGTTGTTCAGACCTTCCCTAATCAGGGAACCTATTTTACAAGGCTCAGGAATCGAGATCGGTTTTGCGCTCGATAGCGACCACTGTCATTATCAGAGCTTTGATCTGGATTATTTTCGCCGACTCGCATTTGCCGATTCTGGCTCTTGGTCTAAGTACTACTACCAGCTGCCGCAACGGGCCGAAGAATATTTGAAGCAACACTTACCACCATGCGACCTACTAATTTCACTTGAAATGCCGCCATGGCTGATGGATTTCTGCACTCAGGCGAGCATCCCTTTCCTCGATATCCGTGTCTCGCCGCTTCGCTTCGCGCGTGATCTGTACGTGGCGCTGCGTAGTTCGCAGCAGTTGGTGGCCAAGCGTGTGTCCATGCATACCGTTACCTCGGAGGAACTACGTCTCGAAGCCGCAACACTTGCAGCAAACGTGCGAATGCATCAGCGCCGCCTGCACGACGAGCGCAGCTATTCCTTTACCCCACTGGACGGCGGCATCGTCTTTGTCGGTCAGGCGCCATACGATGCCTCATTGATCTCTCCTGACGGGCATGTATTGCAGTGTGCGGACTTTTCTGACCAGTTGCGGACACTATGCACAGGCAGGCGTCTTCTGTACAAAGCGCATCCTATGGCCGAAGATGCCGCGAGCGAGGAGATAGCAACGCTACAGCGAATCACCGGCCAATCCCCGATCCGCTGCCTGCACAATGCTTACCAGATTCTCGCTACACGTGAGGATGTTGAGCTGGTAGGCATTTCATCGGGCCTGTTGCAAGAAGCCAAATGGTTCGATAAAACCGCCCATATGCTTTATCAGCCATTTGTTCCGCTTGCCCAGCAAGGTCACGACAATAGCCAAGCCTACGAGCAGATCCATTTCCAGACATTGCTTTCGCCAACATTCTGGCACCAGTTGTTATGCCCCGAGCGTGCAGCGCCACGCCTCCCCGCTTTGCCCGCATTGGCACATCATCATGCTCGCGAAACACTCGACCATTGGTGGGACTATTCCAAAGTCATGCTTTGGGAACGCAGCTTTCCGGTTGAGGCATTTATCCGCTCGGGGGGAGGACTGGTTCATCAGCGTCTTGAACAGATCGAAAGCACGATTGAGGGCGGGAGCGCATCCACGAACGGAGGAATAAAGCGCGGAACTTCAAAAGACGCTGCGCTTCACAAAGAACTTTCCATTTCGCTCTATACAAGGCTCGCTGCGACCTACACATCGATCGGGCATGCTTTAAGCGCAAATAGCGCTCCTGCCGAATATGCAAACAAGGTATTGGACGCGGCGTACTACCAACGTCTGCATGAAAACAATCCGCTGTTTCAACGCAACAACTGGCTTATGCCGTATACCAAATTTCTTGCCGAACGTCGGTTTGCGAACGTGCGAGAGGTTGGCTGCGGAAATGGTGCCTTCGTCGCCGAAATCGCGAAGTCCGTGCCTCGCGTTATCGGCCTGGATTGGGCCAGGTCGCCGGACTTTCCAGAAGGCGACAACATCGAGTTTTCCCAACAGGATCTAACCAGTTCTACATTGGAGCATGTCGACCTTAATTGTTCTGCCGATGTTCTTGAGCATATCCAGCCCCATGAGCTAGCCGAGTTGACAAGATCTTTGCACCGAACAGCTCGCTTTAATTTTCATGTCATCGCCTGCTACGACGATGGTCATAGCCATGTCTCGATCTTTCCGCCGGACGTC
Source organism: Xanthomonas hortorum pv. pelargonii (assembly GCF_024499015.1). Lineage (NCBI taxonomy): Bacteria > Pseudomonadati > Pseudomonadota > Gammaproteobacteria > Lysobacterales > Lysobacteraceae > Xanthomonas > Xanthomonas hortorum. The sequence continues at coordinate 5,037,639 of NZ_CP098604.1, read as the reverse complement.
TGGCTGCATCTCTTCCTGCAACAGTCTCCCGACTATCGCATTTACGATATTTCGATTCGGCACGACAACGCCTCTCACATTGTCTGTGTGATCAGCAACCTATGAATCAGCTCAAGCTACATGTCGGGTGTGCTTCAAAACGACTGAACGGCTATATCAATATTGATTCCAGGCAGACTGAAGCTACCGACCACGTTTGTGATGCAGGAGCGATCACGATCGCTGCTCCAGGTAGCGTTGCGGAGATCTATTCCCGGCACATGTTGGAGCATCTCGATCCGAATGATGCGCTTGCCACATTGACGCACTGGCACGCGCTACTTGCACCCGCGGGCATGCTGCATGTGATTGTCCCCGACATTACATTCCATGCGCGCCAACTTCTCGGCTTGGAGCGCAGCTCCCTGGCGGACCAGAACTTGCATGCATTCGCCGGGTTCTGGGGTTGGCGCGACGAGGCACGCGGAGGCAGTAGGGAAGATGCGCATCGTTGGGGCTACACCGAGCAATCTCTGATGTCCCTGCTCACCGATATCGGCTTCACCGATGTGCAAAGACTGACGGAAGGCCCGGACAGCGAGCCTTGGCACCTGAATTTGATTGCGCGGCGAGAAGCTGCCACTCCTCTAAAGCAAACCGACACTGCGGAAATCTGACTGCAGCGTTCGCTATTCGCTAGCTCGACGCTTCTACGAGCAGAAACCGGGTCGACCGAGCGGACCCAAGCACGATGGCTCCCCTACAGTTTGACCGTAATACTCTCCCCCGCCACAGCCTTCATCACACAGATGCCTGACGCTCCACTACCTTCGAACGCCCTGGTCAGCATCGTCATGCCGACCTACAAGCCGCGCTATTTCGCGCAGGCGCTGGATAGCGTGCTGGCGCAGAACTACACGGCATTGGAGCTGGTGATCTGCGACGACAACACCGATGGTGCCATCGAGGCCGTGTTGGCGTCGAGGCTGGCTAACGCCCCATTTCCGATTCGCTACCACCGCAATGCCACCCGTCTCGGTGAACTCGCCAGTACCGTCAAGGGCATCGCGCTGGCGCAAGGCGCGTACGTCAAATTCCTGCACGACGACGATGTGCTGCAGCCGGACTGCATTGCCCAGTTGGTGGCGGCGATGGAACGCAACCCCGGCACAGCGCTGGCGTCCTCGCGCCGGCTGCGCATCGACGATGACGGCGCGCCGTTGCCGGACATCCTGGCCACCAGCTTCCCGTTCGGCGAGGACGTGCTGATCGACGGGCCAGAGCTGGTGTCGTTCCTGGCCGACCACGCCATCAACTTCATCGGCGAGCCGAGTTGCGTGCTTGCACGGCGCGCCGACCTGGCGGCGCTGGGTGGCGAGCTGATGATGTTGAACGGCAAGCCAATCCACTGGGTTGGCGATCTGGCGACCTACGTCAAGCTGCTGCGTCACGGCAACCTAGCCTTGCTGTCCAGTCCGCTCACGCATTTTCGCGTATCCAGCGCGCAATTCAGTCAGGCTGGTCGCGATCAGCCGGGCATCGGCGATCAGGGCCATGAAGACTTGCGCCAGGGCATCCGCCAACTCGGCTGGCGACGCGAAAGCGGCGACAACCGCCAGGTGCGCGTGGCCCCGCTCAGCCCGCACAAGGCGCGGGTGTTCAAGTCGGTGGATCTGGTCAATGCGCTGATGCAAAGCGCCGGCATGGCCGAGCGTGTGTCGCCCTCCACCTGGTTGGGCGTGCGCCATCCCAGCAACGTCCAGCGCTCACTGATCGAGGCGCGCTTGCAGGCGCATGCAGGCGGCCCGCGGATCGCAGTGATGTTGATCGACAGCAATGGCGATGCGGCAGCGGTGGCCGCAACTCAGGCCAGTCTGGCGGCGGTGGCGTGTTATCGGAATCAGCAGACCTGGGTTTTCAGCAGCTCGCCGCAGCAGGTCGCCGAGCATGGGGAGTGCGGTGTGTTGGTCGGCCCCGACGGGTTGTTGTCCACACTCAATCGGACCATCGCCGCACAGCAGTCCATCGACTGGGTGCTGCTGGTCGAAGCCGGCAGCCTCTTTACTGCCAGCGGCCTGTTGATGCTGGCGCTGGAGATGCTCGCGCTGCCGGACGATTGCCAGGCCGTCTACGCCGACGAAGTGGTCGCGCTGGACGACGGTCAGCTGGGGCTGGCGATGCGGCCGGCGTTGTATCTAGACATGCTGTTGAGCGCGCCATCGACGATATCGCGGCATTGGTTGTTCCGGCAGCGCACGTTGTTGGCCGATGGCGGCTTTCCAACCGAAACGAGCGACGCATTCGAGCTCGATTACCAATTTGGGCTGGTCGAGCGCCACGGCCTGGCCTGCATCCAGCACATCGCCGAACCCTTGCTGGTTGCATCGGCCAACACCTCCCGGCACAGCGACGAGGACGAACAACGCGCCATCACGCGCCATCTCGCCGCGCGCGGCTATGTGGACGCGGTGGTGAGCAGCAACGGTCCCGGCCGCCATGCAGTGGATTACCAGCATGCGCAGCAGCCGCTGGTCAGCATTCTGGTGTTGGTCGATGGACGCCTGGCGCAGGTACAGCGCTGCCTGGAAAGCGTGCTCGCCAATACCGCCTATCCGCACTATGAGTTGCTGTTGCTGGATCGCGGCGACAGCACCGAGCCGGAGCTGCGCGACTGGCTGACGGGCATCGACAACCTCGGCCTGCAGCAGATCCGCGTGCTGCGCTTTGAGGGTGAACCTTCGCGCGAGGCGGCCTGCAATGCCGCAGCCGAGCAGGCACGTGGGGACGTGCTGCTGTGGCTGGCAGCGGGCGCGGCAGCGATCAAGGCCGATTGGCTGGCGCAGTTGCTCAACCACGCGCTGCGTCCCGAGGTCGGCGCAGTGGCTGGCAAGCTGCTACGTGGCGACGGCACCGTGCACCATGCCGGCTTGCTTCTGGGCCTGGGTGCACCGGCAGCACGCGCATTCGAAGGCGCCGCGTTTGACGAATCGGGCTATTTGCAGCGGCTGCAACTGGATCAGAACTACAGCGCACTCAGTGGCGAATGCCTGATGCTGCCGCGCCAGCTGTTTCTGGACGCCGGCGGCTTTGCGCAGGAGCCGGCGTTGGCGCAGTGGAGCGATGTCGATCTGTGCCTGCGCCTGCAGCAGGCCGGCTATCTCAATGTCTACGCTGCACGCGCGCAGTTGTTGATCGACCCGCCCGAAACAGCGCCCGCCACCGCCCTCGACGAAGAGGCGATGTACGCACGCTGGCTGCCAGTGATGGCCAACGACCCGGCCTACAACCCGGGTTTTTCGCTGGATCCCGGCGCCGGTTTCAAACTGGCCGACCCACGCGCCAGCTGGCGGCCGTTACAGTCGTGGCGGCCGCTACCGACGGTGATCGCACTGCCGGCCGATATCGAAGGCTGCGGCCACTATCGGGTGATCCAGCCGCTGCGCGCCCTGCGCGAAGCCGGCATGGTCGAGGGCGTGCTGTTCAACGGCTATCTGGAGATCAGCGAGCTGGCGTGCCAGGATCCCGACGTGGTGATCCTGCAACGCCAGGTCGGCGAGCCGCGACTGGAAGCGATGCGGCGGATGAAGGCGCTGTCGCGCGCATTCAAGGTCTACGAGCTCGACGACTACCTGCCCAACCTGCCGCTGAAGAATGCCCACCGCGAGCACATGCCCAAGGACATCCTCAAGACCGTGCGGCGCGGGCTGAGCATGGTGGACCGCTTCGTGGTCTCCACCCCGGCGCTGGCCGAGGCATTCGCCGGGCTGCACAGCGACATCCGCGTGGCCGAAAACCGCCTGCCGGCACACTGGTGGAACGCACTGCCGGAGCGTTCGCTCGAACGCGGCCGCCGCCCCCGCATCGGCTGGGCTGGCGGCGCCAGCCACACCGGCGACCTGGAACTGATCGCAGATGTAGTACGCGAGCTGGCCGACGAGGTCGACTGGGTGTTCATGGGCATGTACCCGTTCGCGCTGCGCCAGCACATCCATCACTTTCAGCCTGGCGTGCTGATCGATCACTATCCCGCCGCGCTGGCCGCGCTGGACCTGGATCTGGCACTGGCACCGGTGGAGCAGAACCTGTTCAACGAGTGCAAAAGCAATCTGCGCCTGCTCGAATACGGTGCCTGCGGCTACCCGGTGATCGCCAGCGACGTGCGCTGCTACCAAGGCAACCTGCCGGTGACGCTGGTGAAAAATCGCTATCGCGACTGGATCGGCGCGATCCGGGAGCATCTAGCCGACCCGGCCGCTGCGACAGCAAAGGGCGCGGCGTTGCGTGAAGTGGTGCGCCGCGACTGGATGTTGACCGGCAGCAATCTCGATCGCTGGCGTGAGGCGTGGTTGCCGGATTAGCTGGTCAAGTGCGCGGGTGCATGCACTACTGTTAGGACACGTTGTCATCGAAACCAAACCCGCCGACTCAATCAGCTCACAGCCGCAGAGATATCGAGTCGTAGCGTCGTTTAGACAGTCAAATGAATAGATCAAAGGCCTGGTCGGTCGAGGGCGCGGTTATCAGAACAACGCACCTCATGCCCGCTTGCAACCATGCACACCGACCGTCTCGACTGGTCCTTGCCCGCTCACCGTCGCGGGACCTTACGCGGCATGGATGCCGCGTAAGAGCTTACAAGGACGTACTTGCAGCGTGTCCCGCGATGGTGAGCGGGCAAGGACGCTGCAGCAAACTCGCAGATCCGCTGCCCTGCAATTGATCTATCCGTACTGACCAACTACATCAGGACACAACAAACCTGGATTTCGAATCGCAGCTTTGTCTATTAGATGCAGTCAAAGCTCAGTAGATCGAGGGCGCGGTGCCCTCGCCGCTAGCGGGACACGCCGTAAACCCAGTCCCTGGGGGCTCGGTGGCGGCATCCATGCCGCCACACGGTCCCGCAAGCGGCGAGGACACCGCACCAGAGAGTTTGCAGGTTGCTTTGTTTAGAGCCTGCTCGTTGCTCGGCGTTCGTTGGGAATTGGTGCGCGGTTATCAGAACAACGCACCTCATGCCCCGCTTGCAACCATGCACACCGACCGTCTCGACTGGCCCTTGCCCGCTCACCGTCGCGGGACCTTACGCGGCATGGATGCCGCGTAAGAGCCTACATGGACGTACTTGCGGCGTGTCCCGCGAGGGTGGGCGGGCAAGGGCCCGCAGCCAAAACTGCAGACGTGAAGCCGGATTCACTCGCAGCCCACCCCCCTCCACGCCCCGGCGCCGGAATCCCGGCGCGGTTTCGGCACGCCGCTTGCATTGGTGTGGATGCCTCCCTGGCTGACCGCACCCATGAGCGATTCCGTTACCTCCATCCTCTCGCAGATCCGCAGCTACCAGACGCAGATGGGCCAAGGCCCCATGGGCGCGGTGGGCGATGCGGCGCGCGGCAATCAGATCCAGGGGCTGGCCGGCACGCAGGGCACCCCGGCCACCCAGGCACCGAGCTTCAGCGAGACCTTGCGCGGCGCCATCGGCGGCGTCAACGAGGCCCAGCAGAAGTCCGGCGCGCTGGCCAAAGCATTCGAAATGGGCGACCCCAGTGCCGATCTGGCACGGGTCATGGTCGCCTCCCAGCAGTCCCAGGTGGCTTTCCGCGCCACCGTGGAAGTCCGCAACCGTCTCGTCCAGGCTTATCAGGACGTCATGAACATGCCGCTGTAAGGGTTAACGACACATGGCACTCGCGATTTCCAAAGAAAACATCAACCAGAACGCCGAAAAGGCCGGGCAATGGTTCGACCGTGTCCGCAGCCTGCAGATCACCCGCAAGCTGACCATGATGGCGATGATCGCCCTGGCGGTGGGCGCCGGTCTGGCGGTGTTCTACTGGTCGCAAAAACCCGGCTATCAGTCGCTGTACACCGGCCTGGACGACAAGGGCAATGCCGAAGCGGCCGACCTGCTGCGTACCGCGCAGATCCCGTACAAGATCGACCAGAACACCGGCGCCATCTCGGTGCCGCAGGACCGTTTGTACGATGCCCGCCTGAAGCTGGCCGGCTCCGGCCTGACCGGTAAAGAGACCGGCGGCGGCTTCGAGCTGATGGAAAAAGACCCCGGCTTCGGCGTCAGCCAGTTCGTGGAAAACGCCCGTTACCAGCACGCCCTGGAAACCGAATTGTCGCGCACCATCGGCACCCTGCGCCCGGTGCGCGAGGCCCGCGTGCATCTGGCCATTCCCAAGCCCAGCGCCTTCACCCGCCAGCGTGATGTGGCCAGCGCCTCGGTGGTGCTGGAGCTGCGCGGCGGCCAGGGTCTGGAACGCAACCAGGTGGATGCCATCGTCAATCTGGTTGCTTCCAGCATCCCGGACATGACCCCCGAGCGCGTGACCGTGGTCGACCAGAGCGGCCGCATGCTCTCCATCGCCGACCCCAACAGCGACGCCGCCCAGCACGCCGCCCAGTTCGAACAGGTGCGTCGCCAGGAAAGCTCCTATAACCAGCGCATCCGCGAGCTGCTCGAGCCGATGACCGGCGCCGGCCGGGTCAACCCGGAAGTCAGCGTGGACATGGATTTCTCGGTGGTCGAAGAAGCCCGCGAGCTCTACAACGGCGAGCCGGCCAAGCTGCGCAGCGAGCAGATCAACGACACCAGCACCAGCGCCACCGGCCCGCAAGGTCCCCCGGGCGCCACCAGCAACAGCCCCGGCCAGCCGCCGGCGCCGGCCGCCAATGCCACTGCCGGCGCACCGGGCACCCCGGCCGCTGCCAATGGCCAGGCCGCCGCGCCTGCCGCGCCGACCGAAAGTTCCAAGAGCGCCACCCGCAATTACGAATTGGACCGGACCTTGCAACACACCCGTCAGCCGGCCGGCCGCATCAAGCGGGTGTCGGTGGCGGTGCTGCTGGACAACGTGCCGCGCCCCGGTGCCAAGGGCAAGATCGTCGAGCAGCCGTTGACCGCCGCCGAGCTCACCCGCATCGAGGGCCTGGTCAAGCAGGCCGTGGGTTTCGACGCGGCACGTGGCGACACGGTGTCGGTGATGAATGCCCCGTTCGTGCGTGAAGCGGTGGCCGGCGAAGAAGGCCCGAAGTGGTGGGAAGACCCGCGCGTGCAGAACGGTCTGCGCCTGCTGGTCGGTGCGGTGGTGGTGCTGGCGCTGCTGTTCGGTGTGGTGCGCCCCACCCTGCGTCAGCTCACCGGCGTGACCGTGGTCAAGGACAAGCAAGGCAAGGGCGGCAAGGATGGCACTCCGCAGAGCGCGGATGTGCGGATGGTCGACGATGACGACCTGATGCCGCGCCTGGAAGAAGACACCGCCCAGCTCGGTCAGGACAAGAAAGTCCCGATCGCCCTGCCGGACGCCTACGAAGAACGCATGCGGGTCGCACGCGAAGCAGTCAAAGCCGATTCAAAACGTGTCGCACAAGTCGTAAAGGGATGGGTCGCCAGTGAAGCCTGAAACACCGCCGATGACCGGAGTACAGCGCGCCGCCGTGCTGTTGCTGTCGCTTGGGGAAAGCGACGCCGCCGAAGTGCTCAAGCATATGGACCCCAAGGAGGTGCAGAAGATCGGCATCGCCATGGCCACCATGACCGGCATCTCGCGCGACCAGGTCGAGCGGGTGATGGACGACTTCAACGGCGAACTGGCCGGCAAGACCTCGCTGGGCGTGGGGGCCGACGACTACATCCGCAACGTGCTGATCCAGGCGCTGGGCGCCGACAAGGCCGGTGGCCTGATCGACCGCATCCTGCTCGGCCGCAACACCACCGGTCTGGACACCCTGAAGTGGATGGACCCGCGCGCGGTCGCCGATCTGGTGCGCAACGAGCACCCGCAGATCATCGCCATCGTCATGGCGCATCTGGACAGCGACCAGGCCGCCGAAGCGCTGAAGCTGCTGCCCGAGCGCACCCGCGCCGACGTGCTGCTGCGCATCGCAACGCTGGACGGCATTCCGCCGAATGCGCTGAGCGAGCTCAACGACATCATGGAACGCCAATTTTCCGGCAACCAGAACCTCAAGTCGTCCAACGTGGGCGGCATCAAGGTCGCTGCCAATATCCTCAACTTCCTGGACACCGGCCCCGAGCAGGGTGTGCTGGGCGAGATCGGCAAGATCGACGCCGACCTGGCCAGCAAGATCCAGGACCTGATGTTCGTGTTCGACAATCTGGTGGACCTGGACGACCGCGGCCTGCAGACGCTGCTGCGCGAAGTCTCCGGCGAGCGCCTGGGCCTGGCCCTGCGTGGCGCCGACACCAAGGTGCGCGAGAAGATCACCCGCAACATGTCCCAGCGCGCCGCCGAGATCCTGCTCGAAGACATGGAAGCGCGTGGCCCGGTACGCCTGGCCGACGTGGAAGCGGCGCAGAAGGAAATCCTCACCATCGTCCGCCGCCTGGCTGACGAAGGCGCCATCAGCCTGGGCGGCGCCGGTGCGGAGGCGATGGTATGAACGACATCGTCACCCGCTGGCTGGCCCCCGACCTGCACATGGCTCCGGCGCTGCCGGAAACCGAATTCGACGAACCGGCGATCTATGAGCCGGTGCTGCGTCCGCCGACCCTGGAAGAGATCCAGGCCATCGAAGACGCCGCCCGTCAGGAAGGTCTGGAGCGCGGGCATGCCGAAGGCTTCGCCCAGGGCCAGTCCGAGGTGCGCCGGTTGACTGCGCAGATCGACGGCATCCTGGACAATTTCACCCGCCCGCTGGCGCGGCTGGAGAACGAAGTGGTCGGCGCGCTCGGCGAGCTGGCCGTGCGCATCGCCGGTTCCTTGGTCGGGCGTGCCTACCAGGTCGAACCGCAGCTGCTGGCCGATCTGGTGCACGAAGCCATCGACGCGGTCGGCAGTGCCGGTCGCGAAGTGGAGGTGCGCCTGCACCCGGACGACATCACCGCGCTGCTGCCGCATCTGGCGCCCAGCAGCACCACCCGCGTGGCCCCGGACCTGAGCCTGAGCCGTGGCGACCTGCGCGTGCACGCCGAAAGCGTGCGCGTGGATGGAACCCTGGATGCGCGCCTGCGGGCCGCGTTGGAGACCGTCATGCGCAAATCCGGAGCGGGCCTGTGAGCGACGTGTTGGCAGCCACCCCAGCCCCGGCCGATTGGCTGGACGCGCGCAACCTGCGCCTGGCCACGCGCCTGAGCGGGCTGGGGCTGGAGCCGACTGCCGGCCGCACCCTGATCCGCGAAGGCATCCTGCGCCGCGCGGTCGGCCTGACCCTGGAAGCCACCGGTTGCGAAGCGCCGATGGGCGCCACCTGCAAGGTCGAAGTCGACGGCGGCTGGGTCGATGCCGAAGTGGTCGGCTTTGCCGGCGAACGCACCTATCTGATGCCCAGCGCCGAGCTGCATGGCCTGCTGCCGAATGCGCGCGTGGTGCCATCGCGGCGCCGCGGCGGCGTGGAAGTGGGCGAAGGCCTGCTCGGCCGCGTCATCGACAGCGACGGCACCCCGCTCGATGGCAAGGGCCCGATCCGCGGCGAAGGCAGCGTCAGCATGGCCGGCGTGTCGATCAACCCGCTGGCGCGCGAACCCATCACCACCTCGTTGGACGTCGGCGTGCGCGCCATCAACGCGCTGCTGCCGATCGGCCGCGGCCAGCGTGTGGGCCTGTTCGCCGGTTCCGGCGTCGGTAAATCGACACTGCTCGGCATGATGACCCGCTTCACCTCGGCCGACGTGATCGTGGTCGGGCTGATCGGCGAACGTGGCCGCGAAGTGCGCGATTTCGTCGAAACCACCCTCGGCGAAGAAGGCCTGCGCCGCGCCGTGGTGGTGGCCGCCCCGGCCGACCGACCGCCGTTGGCGCGTCTGCATGGCGCCTACCGCGCTACTGCCATCGCCGAATGGTTCCGCGACCAGGGCTTGAACGTGCTGCTGCTGATGGATTCGCTGACCCGTTTCGCCCAGGCGCAGCGCGAGATCGGCTTGTCGGTCGGCGAGCCGCCGACCACCCGCGGCTACCCGCCGTCGGTGTTCGCCAAATTGCCGGCGCTGGTGGAACGTGCCGGCAACGGTGCCAAGGGCCGCGGCTCGATCACCGCCTTCTACACCGTGCTGACCGAAGGCGACGACCCGCAGGACCCGATCGCCGACGCCGCCCGCGCCATTCTAGACGGCCACATCCTGCTCTCGCGTCGGGTTGCCGACAGCGGCCTGTACCCGGCCATCGACGTCGAATCCTCGGTCAGCCGCGTGGTGCAGGACATCGCCGACGACACCTGGCGCCTGCGCATCCGCAAGCTCAAGCGGCTGCTCTCGGCGTATTCGTCCAATCGCGATCTGATCGCCATCGGCGCCTACCAGCGCGGCAGCGACCCGGCCACCGACGAAGCCTTGGCGCGTTGGCCGGACATCGTCGAATTCCTCGGACAAGACGTCCACAAGGCCGCCCACCTGCCCGACAGCCTGTCCGCGTTGCAGCGGCTGGTCGAACCCGAGAACTAATCCATGATGCAGTCCAAACGGATCGACCCCCTGCTGCGCCGCGCCCAGGAACAGGAAGACCAGGTCGCGCGCGATCTGGCCGAGCGTCAGCGCGCCCTGGACACGCACCAGTCGCGTCTGGAAGAACTGCGCCGCTACGCCGAGGAATACGCCAACAGCCATATGGCCGGCACCAGCGCCGCGGCGTTGACCAACCGCCGCGCCTTCCTGGACCGGCTGGACAGCGCCGTGCTGCAGCAGGCGCAGACCGTGGAAAGCAACCGCAACAAGGTGGAGGCCGAACGCACCCGGCTGCTGCTGGCCAGCCGCGAGAAGCAGGTGCTGGAGCAACTGGCTGCCAGCTACCGCGCACAGGAGAACAAGGTGATCGAACGCCGCGACCAGCGTGAGATGGACGACCTCGGCGCGCGCCGCTCGCGCCTGGCCCGCAGCGAAGACAGCCACGGAGAATCCGCATGAATCCCCTGTCCGCTTTTGCCGCTGGCCTTGGCGCGCTTGCCGGCACCGGCAAGAAATCCAGCTATAGCGACCCTTCGTCCGAGCCGGACGCCGCCCCGGACCAGTTCGCGCGCATGCTCAATCCGGCCAACACGCCGAACCAGGCCCCGCCGCAGGCGCCCGAGCGCGTGCCCGCCAAGCAGACCGCGCCCAAGCCCAGCCAGTCCGACAAGCAGAGCGACGACAACGATAACGGCGACGATGCAGCCGGCGATGCCACTGCACGGCCGCGTGCGCAGGACGGCGACAGCAAGGCTGCAAAGCCCGCCAAGTCCGGCTCCACCAAAGAATCAACTACAGCCGAGAGTAGCTCTGCCGCAGGCACCGCCAAGACCGGCAAGAACGCAAAACCCGCGACTGCCAGCGAAGACGCACCTGCCGAGGCAGCCACCGCGACCGATTCCACCTGGCCACCGCCAGGTCTGGGCGGCTTCGGCATGGGCCTGCTGGCGCAAGCCCTGCCCGGTGGCGAAGTGCTGGCTGCCGCGGCAGCGGCACTGACCGCCAGCATGGCCGGGGCAGCAGGCGGCACGGCAAGTGCAACCGCCCTGCCCACCGATGCCGCCGCACCTACCGCCACGGCAACCGCCGGCACCGCCCTGCCCTCGTTGGGCGCACTGGCACCGGCAGCCGCCGCGGGCGCCAAGCCCACTTCCGTCACCGCCTTGAGCGGCGACGCCCAGACGGCCGCGCTGATGAGCATGGCCACCAAGGCACTGGACCCGAGCGCCGATGACGCCGCTGCCCCGGCAGCGCCGGACGCCCCGGCGTTCGTATTGCCGACTACCACGGCAGCCACGCTCGGCCGTCTGCAGGATCAGGCGCCGGTGTTCAGCGCCTCGCCCACCCCGACCCCGGAAATGGGCAGCGACAACTTCGACGACGCCATCGGCGCGCGTATGAGCTGGCTGGCCGACCAGAAGATCGGCCATGCGCACATCAAGGTGACCCCGAACGAGATGGGCCCGGTCGAGGTGCGTCTGCATCTGGATGGCGACAAGGTCAGCGCCAGCTTCACCTCGGCCAACGCCGAGGTGCGCCAGGCGCTGGAACAAAGCCTGCCGCGGCTGCGCGAAATGCTCGGCCAGAACGGCTTCCAACTGGGTCAGGCCGATGTGGGCCAGCAACAGCAGGGCCAGGCCGGCAACCGCAACGGCAGTGGGCGCGATGGCAATGGCCTCACCATGGACGACAGCCCGCCCGTCGGAATTCCGTCGGTGGTGTTACGCCAGCGTGGATTGTTGGACGCCTACGCCTGAAGTTCTGCGCCGGATCATCCTCGGCGCGACTGAAAACCGCGCGTCGGCATGATGCGCGCGCGGCCCGCCTCCCCGCAGCGCAAGGCTTGCGGGGCTTTTCGTGTTGGCGCGCAGGCCGCGCCAGGAAACCGTCGCGGTTTTGGCATGCCAATTGCATCCACAGGGTGAGCATTCCCCTGGAGCAGACTGTGGCAGCCGCCGAAAAACCCAAGAAGACCGAAGACAAAGACGAGAAAGGCGAAAAGAAGAAGGGTGGCAAGAAGTCCATCCTGCTGATCGCCATCGGTGTGGTGGTACTTGCGGCCGCTGGCGGCGGCGCCTGGTTTTTCTTCGGCCACAAGGGCGATGAGAAAGGCGGCAAGCACGCCGCGCCCAAGGTCGCCGAAGTGCCCAAGCCGGCCCAGTACTTCCCGATGGACCCGGCGATCGTGGTCAACCTGGCCGACCCCGGCGATGGCCCGCAGTACCTGCAGGTCGAAGTGCAGCTGGTCACCCGCGACCCGGAAGACCTCAAGCTCATCACCGAAAACGCCCCGGCCATCCGCGCGCATCTGCTGATGCTGCTGTCGCAGACCAAGGCCACCGACGTGGCCGACCTGGTCGGCAAGCAGAAGCTGCAGAAAGCCGCCCTGGTCGAAGCACAGAAGGTCATGACCAGCGAGACCGGCAAGAAGTGCGTCGAAGAACTGCTGTTCACCAGTTTCGTTACCCAGTAAGGCCTGCCCATGAGCGTCAGCGATCTGCTTTCCCAGGACGAAATCGATGCCCTGCTGCATGGCGTGGATTCGGGCGTGGTCAACACCGAGCCGGAGCCATTGCCCGGCGAGGCGCGCCAATACGATCTGTCCAGCCAGGACCGCATCATCCGTGGGCGCATGCCGACCCTGGAGATGGTCAACGAGCGCTTTGCGCGGCTGTGGCGCATCGGCCTGTTCAACCTGATCCGGCGCTCGGCCGACCTGTCGGTGCGCGGCATCGACCTGGTCAAGTTCAACGAGTACATGCACTCGCTGTACGTGCCGACCAACCTCAACCTGATCCGCTTCAAACCGCTGCGCGGTACCGGCCTGATCGTGTTCGAACCCACGCTGGTGTTCACCGTGGTGGACAACTTCTTCGGTGGCGACGGCCGTTACCACACCCGTATCGAAGGGCGCGAATTCACCGCCACCGAGATGCGCGTGGTGCAGCTGATGCTCAAGCAGACCTTCGCCGATCTGAAGGAAGCCTGGGCGCCGGTGATGGAAGTGGACTTCGAGTACATCAACTCGGAGATCAACCCGCACTTCGCCAATATCGTCACCCCGCGCGAGTACGTGGTGGTGTGCCGCTTCCATGTGGAGCTGGAAGGCGGCGGCGGCGAGATCCACATCACCCTGCCGTATTCGATGCTGGAGCCGATCCGCGAATTGCTCGATGCCGGCATCCAGAGCGACCGCAACGACCGCGACGACTCCTGGAACGTGATGCTGCGCGAGCAGCTGGACACTGCCGAGGTCACCCTGTCCAGCGTGCTGGCCAGCAAGCGCATGAGTCTGCGCCAGCTCACCGGGTTGAAAATCGGCGACATCCTGCCGATCGACCTGCCTGCACAGGTGCCGCTGTGCGTGGAAGAAATCCCGTTGTTCACCGGCGAATTCGGCGTTTCCAATGGCAACAACGCCGTCAAGATCACCGCCGTACGCCCGCCCGGCGTGCAAGCCCCGCGTGCCGTTCCATCCCAGGACCCCAGCAAATGATCAACTCCGACATCCTCGACGCCGCGCCCGCCACCTTCGACAGCCTGCAGCCCGAGCGCGACCTCAATGCCACCGACCTCAACCTGGACGTCATCCTGGACGTGCCGGTGACCCTGTCGCTGGAAGTGGGCCGCGCGCGCATCCCGATCCGCAACCTGCTGCAGCTCAACCAGGGCTCGGTGGTGGAACTGGAACGCGGCGCCGGCGAACCGCTGGACGTGTACGTCAACGGCACCTTGATCGCGCATGGCGAAGTGGTGGTCATCAACGACCGCTTCGGCATCCGCCTGACCGACGTGGTCAGCCCCAGCGAACGGATCCGGAGGCTGCGGTGATCGGCTTGCTGGCCACTGCCGCGCCGGTCGCGGCCAAGGCCAGCCAGGTCGGCGCGCAGGCACCGTCCTCGCCCAGCCTGTTTGGCGCGGTCTTTGCATTGCTGCTGGTGCTCGCGCTGATCGTCGGCCTGGGCTGGTTGCTCAAGCGCCTGCCCGGCAGCGGTTTCCGCAATACCGAGGGCTTGCGTGTGGTGACCAGCCTGGCAGTCGGTGCCAAGGAACGCGTGGTGGTGGTGGAGGTGAACGGCCAGCAATTGCTGTTGGGCGTCACCGCCGGCGGCATCAGCACCTTGCACACCTTGCCCGAACCGCTGCCGCCCACGCCGGCCCCCACCCTGCCCAACTTCAAGCAACTCCCCAATTTCGCCCAGCTGCTGGCACAGAAGCTGCGCAAGGACCCGTGACATGTTCAGTCGTTGGAATCGCTGGGGGCGCAGCCTGCGCCTGATCCTGATCCTGCTGGTGATGAGCTGCCCGCTGCTGGCCGCCGCCGCACCTGCCGCCCTGCCGGCGATGGCCCAGGCCGCCGCTCCCGCTGCGGCGCCCGCTCCGGCCGGCGCCAATCAGTTGCCTTCGTTGCCGAACGTGAGCGTTGGCCGCATCGGCGACCAACCGGTGAGCCTGCCGCTGCAGACCTTGCTGCTGATGACGGCGATCACCCTGCTGCCGTCGATGCTGCTGGTGCTGACCGCCTTCACCCGCATCACCATCGTGCTGGGCCTGCTGCGCCAGGCGCTGGGCACCGGCCAGACCCCGTCCAATCAGGTACTGCTGGGCCTGTCGATGTTCCTGACCGCGCTGGTGATGATGCCGGTGTGGCAAAAGATGTGGGGCGCCGGCCTGTCGCCGTACCTCAACAACCAGATCGACTTTCAGACCGCCTGGACGCTGACCACCCAGCCGCTACGCGCCTTCATGCTGGCGCAGATCCGCGAGACCGATCTGATGACCTTTGCCGGCATGGCCGGCGACGGCAAATACGCCGGCCCGGATGCAGTGCCGTTTCCGGTGCTGGTGGCCTCGTTTGTGACCAGCGAGCTGAAGACCGCGTTCGAGATCGGCTTTCTGATCTTCATCCCGTTCGTGATCATCGATCTGGTGGTGGCCAGCGTGCTGATGTCGATGGGCATGATGATGCTGTCGCCGATGTTGATCTCGGCACCGTTCAAGATCCTGTTGTTCATCCTGGTGGATGGGTGGGTGCTGGTGGTGGGCACGCTGGCAGCGAGCTTCAACGCGTCTTAGCCGCGAGGTTTGCATGCGCGCTGCACTGCCGGGGTGTCTACCCGGCTTGCCGATTCGGCATGGGGTTTCGAGGCCGAGCAGCCAATAGAGGCCGAAGCCCACTACTGAGCAATGAGTGAGCTGGCGGAGCCAGACACCACGCGTGGCTTCGCCTCGTACCCTCACCCCAACCCCTCTCCCGCTGGAGAGGGGCTAGTGTCTGCAGACCGCACGTTCGTCAGCTCACACACCACTGCACCAGCTCAAATCTCATTCCCGAATCCCGAATCCCGTCCTTTGGCACCCCACTTGCATCAGACCCCTCCATGAGCCCTGAAATCGCCCTGACTGAATTGCGTGGTGGCCTGGTCACCGTCCTGTGGATTGCCGGGCCGATGTTGCTGGCGGTGCTGGTGGTCGGCGTGGTGATCGGTGTGGTGCAGGCTGCCACCCAGTTGAACGAACCGACCATCGCCTTCGTTGCCAAAGCCGTCGCATTGACGGCCACGCTGTTTGCCACCGGCAGCATGCTGCTGGGGCATCTGGTGGAGTTCACCATTGCGCTGTTCCAGCGTATTCCGCATCTGATCGGTTAGCGGGATAGACCGGATGGATGCCGCCACCCAGATGGTGATCGATGGCCAGCGCGCGTTTGCGATGGTCGGGGCGATCATGTGGACGATGCTGCGCACCGGCGCGTTGCTGACCGCGATGCCGTTGATCGGCACGCGTGCGGTGCCCGGGCGGGTGCGGGTGATGCTGGCCGGCACCTTGTCGATGGTGCTGGCGCCGCTGCTGCCGCCGGTGCCGGAGTGGGATGGTTTTACCGCGCAGGCGGTACTCAGCGTGGCACGCGAGCTGGCGGTGGGCGCCAGCATGGGCTTCATGCTCAAGCTGATCTTCGAGGCCGGCGCGTTGGCCGGCGAGCTGGTGTCGCAATCCACCGGTCTGTCGTTTGCGCAGATGTCCGATCCGCTGCGCGGGGTGACGTCCGGCGTGATCGCGCAGTGGTTCTATATCGGGTTCGGGCTGCTGTTCTTCGCGGCCAACGGGCACCTGGCGGTGATCTCGCTGTTGGTGGACAGCTACAAGGCCTTGCCGATCGGCACCGCAGTGCCGGACGCGGCCGCCTTTGCCGAAGTGGCGCCGACGCTGTTCCTGCAGATCCTGCGCGGCGGGCTCACCTTGGCGTTGCCGATGATGGTGGCGATGCTGGCGGTCAACCTGGCCTTCGGCGCATTGGCCAAGGCGGCGCCAGCGTTGAATCCGGTGCAGTTGGGCTTGCCGCTGACGGTATTGCTGGGCCTGTTTCTGCTCTCCAGCTTCGCCAGCGAATTCGCACCGCCCGTGCAGCGCATGTTCGACACTGCGTTCGACGCCGCCAGAGCATTGACGACGTAAGTGTGAACTGCCTCAAGTTTTTGGCCGGCAAGCCGTCAACGCCACAGGATCACTGACGACGCCAATCGCCAGTCATCACATCCTCACTGCCACGCCTGCGGGAACCGATGCCCAACGTGTCTGCGCTGTTCGCCCGTTCTGCCGTGCGCAGCATTGCGCCATGGGCATGGCTCTGCCTGCTTGTGACCGGCCTGGCCAGTATCGCGAGCGTGCAGGCGCAGAGTTACAGCTTCCGCGATTACGCCCAGGCCGATGGCCTGCAAGGCATGACCATCACCGGTCTGGTCGAGGATCGCCGTGGTGTGGTGTGGGTGGCCACCGAACTGGCGTTGCATCGGTTCGAGCGCGAGCGCTTCATTGCCGTCGGCCAGGATCAGGGCCTGGACGCGCGCTTCACCCGCGGCCTGACGCTGGATAGCGCCGGGCGCTTGTGGGTGGCCACCGCCAATGGCGTGTTCGTGCGCGACGGCGAGCAGTTCGTCCAGGTGCTGCGCGAGGGCAAGCGCATTCGCGCCGATGCCGGCAATGTGATCGCCGCCTACCGCGACGGGGTCGCTGTGATCAGTGCAGGGGCGCTGCTGGCGGTGACGCCGGGCGTGGGCAAGCAATGGCAGGTGCAACCGCTGCCGCTGCGAACGCCCGATGGAATCCTGCAGCCATCGGGCAGCACCCTGCTGGCCGATGGGCAGTTTCTGTGGGCGTCGTGCGGCGCTGGCGTCTGCCGGTTGGATGCAGCCGGCAAGGTGGTCGAATCCCTCTCCGAAGCCGATGGCGTGCCAGCGCGCCGCTGGCGGGTGATCTTTCGCGAACGTGGCGGTCGGCTGTGGCTGCGTGGCGGCGGCGCCATCGTGTCGCGAGAGCCGGGCGCGCGCCGCTTCCAAACCCATCCGGCCAGCGCGCACAGCAGCTTCAGCACCATGTCCGGTGCCACCACCATGGTGGAGGATGCGCGCGGACGCATGCTGACCCGCTCCGATCATGGGCTGGTGCGCTGGGACGGCACCCATTGGCACGACATCGGCCCCGACCAGGGCCTGCAGCTGGATGCCATGGTCGGCCCACTGCTGTTGCAGAGCAACGGCACCTTGTGGATCGGCACCCGTGGGCTTGGGGTGCAACGCCTGCTCGGCTACGGCAGCATCGAGCATCTGACCGAGCCGCAAGGCATGCCATCGGCGCCGACCTGGGCGATGCAGCGCCTGCCCAACGGCATGCTGGCGGTTGGTGCCGATGGCGGCGCTGCCCTGCTGCCCCGGCATGCCCAACGCGCCCAGCCGTGGCTGCTGGACAACGGCAAGCCGTTGTCGCAAACGCTCAGCCTTGCGGTGGCACCGGATGGCGCGGCCTGGGTGTCGTACTTTTCCGGCGCCATTGCCCGGCGCGATCCGCACACCGGGCTGACCCGCGTGGTGATGGACATGCCCAGGCCGGGCTACAAGCTGTTGTTCGACAACGCCGGTTCGGTATGGATCTCGACCCCGCGCGGGCTGGCACGCGGTCAGACCACCCCGCCCTATGCGCTGAACTTCGAGCCGGCGCTGCAAGGCAAGTTTGTCGGCGACATCGATGTCGACCGCCAGGGGCGGCTGTGGGCGGCGACCGGCGACGGGCTGTATCGCCGCGAGGGCGCGCAATGGGTGCGCGTGCCGGTGCGCGGCTCGCTGCCCAGCCAGGACATGTTTCAGATCGACTTCGCACCGGACGGCGAAATCTGGCTGTCGCTGCGCGAAGCCGGGCTGTGGCACGGTCGCCTGCAGGCCGACGGCGGTGTGTCGGTGCAGACGGTCGACGACCCGCTGATCTCCAAGGTGATGCCCTTCATCCTGCGCCACGACCGCAAGGGCCGGCTGTGGGTCGGCAGCAGCCAGGGGCTGGATCTGTATCAGCAAGGCCGCTGGTCGCGCATCACGCGCAGCGAGGGTCTGCTGTGGGACGACCTGTCGTCCAACGCGTTTCTGGAAGACGACGACGGCAGCCTGTGGATCGGCAGCAGCCGCGGGCTGAGCCACTTGCTCGACCCGCAGCGATTGTTCGCCGCACAACCGCTGCAGGTGGAGATCGCGCACGTGCGGCGCGGCACCGAGATGGTGCGCGCCGGGGCGGCGCTGGAGTGGTCCGACATTCCGCTGGATATCGATCTGGCCACGCCCGGCGTGGAAGGCGGCGCCGACCGAATCAGCTTCCGCTACCGGGTGGAAGGCCATCAGGCGCGCTGGACCACCACCTCGCTCAGCCATCTGACCTATCCGCTGCTGCCGCCCGGCACCTACACGCTGGAAGTGCAGGTGCTGGATGCCTACCAACGCAGCAGCAGCCCGATCACGCGCTTTCGTTTTGTGCTGCATCCGCCGTGGTGGCGCGGCATTCCCGCGTTGATCGGCTATGTGCTGCTGGGCATCGCGGCGGTGATCGTGCTGCTGCGCTGGCGCACGCGCAAACTGCTGCGGCGCAAACGCGAGCTGGAGCAACTGGTGGCCGAACGCACCGCCGAGCTGGAGCAGGACAAGCGCGAGCTGGAAGCCGCGCGCGCCGAACTGGCGCTCAAGGCCACCCATGACGAACTGACCGGCCTGCTCAATCGTGCCGGCATCCTGCACGCGCTGCGCGGCATGCTGGCGCGTGCTGCGGTGCAAGCGCGGCCGTTGGCGGTGGTGCTGATCGATCTGGATCACTTCAAGCTGGTCAACGACCAACACGGCCATCTGGCCGGCGATGCGGTACTGGCCGAGGTCGGCCGGCGGCTGGATACGTTGGTGCGCGGCGACGACCGGATCGGCCGCTACGGTGGCGAGGAATTGCTGGCGCTGCTGCCCGGTCTGAATGCCGACTCCACGCATCGCTTGCAGGCCTTGCATCGCGGCATCTGCGGCGATTACCCGATCGACGGCAGCGTGCTGGCGGTGACCTGCTCGATCGGCGTGGCCTGGTTTCAGCCGGGCGAAACCCTGGAACAGTTGCTGGCACGCGCGGACGCGGCGCTGTATCGCGCCAAACGTAGTGGACGCAATCGCATCGACTACGACCACACCGCGTCTGAGCACGCCGCTGAGAGTTGAGCGTTAGCGCCGAAGCGCCTTGAAATACGTTGAAAGCGGCGTTCCAGTGAACGCACAACTCGATCCAACTGCGCTGCCGGCAAACCAATACCAGCACCTGTCGAGCTCGCATGCAATCGACTGCCGGGCGGCAATCACGCCATCGTGTTGCTGCGCGCATTAAAGAAACACGCGTGAACAGCCGTTAGTCGGTTTACTGCGGCCTACTATGGGGGCCGCCCATGGCAAGCGTGAGACACCCGCGCAAGGCGCGGACCACACCTGCCGACGCGTGGGAGAGTGCAACGCTCGTGGGGTGTGAGTACCGCCAGTGGAGGTCGTCGAGCCGGCGCGCGCCGTTTGCCGCGGTGCTGGTGTTGGCGTTGCTGTCGTTGGCCGATCTGGCCGGCGCGCAGACCGCGAGCATTCGCCGCTACGCCCATGACCAGGGCCTGCTCGGGCTGGCCGGCACCTGCCTGCTGCAGACCCGCGCCACGTTGCTGTGGGTGTGCACCGAAAGCGGCCTGTATCGCTTCAATGGGCGCAGTTTTCAGCAGGTGGTGCTGGATGGCCTGCGCAACGAATCGATCAGTTCGATGACCGAAACCGCCGACGGTACGTTGTGGGTGGCCGGCTTCCAGACGCTGTTCGTCGGCAACGAACACGGCTTCCGCAGACTGGCGCCGTACGAGGCCGAGCATCTGCAGGAAGGCATGCTGCTGGCCAGCACGCCGTGGGGCACGGTGCTGGCCAACGGCGGCACGCTGGAGCGGCTGAGTGCACGCGGCAACGGCCGCTGGCATAGCGAGCCGCTGCTGGATACCGCCACCCGCGTGCGCGTGCCCGAGTTGTCCAAGGTGTTGAGCCTGTCGGTGGACGGCGACACCTTGTGGGCCGGCTGTGCCAAGCGGCTATGCGCCATCGATGCGCAGCGCAAGGTGCAGGTGTACGGGCCCGAACAAGGCGTGCCGGAAGATCGCTGGTACAGCGTGCTGCGCGACCACGACGGCGCATTGTGGGTACGTGGCACCGGCACCCTGCTCTACCGCGCGCCGGGTGCGGCCACCTTCAGCGTGCGGCCGTTGCCGTTGCTGGATGGCAGCACCGTCGGGCAGCAGGCACCGCTGGTGCTCGATCGCGAAGGACGGGTGCTGGTGCGCCGCAACGACGGACTGGTGCGCTGGGAAAACGGCCAGTGGCGCAGTTTCGGCACCGAGAACGGGCTGCCGCCGGGCAGCAGCGACGCCATCGTGGTGGACCGCGACGGCGACATCTGGATGACCGTGGACGGCGAAGGCCTTGTGCGCTGGGCCGGCTACGAGTGGATCGAGAACTGGGACGCCTCGCAAGGCATGCCGGTTGCGCCGACCTGGTCGATCGCCCGCGACGCGCAGGGCGCGTTGCTGGTCGGCAACGAACATGGCGTGGGTCGCCAGGCCGACCCGAAGGGGCGCTTCGTTCCTGCATTACCCAACTCCGGGATCCAGATCGTGGGCATGGCGCGCAGTGCCGACGGCAGCCTGTGGACGCTGAACTCGGCCGGCTTCGTGCGCCGCAACTGGCCGGATGGGCGCAGCGCCGAGATCGCCAAACTTCCGCGTACCGGGCGGCGTCTGATCATCGACCGCCAGGGCCGGCTGTGGGTGCTCACTGCCGGTGGCCTGTTTGCGCTCGAACGGCCGCTGGACGGCGGCACGCTGCACATGGTCAGCCAGATGCCGGCTATCGCCTATACCGATATCCAGCAGACTGCCGACGGCACGTTGTGGGTCTCCAGCGCCAATGGCCTGTTTCGGCTGCAGGGCGCGCACTGGTCGAAGGTGAAGGTCAAGGTCAATGGCGGCGCCTCCGACCCGTGGATCAGCAAATTCCATATCAGCGACAGCGGCGAAGTGTGGCTGGCGTTCTATCGCGCCGGGCTATGGCACGGCCTGTTGCTGGACGAAGAAGTGGATCTGCAGGCGGTCAGCGATGAAGCGCTCGCCGACGTCAGCGTGTACCAGTTACGCGGCGACAGCGTCGGCCGGGTCTGGGTGGGTCATGCACGCGGGGTGGAGGTCTACGACGGCGAGCATTGGGCGCATCTGTCGCAGTCGCAGGGGCTGTTGTGGGACGACGTGTCCGAAGCGGCGTTTGCCGAAGATCCCGATGGCTCGGTGTGGATCGGCACCGCGCGCGGGGTGAGCCATCTGCGCGACCCGGCGCGCCTGTTCGATCAGCGCCAGCCCAGCGTGCGTATCGACAGCGTCAGCCGCGGTGGCGTGCCGGTGCAGCGCGGCCAGTTGCTCGCCTGGAGCGACAGGCCGTTGCATATCGAGCTGTCCAGCATGGAGGTCTACGACGACCCCAGCCGGCTCACGGTGCGCTATCGCCTGCTCGGTCTGCACAACGAATGGATCCAGAGCGACACGCTGTCGATCGACCAACCGCCGCTGCCGTCCGGCCATTTCCGCCTGCAGGTGCAACTGCTGGACCGCTACCGACGCACCACCTCGCCGATCACCGACCTGCCGTTCGCAGTGGCGCCGCTGTGGTGGCGCAGCCCGCCGGCAATCGCGCTGTATCTGCTGATCGGCAGCGCCCTGCTGGCCGGTCTGTGGCGCTGGCGGCACCGTCATCTGGTCGCGCGCGAGCGCATGCTCGCCGAGCTGGTCGCCGAGCGCACTTATCAGCTGGAGCGCGAAAAACGCGAGCTGGAAAGCGCCCGTGCGGCGCTGGCACTGAAGGCCAGCCACGACGCGCTGACCGGCCTGCTCAATCGCTCCGGCGTGCTCGAGGCGATGGCCGAAGAACTGCAGGCCTGCGCCCACGGTGCGCATCCGTTGGCGGTGGTGCTGATCGACCTGGACCACTTCAAGCTGGTCAACGACGAACACGGGCATCTGGTCGGCGATGCGGTGCTGGCCAAGGTCGGCGCGCGGCTGACCGCCTGCCTGCGCGATTCGGACCGCGTGGGCCGTTACGGCGGCGAAGAATTGCTGCTGTTGCTGCCGGGCATGTCGCAACACAGCCAGCACCGGCTACGCGCCATCCACGAAAAGCTCAGCGTGGCCCCGTACGAAGTGGGCACCGCCCGCCCGCTACCGGTGACCTGCTCGGTCGGTGTGGCCTGGTTCCGGATCGGCGACACGGCGGCCACGCTGCTGGCGCGCGCCGACGAGGCGCTGTACCGGGCCAAGCGCCACGGACGCAATCGCATCGAACCGGAGGAGCCTGAGTCGTCGGTGGCATGAGCAGTCACTCCCATCACCCCAGTGCCGCGAATGGCCGCCGGGCCGATGTGCGCGATATGCCGCAACCGCCGTGCATGCGTGCGCGCGGCATCCCTGCCGACGGCACGGCTGCCGCGCATCTCGCGCCAGCGAGTCTCTGCGTCGCCACAACCGGCGCGCAGTTGCCGTTGTCCTGGCTGACCGCAGTAGTGGTGGTTGTGACGCTGGCCTTGCTGGTGTTGGCGCTGGTGATCTCGGTGCTGTCGCGGCGCTTCCAGCAGCGCACCGATGTGCTGGCGCAATCGCTGGCGCAGGCCAATGCCGAGCTGGTGCTGGCCGCGCTGCACGACCCGCTCACCCGCCTGCCCAACCGCGTGCTGCTGCACGAACATGTGCTGCAGAGCATCGACCGCGCCCAGCACGACGGGCAGCGCTTTGCGGTGATGCTGATCAATCTAGATGGCTTCAAGGCGGTCAACGACGGCTACGGGCATCAGTTCGGCGACCAATTGCTGGTGGCGGTGGCCGGGCGTATGAGCGCGCACCGCCGCGCCAACGGCAGCCTGGCGCGGCTGGGCGCCGACGAGTTCGCGCTGGTGTCCGACATCGCCGACCCCGAGGACGCCGCCGCGATCGCCGCGCATCTGCTGCAGGCGCTGGCGGTGCCGTTCCTGGTCGGCGACCAGGAACTACGCCTGAGCAGCAGCGTCGGCATTGCGCTATATCCCGAAGACGCCGGACCGGAAGACGCCGGCAGCGAGCATCAACTGATGACGCATGCCGATGCGGCGATGCGCCACGCCAAACAGGCCGGGCGCAACCGCTACAGCTTCTTCGAGCGCTCGATGACCGGTACCACCCGCGAGCGCCTGCAGCTGCTGCAGGACCTGCCGCGCGCGCTGGAGCTGGGCCAGTTCGTGCTGCATTACCAACCCAAATACTGCGCCGAGGATGGCCGCCCGATCGGCGCCGAGGCGCTGATCCGCTGGCAACATCCCGAACGCGGCCTGGTGCCGCCGGACAGCTTCATCCCGCTGGCCGAACGCAGCGGCATGATCGGCCCGCTCGGCAGCTGGGTGCTGCAGCAGGCCTGCCGGCAGATGCGCGCCTGGCGCGAGGCCGGGCATGGCGACTGGCGGGTGGCGGTGAACCTCTCGGCCACGCAGCTGGCCTCGCCCAGCCTGCTGGACGAAGTAGCCACCACCCTGGCCGAGCATCTGATTCCGCCCGGCCAGCTCACCCTGGAAATCACCGAAACCATGGCCATGCGCGACGCCGACGCCTGCCTGCGCACGCTCGGCCAGCTCAATGCGCTGGGCGTGCGCATCGCCATCGACGATTTCGGCACCGGCTATTCCAACCTGCTCTACCTGCGCAAGCTACCCGCGCACGAACTCAAGATCGACCGCAGCTTCGTGCAGGCGATGGACACCTGCCCCGAAGACATCGCCATCGTCGCAGCCGTCGTCGCGCTGGCCCACACCATGCGCCTGCAGGTAGTGGCCGAGGGCGTGGAGACCAACGCCCAGCGCAACACCCTGGAACGGCTGGGCTGCGACCAGCTGCAGGGCTATCTGCTGGGCCGGCCAATGGACGCAGAGCGTTTTATCGCCACGGTGGTCGCCCAGCGCGATGGCCTGCACCGCCAGGCCAGCTGAGCAAAAAGCATCAAAAACGACCGTAGACCTGCATCCACGCTCGACGACCCGCCAACCGAGCCGAGCACCAGCCTGCAGTTGGTTAGCCCTCGCGCCCGATTCCCGACCTGCGGCCCTCCCCGCTAACCACCCAGCTACAACACCCCGCCAGCGCTCCACGCGTGGCCGCTGCGTCCCGATTCCCCAATCCCGATTCCCGATTCCCGACTCCCGATTCCCGACTCCCGATTCCCGACTCCCGATTCCCGACTCCCGACTCCCGACTCCCGATTCCCGACTCCCGATTCCCGACTCCCCAATCCCAGCCCCACAAATCTGGAACGCCGCTTGCATGAGGCAAGGCTGACAAGTCACCGGCACCCCCATGTCCGAGTCCGAAGACGGCGGCGAACGTACAGAGCTTCCCACCGAAAAACGCCTGCGTGAAGCCCGCGAGCAGGGCAACATCCCGCAATCGCGCGAGTTGTCCACTGCCGCCGTGTTCGGCGCCGGCGTGTTCGCACTGATGGCCCTGGCCCGCGGCATCGGCGACGGCGCCAGCGTCTGGATGAAGAGCGCACTCAGCCCGGACCCGAAAATGCGTGAAAACCCGATGGCGCTGTTCGGCCATTTCGGCGACCTGCTCATGCAGCTGCTGTGGGTGATGGTGCCGCTGATCGGCATCTGCCTGGCCGCCGGCCTGGCCGGCCCGCTGCTGATGAGCGGGCTGCATTTTTCCAGCAAGGCGATCATGCCCGACCTCACCAAGCTCAGCCCCATGAGCGGGATCAAGCGCATGTGGGGCAGCCACGCGCTGGCCGAGCTGGTCAAGTCGGTGCTGCGGCTGCTGTTCGTCGGCCTGGCCGCCAGCCTGTGCATCTCCAAGGGCCTGCACGGCCTGCGCTCGCTGGTGAACCAGCCGCTGGAACAGGCCGTGGGCAACGGCCTGGACTTCACCAAGAGCCTGCTGTTCTACACCGCCGGTGCGCTGGTGCTGCTGGCCGCCATCGACGCGCCGTACCAGAAGTGGAACTGGATGCGGAAGCTCAAGATGACCCGCGAAGAGATCAAGCGCGAGATGAAGGAGAGCGAGGGCAGCCCGGAGGTCAAGGGGCGCATCCGCCAGATGCAGATGCAGATGTCGCAGCGCCAGATGATGGAAGCGGTGCCCAAGGCCGACGTGGTGCTGGTGAACCCGACCCACTACGCGGTGGCGCTCAAGTACGAGGGCGGCAAGATGCGCGCCCCGATCGTGGTGGCCAAGGGCGTGGACGAAATGGCCTTCCGCATCCGCGACGTCTGCGAACAGCACCGGGTGTCGATCGTCACCGCCCCGCCTTTGGCACGCGCCTTGTATAGAGAAGCTCAAATTGGCAAGGAAATTCCCGTGAGACTCTATTCGGTCGTGGCCCAGGTGCTTTCCTACGTCTACCAGTTGCGTGGCTGGAACGGCGGCCCGATGCCTGAATTGCCTTCCCTCGAAGTGGATGAGTTCGGCAAGGGAGCCAGCGCATGAGCGCCCAACCCGCACCGCTGAATGCCCGACGCATCATGGAGTTGCTGCGCAACGGCCTGGGCGCCCCGCTGGCGCTGATGGCCATGCTGGCCATGCTGATGGTGCCGCTGGCCGCACCGGTGCTGGATGCCTTGTTCACCTTCAACATCGCCATCTCGCTGATGGTGCTGCTGGCGGTGATCTACGTGCGGCGCCCGCTGGAATTCACCATTTTCCCGATCGTGCTGTTGATGACCACGATGCTGCGCCTGGCGCTGAACGTCGCCTCAAGCCGCGTGATCCTGATCAACGGCCAGGACGGCCACGCTGCGGCCGGCAAGGTCATCGAGGCGTTCGGCCAGTTCGTCATCGGCGGCAACTACGCGGTGGGCATCGTGGTGTTCGCGATCCTGACCATCATCAACTTCGTCGTCATCACCAAGGGTGCCGGGCGCGTGTCGGAAGTGACCGCGCGCTTTATCCTCGACGCCATGCCCGGCAAGCAGATGGCCATCGACGCCGACCTCAACGCCGGTTTGCTGACGCGTGAGGAAGCCAAGGCCCGCCGCGAAGAAGTGCGCGAGGAAGCCGACTTCTACGGCGCGATGGACGGCGCCAACAAGTTCATCCGCGGCGACGCCATCGCCGCCATCATGATTTTGTTCATCAATCTCATCGGCGGCATGGCGGTGGGCATGTTCCAGCACGGCATGAGCTTTGTGGATGCGGCCTCCACCTACACCCTGCTGTCGATCGGTGACGGTTTGGTGGCGCAGCTGCCGGCCTTGCTGGTGTCGTCCTCGGTGGCCTTGCTGGTCACCCGCGCCTCGCGGGCGCAGGACATGCGCGGCGCCATGATCAGCCAGGTGTTCGGCCAGCACCGCGCGTTGGCGGTGGCTGCGGCCATCCTGGGCCTGGTCGGCCTGGTGCCGGGCATGCCGAACGTCGCGTTTTTGACGCTCGGCCTGATCCTGGGCGTGATCGCCTGGAAAATGTACAAGCGCAGCCTGGTCGTCCCGCCGACCGGCGACCCTGCCACCGACCCGAAGGCGGCCGCTGCGGCCACCGCCGCCCAGGCCAGCTCGGAACTGAGCTGGGACGAGCTGCGCCCGATCGACCCGCTGGGCCTGGAAGTGGGCTACCGGCTGATCCCGCTGGTGGACAAGAACCAGGGCGGCGAGTTGATGGCGCGCATCAAGGGCGTGCGCCGCAAGCTCACCCAGGACATCGGCTTTCTGGTGCCGCCGGTGCACATCCGCGACAACCTGGAGCTGTCGGCCAACGCCTACCGCCTGCTGGTGCACGGCGTGCCGGTGGCCACTGCGGAAATCTATCCCGACCGCGAACTGGCGCTGGACCCGGGCGGTGCACTCGGCCAGCTCGACGGCATTCCCGGCAAGGACCCGGCATTCGGCCTGGACGCCACCTGGATCCAGCCGCATCAGCGCGCCTATGCCGAATCGATGGGCTACACCGTGGTCGACCCGGCCACCGTCATCGCCACCCACCTGTCGCACCTGATCCGCGAACACGCCCCGGAACTGCTCGGCCACGAGGAAGTGCAGCAACTGCTGGCGACCCTGGCCAAGACCGCGCCGAAGATGGTCGAAGACCTCACCCCCAAGGCGTTGCCGCTGTCGGTGGTGGTGCGGGTGCTGCAGAACCTGCTGATCGAACGCATCCCGGTACGCCAGCTGCGCAAGATCGTCGAAGCGCTGGTCGAACATGCCCCGCACAGCCAGGACCCCACCACCCTCACCGCTGCGGTACGCACCTCGCTGGGCCGCTTCATCGTGCAGGAAATCGCCGGCATGTCGGCCGAGCTGCCGGTCTACACACTGGCCCCGCAGCTGGAGCGCGTGCTGCAGGAATCCACCCACGGCAACGGCGTGGCGCTGGAACCCGGCCTGGCCGAGCGCCTGCACCAAAGCCTGGCCGATTGCGTCGGCAAGCAGGAAGCCCGCAACGAACCGGCCGTGGTGCTGGTACCCGGCCAGGTCCGCGCCGCACTGGCCCGCCTGGTCCGCCATAGCGTGCCGACCCTGTCGGTATTGGCGTATAGCGAAGTGCCGGAAGACAAGCGCCTGAAGCTGGTCGGCACGATCAGCTGAGGCTGACGCACCTCGTAGGAGCGCACCCGGGCGCGACGGGCTCTACCGGGACGGCCCGTCGCGCCCAAGGGCGCTCCTACGAAGCCACCCGCGCCCGGTCCTCGAGCTGCAGACAGGCAACCGACCACCGCGTCGGAAAGCCGCCACTCGTCCAAACCTCCAATCGATTGCACGACGCTGGCCGTTTCGAGGCTTTCCAGGCGCTCCAGGCTCAACCTCCCACCCGCCAGCCCATCCACTCACACAGTAGATGCCAACGCAGCGCGCCCCTAGAGAAAAGTCAATCAAACCAGTGACTTGAAATCTTGCAGCCGCGCCGATCGCACAGCTCCAGCCTGTCCCAACCCTCCAGATCCCCGCGCCGGAACCCCGGCACCGCGTTTTGGCACGCCGCGTGCATTAGCTCTGGCGAGACCGCAGTCAGCTTGATCGCTGCGGGGCGAGCAGCAGCACTTGGAACAACCGAACGGGACAGGCAACTCATGACGCTGGCAACACACCCACATTCATCGCGCACCCGTCCGGCGTCCGGCGGGTCCCGTTCCTGGAGGCACTTCGCATGAAAATCAAACGCTTCGTTGCCCCGGACATGCGCACCGCATTCCGCATGGTGCGTGAAGAACACGGCCCGGACGCAGTGATCCTGTCCAACCGCCGTACCGCCGAAGGCATCGAGATCGTCGCTGCCAGCAACTACGACGAAGAACTCGTGCAGCGCGCCCTGGAAACCGCGCGCTCCGAGACTCCGGCGGCTGCGGCACAGATCGAACAGGCGCCGGTCCAGCAGGCCCCGGCCAAGCCAGCCGCGCCGTTCCACGCCCCGCTGAAGCCGGCCGGCGACACCGGCAGCAACCAGCGTCAGCGCGTTGCCAGCGCCGCAGACGACATGATCGCCGCGATGGCGCTGCGCCAGCCGGTCAACGTGCCGCGCTCGGCGCCGGTCGCCGCACCGGTGCGCACTGCCGCCGCCCCGTCGGCCGCCGCCCAGGCACTGGCCCACGCCGTTGCGGTTGCCGCCGCACCGCGCCAGGAACATGCGCTGTCGGCAGTGCCGGAACAGCTGTTCGCCGACTTCCTGACCACCGCACCGGTACAGGCTCCAGTGCACGCTGCCCCGGTGCAGGCACGCACGCCGATCATGGCCGCCGCGCTCGCCACGCACGCCTCTTACGGGCAGGACGACGACGAGCAGGACGACGACGGCTTCGACATGGACGACGCGCTGCCGCAGATCCTGCCGCCGGCCGCGTTGCCGCCGCTGGTGGCCGCCCCGGTCGCCCTGGCTGCGGTGCCGGTCGCCGCCGCCCCGGTGCCGCAGAACGACGAAGAACTCAAGCAGCTGCGCGGTGAGCTGGCGCTGATGCGTCAGATGATCGAGCGCGAAATGAACCGTCTCACCGACGAGCGCCTGCGTGGCTCCCCGGTGCGTGCGCAGGCCCTGGAGCTGATGGACGACTACGGCTTCGATGCCGGTCTGATCCGCGATGTGGCCCTGCAGATCCCGGCCGATACCGAATTGCACCGCGGCCGCGGGCTGATGCTGGGCCTGCTGTCCAAGCGTCTGCCGGTGGCTCCGATCGACCCGCTGGAACGCGGCGGCGTGATCGCCCTGGTCGGCCCGACCGGTGCCGGCAAGACCACCACCATCGCCAAGCTCGCCCAGCGCTTCGCCGCCCAGCACGCCCCGCGCGACGTGGCCCTGGTCACCACCGACACCCAGCGCGTCGGCGGCCGCGAGCAGCTGCACAGCTACGGCCGTCAGCTCGGCATCGCGGTGCACGAGGCCGACAGCGCCGAGAGCCTGCTGGAACTGCTCGAGCGCCTGCGCGACTACAAGCTGGTGTTGATCGACACCGCTGGCATGGGCCAGCGCGACCGCGCCCTGGCCGCACAGCTGAACTGGCTGCGCGCCGCGCACCAGGTCACCTCGCTGCTGGTGCTGCCGGCCAACGCCCATTTTTCCGACCTCGACGAGGTCGTACGCCGCTTCGCCCACGCCAAACCCCAAGGCGTGGTGCTGACCAAACTCGACGAGACCGGCCGCTTCGGCAGCGCCTTGTCGGTGGTGGTCGACCACCAAATGCCCATCACCTGGGTGACTGACGGACAGCGGGTCCCCGACGACCTGCACCGCGCCAATGCCGCCAGTCTCGTTCTTCGCCTTGAAGATTTGCGGCGCGCTGCCGATAAGCCCTGTACTCCGGAGCACAACCATGCAGTCGCGTGAATACGCCAAGCTGACCAACGCCTTCCCCCTGACGGCGACCCGTCCCGAGCCCCTGGGCCCGGTGCGCACCATTGCCGTGACCGGTGGCAAGGGCGGCGTGGGTAAAACCAACATCTCCGCCAACCTGGCCGTGGCCCTTGCCGAGATGGGCAAGCGCACCCTGCTGCTGGACGCCGACCTTGGCCTGGCCAACCTGGACGTGGTCTTGGGACTCTCGCCCAAGTACACCCTGGCCGACCTGATCGCCGGCCGCTGCACGCTGGACGAAGTGATCATCGAAGGCCCCGGTGGCGTGTTGGTGGTCCCGGCCGCCTCCGGTCGCCGCCACATGGCCGAAATGGCTCCGGCCCAGCACATCGGCCTGGTCAACGTGTTCTCCGAACTGGAACGCGACCTGGACGTGATGGTCATCGACACCGCCGCCGGCATTACCGACAGCGTGCTGACCTTCTGCCAGGCCGCCCAGGACACCGTGGTGGTGGTCTGCGACGAACCGGCCTCGATCACCGACGCCTACGCGCTGATCAAGGTGCTCTCGCGCGAACGCGGCGTGGACCGTTTGCAGATCATCGCCAACATGGTGCGCGACCCCAACGAAGGCCGCCTGCTGTACGACAAGCTGTCGCGGGTCTGCGAAAAATTCCTCGGCGACGTGTCGCTGAACTACCTCGGCCACGTGCCCCAGGACGACTGGTTGCGTTTGTCGGTACAGCGCCAGCAACCGGTCATCAAGGCCTACCCCGCCAGCCCCTCGGCGCTGGCCATCGCAGAAATCGCGCGGCGTACCTCGCGCTGGCAGGCCCCCACCGTGCCACGCGGCAACGTCGAGTTCTTTGTCGAACGCATCATCCAACGGGGGGTCGCCGCATGAGCACCGCTACCGCAACCGCAACGACGGCCACCGCGCAGTACCGTGCAGTGCAACGCAACAACGCCAACGACATCGTCACCCAACACGCCGATCTGGTGCGCCGCATCGCCCACCATCTGGCCGCGCGCCTGCCGGCGAGCGTGGAAGTGGACGACCTGATCCAGGCCGGCATGATCGGCCTGATCGAAGCCTCGCGCAGTTACGACTCCGAGCAGGGCGCCTCGTTCGAAACCTATGCCTCGATCCGTATCCGCGGCTCGATGATCGACGAGATTCGCAGAGGCGACTGGGTGCCGCGTTCAGTCCACCGCCGTGCCCGCGACGCTGCCGCCGCCGTGCGCAAGATCGAACAGAACACCGGCCGCGCCGCCGCCGCCACCGAAGTGGCTGCCGCGATGGAAATGCCGTTGCCCGATTACCTGCGTCTGATGGAAGACGCCGCCCGCGGCCAGGTGCTGAGCCTGGAGTCGCGGATCGAAGATCACGGCGAGCTGGACACCACCGCCAAGGGTGGCCCCAACCCGCAGCAGATGATGGAGCGTGGCGAGTTCGGCCGCGAGCTGGGCAAGGCCATCGGCCAGTTGCCCGAGCGCGAGCAGCTGGTGCTGTCGCTGTACTACGAACAGGAATTGAACCTGAAGGAAATCGGCGCCGTGCTCGGTGTCAGCGAATCGCGCGTCTGCCAGATCCACGGCCAGGCCGTGGTGCGTCTGCGCGGCCGCCTCAAGGTCTTCGAACTGGCCGATGCCGGTGTCGAAATTGACGAATGATTTTTTCGCGTATTTTTTAGTGTTAGGAGCTTGATGTGAACAAGAACATGCGGATTTTGATCGTGGACGACTTCTCGACGATGCGACGTATCGTCAAGAATCTGTTGGGCGATCTTGGCTTCACCAATACCGCAGAGGCCGAAGACGGCAACAGCGCACTGGCTGCATTGCGGGCCGGCCCGTTCGATTTCGTGGTCACCGACTGGAACATGCCCGGCATGACCGGCATCGACCTGCTGCGCAACATCCGCGCCGACGCCAAGCTCAAGCACCTGCCGGTGATGATGGTGACCGCCGAAGCAAAGCGCGAGCAGATCATCGAAGCCGCCCAGTGCGGCGTGAATGGCTACATCATCAAGCCGTTCACCGCGCAGACGCTGGAAGAAAAGCTGGGCAAGGTGTTCGAACGTCTGGCGGCGACCGCCTGATGAACGCCACCGTGGAAACCAATGCCGAACGCGCTGCCTTGATCGACCGCCTGCAAGGCGCGCTCGATGCACTGGAAAGCGGTGACGAAGCCGCCTGGAAGCGCGAGGTCGACCACCTCGCCGCCTTGCGCACCCGTCCGATGATGCAGGGCCTGAGCCGGCTCGCACGCGAACTCGGTCAGGCGCTGGGCGAACTGCCCACCGTGCCCGAAGAAGCCGGCGAACTGGACGATGCGTGTTCGCGCCTGGACCACGTGGTGGAAATGACCGAAAAGGCCAGCCATCGCACGCTGGATCTGGTCGAAGAATGCCGTGAGCTGGCCAACCAGCTGCGCGACGGTGGTCTGAATCAGGACCAGGGCGCGCTGATGGACAAGATGCGCCACAACCTGACCGAACTGTCGCTGGCGCAAAGCTACCAGGACCTGAGCGGGCAGATCATCCGGCGCGTGGCCGGCATCGTGCGGCGCGTGCACGAAGGCTTCGGCGCACTCGGCCTGCCGCCAAAGAGCACCGAGCCGAAGAAAGACGACGGCGGTCTTGCCGGTCCTGCAGTCAAGGGCCTGGACCGTCACGCGGTGTCGCAGGACGACGCCGATGACCTGCTGTCCGGATTGGGGTTGTAACCATGAGTGCTGTTCCAGACGATATTGCTGCCGATTTCATCGTCGAGGCCCAGGAAATCCTGGATCGCCTCGGCGAACAGCTGGTCGCGCTGGAACAGGCACCGGACGAAGCCGACCAGCTCAACGCGGTGTTCCGCGGTTTCCACACGCTCAAGGGCGGCGCCGGCTTTCTGGCGATCAAGCCCATGGTGGAGCTGTGCCACGCCGCTGAAGAAACCCTCGGCATGGCGCGCTCCGGCCAGGCGGTGTTGCAGGCGCATCACTTCGATGCCGCGCAGCAGTCGCTGGATTATCTGCAGGCGATGCTCGATGCGATGGGCTCGGGCGAAACCGTGCCGCATGCGCCGGCCTCGCTGATCGCGCAGTTCGATGCCAAGAGCGGCCCGCCGGCGGTCAAGGCCGCGCCCAAGGCCGCATTGGCTGCGGTGGCCACACCTGCCCATGACGACGGCCACGTACCGGCGCCCGGCGCCAAGGCCGCGCCCAAAGCCGCCGCCAAGGGTGCCGAAGCCGAACAGACCGTGCGCGTGGACACCAAGCGCCTGGACGCCATCGTCAACCTGATCGGCGAACTGGTGCTCTCGCGCAATCGTCTCAAGACCCTGCGCACCCGCCTGCGCGACGAAGAACTCGATCGCGCGGTCAGCGTGCTGGATATCGCCACTGCCCGCCTGCAGACCGCGGTCATGCGCACCCGCATGCAGCCGGTCAGCAAGGTGTTCTCGCGCTTCCCCAAGGTGGCCCGCGATGTGGCGCGCACCTTGTCCAAGGAAGTGGAGCTGGAACTGATCGGCGCCGAGACAGAACTGGACCGTAATCTGGTCGAAGCCCTGGCCGATCCGCTGGTGCATCTGGTGCGCAACGCGATCGACCACGGCATCGAATCCCCTGCCCTGCGCGAAGCCACCGGCAAACCGCGCAGTGGTCATGTGCGCCTGTCCGCACAGCAGGAAGGCGACTACGTCAGTATCGAAATTCAGGACGACGGCGCCGGCATCGACCCCGAGCGCCTGCGCGAAATCGCCCGCAATAAAGGCCTGATCGACGCCGAAGCCGCTGCCCGTCTGAGCACCGACGAGTGCCTGCATCTGATCTTCATGCCGGGCTTTTCGACCAAGGCCGAGGTCACCGACATCTCCGGCCGTGGCGTGGGCATGGACGTGGTGCAATCGCGCATCCGCGAACTCAGCGGGCAGATCCAGATCCAGTCGGAACTGGGCCGCGGCAGCCGCTTCATGATCCGCGTGCCGCTGACCCTGGCGATCCTGCCGACCCTGCTGGTGCAGGCCGGCGAAGCCGTCTATGCACTACCGCTGGCCCGCGTGGTCGAAGTGCTGCACGCCCCGCAGACCTCGCTGGGCTGGTTCGACGGCCGCGCCGTGCTGGACCGCCGCTCGCACACCTTGCCGCTGATCGACCTGCGCCGCTGGCTCGGCGTCCCCGCCGAGCAACCGCCGCTACTGACCGTGGTGCTGCTGCAAGCCGGAGAAACCCGCTTCGGCCTCGTCGTGGATCAAGTGCGCGGCCGCGAGGAAGTGGTGATCAAACCGCTACCGCGCGCCTTGCGCGGCCTGCCCGGCTACGCCGGCGCAACCCTGATCGGCGATGGCCGCATGGCACTGATCCTGGACGTGGACGGGTTGCGCTCCAGCGATCATTGAGTTTGGGGAATCGGGAATCGGGAATCGGGAATCGGGAATCGTGGTGACGATCCGGGTTGCTTGATGTAATCACAATGGCCGCGCATAGCGGCCGTTATCGTTTCGATACGTGTTTCGTGTGCCGGCGTGCGCCAATGCAGCGGATCGCTGTTAGGCGCAAGCGCGCCGAGCCTGAATCTCAGCTCACCCGCCACGCCGTCGCCACCTGCTGCGCGTTCCACAGCGCGCCATAACGGCCATTGCAGGTCAGCAGTTCCTCATGCCGGCCCTGCTCCACCAGCCGGCCATCCTCCACCACCAGGATGCGGTCGGCGCCGGCGATCGTGGACAGACGGTGCGCGATCACGATCACCGTCTTGTCGCGCACCAGGGTATCGATGGCCCGTTGCACCGCCAGCTCGCTTTCCGTATCCAGCGCGGCGGTGGGCTCATCCAGGACCACGATGGGCGCGTCCTTGAGCAACGCGCGGGCGATCGAGATGCGCTGGCGCTCGCCACCGGACAGCCGGTCGCCGATCTCGCCCAGCCGCGTGTTCCAGCCCTGCGGCAGGCGCTCGATGAAGTCCAGGCACTGCGCAGCCGCAGCGGCAGCGCGCACCTGTGCGTCATCGGCATCGGGGCGTCCCATGCGGATGTTGGCCAGCACCGTGTCGTCGAACAGATGGACGTCCTGGAACACCACCGACACCAGAGCGTTCAACACCTCCGGCGACATGCGACGGATATCGATGCCGCCGATCGTGATGCTCCCCGCTTGCGGGTCGGCATGGCGTAACAGCAAGCGGGCCACGGTGGTCTTGCCGGAACCGGAGGGGCCTACCAGCGCCGTCATCGCCTGCGCCGGCAGCGTCGCGCTGAAGTGCATCAGCGCGGCGCTGTTCGGGTCGTCGGCATAGTGGAAACAGACCTGTTCGAAACGCACATCGAACTGATCGGGCATGGCCTGCGGCAGCTGCACCGGTAGCGCGGGAATGGCCAGCAGCGCTTCGATCCGTTCCAGCGCGGCCTCCATCATCTCCAACACCATGGTGTAACTGACCAGGGTTGCCATCGGTTCGGACAAGCGCACCACGATCACCATGACCGCGGCCACCGCCGCAGGCTGCAGCCTTCCCGACACGACCCATCCGGTCGCCGCCACGACGACCCCCAGCAGGCCCAGCTCGACCAGGCTGGCGGTGACCACCGACGGGCGAACGCCTTGACGATGAGCCGCAGTCTGGATCAGGCGCAGGCGCTCGAAACCGGCGTGCAGCATCCCCACGCGACCGCCTTCCTGGCAGGCCGCGCGCAGCGCGGTCAGCCCCTGCGTGTACTCGACCAGATCCGCATGACAGCGCCAATGCGCGTCGTTCAGGCCGCGCATGTCGCGCGCGAAGGCTGGACGACGCCAGCGATGCAGTCCCCACAGCAGCGGGAAGACCGCCAGCAGCAATGCCCCCAGGCGCAGATCGAACGCCAGCACCGCCAGCGCCAGCGCCAACGGCGCGACGGTGGCGGTCAGGATTAGGTTGGCGATGGCCACGATGTAATTCAGCTGCTCGTCCACGTTGCCCAGCAGCAGCGCGTTCATCTCCCCGGCGCGGCTTTCGCGCAACCGCTCCAGCGGCATGCGGCGCAGTTGCTCGCCGAGCCGCAGGCGCAACGCGTGAGTGACCTGCGCCAATCGACCGCCGTACTCGAACCCCTGCGCACGCCAGCGCAGCACCGTGGCGATGCCGGCCAGCACCGTCATGGCGGCCAGCCAGCCTAGCGCCCGGCCCTGATCCGGCGCAGGAAACACCGCCGCCAACAGCGGGAACACGCAGGCCAGCGCCAATCCCTGCAGGACCGCAGCGGCGACAAGCCCGGCCAGGCAGCGCCGCAAGGCCGGCGCATGCGACCCCATCACCCCCAGCAACCGGCTCCAGGCCGTCCGCGTGGAACCCAGCATCGGGGACAACTGCGACAACGGTCTAGGCAAGCCACTCATGGCACCACCTGCGGCGCGCGATCGGCCGGCTGCCCGGCAGCATCAGTCCCGCGCAAGGCCCAACGCCGGGCCTGCGCGTGATGCTCCCAGAGCCGCGCATACACGCCCCCGCCGGCAGCCAGCGCAGCGTGCTGCCCGGATTCGACCAGCCGCCCACGCTCGAAGACCAGGATCTGGTCCACATCGCGCACCGTGGCAAGACGGTGCGCCACGATGATCACCGTCTTGCCGCGCATCAGCGCGGCCAGGGCGGTCAGCAAGGCCAGTTCGTTTTCCGGGTCCGCAAACGCAGTCGGCTCGTCGAGCACCAGGATCGGCCGGTTCTGCAGGATCGCGCGGGCAACGGCGATGCGCTGCCGTTGCCCGCCGGAGAGCGCGGCGCCACGCTCCCCACCGGGGTGTCGTAGTCCTTTGGCAGCGCCTGGATGAAGGCGTGCGCCTGGGCGGCGGTGGCGGCTTCGATCACCGCGCGCATGTCCGCATCCGGCACGCCAAGACGGATGTTGTCGGCCACCGTGTCGGCAAACAGAAAGGTGTCCTGGAATACGAACCCGACCTGGGCCATCAGCATCTCGGTAGGAAGTGCGCGCACATCCACGCCGCCGATGCTGACCTGGCCCTCCAGCACGTCCCAGAAGCGCGGAATCAGCCGGGCGACGGTGGTCTTGCCCGCCCCCGAAGGACCGACCAGCGCGGTGACGGTGCCGGGTTCGACGCGGAAGCTCACCCCGCTCAGCGCACGCTCCTGCGGCGGCTCATCCGCTCCATCCGCCGATCCCGTCTGCTGCGCGTAACCGAAGCTGACATTGTCGAACACCACTCCGGCATCCGCCGGAACACTGGCGCACGCCGCCGGCACCGGCTGGACCGGCAATGCCAGCACGTCCTGGATGCGCGCCGCACTCAGCTGCGCCTTCTCGACCATCTGCCGTAGCATCATCATCGGCATCATCGCTTCGGCCATGCCAGCGCTCAGCAGCAACGCGCCTACCCAGATTCCGAACGCGAGCTGCCCGCGCAGCAGCAGCCATCCGCCCAGCCACAGCAGCACCAGCAGCGTTGGCAGCGGGTTCAAGACGGCGAAGGAAACCCGCGCCGAAAACCCGGCCTGACGGTACCAGCGCGTGAGCACGTCCAGATACCCGTCCAGTGCCTGCCGATAACGGCCAAAGGTCGACTGGCCGGTGTCGAAGCTGCGCACCACCGGCATTGCCTGCACGAATTCGATCACCGCCGCGCTCACCTGCTCGCGGGCCTGGTTGTAGCGCCGGCCCATCTCGGCCCCGCCCCGCATCGCCAGCGCCAACACGCCGAACCCCAGCGCCAGCGGCGCCGCCGTGGTCAACGCCAGTCGCCAGTCGAGCCACAGCAGCGCCAGACCGGTGCAGACAGGCATCACAAAGGCTCGCGCATACAGCGGCGTGCTATCGGCAACGAACACATGCAGCGCCTTGACGTCGTCCTGCAGCACTTTCGACAGCGCCGCCGCGCCCCAGCGCTGGATCTCGCCCAGCGGCACGCGCGTCAGGTGCTGCGCCAGTTGCTGGCGCAACAAGGCCTCCAGCCGAAAGGCGGCCGCATGGGATTGGTTGAACCCGGACAGGCGCATCCCATAGCCGCCCACCAGGCACGCTGCCGCAGCGAGCAGCGGCGCCACCGGCCAGCGGCCCGATGCCTCGGCAAGCTGACGTACCGCCAGCGCCAGCGCCAGCAGCGAGCCCAGATTGAGCAGCGCAGCGGTGGCGGCAAGACACATCGCCAGCCGGATCTGGCCACGCACCGGCTGCATGATCTGCCAGGCGTGCGGTTCGCCACGTTGCGCCCGCGCGCGCGTGGGTGGCGCGGCCGCAGACGTTGGCCCGTCGGTGTTGCCTTGCCTGGTCGCCACCCTAGAAATCATGCCTGACACCGACACCCAGCGTGCGGCCACGCGCGGGCGCGCCGACATAGGTGGGTGCGGCGGGCGCGAACCCGTACAGGTCGTACTGCTCGTCGAGCAGGTTGCTGCCGAATACATAGATCTCGGTGCCGCCGGAGGCCACACCGATCCGCACATCCACCTTTTGATATTTGTTCAGATCGAAGTGGTTCTGGGTGTCGGCCGCGCGCGTACCGACGTATTGGTAGTCGAGCCGGGCGTTCAGCACCGGCGCGGAGAGCCAGCGCACCGCCGCCAACGGCCGCACGTACGCCGCACCCAGGGTGCCGCCCCACCTCGGCACGTCGGGCGAACGATTGCCCTTGCGGATATCGCCGCCGGACACGCCCGATACGTTGCTGGTGATCTCGGCATCGATGAAGCTTAGCCCGCCCGACAGCGAGAATCCCTCGCCCAACCGCCACGTCCCCTGCATTTCGGCGCCCCGACTGCGGGTATCGGCATTCACCGTCGAGGTGGCCAGGGTTGCCGGATCGAAGCCCATCAAGTGGTCGTCCTTGACCCGGGTGGCAAACAACGCGCCATTCAATGCGTAACGGCCGTCGGCAGACTCCGTCTTGAAGCCCAGCTCGAGCGCATTGGATGCGGCCGGCTTGAACGGCACGCTGTCGGCCACCTGGGTCGGAAAGTCGCCGATGCCCCCGATTCGTAGCCGCGCGACACTGCGCCATACAGGTTGGTGGTCGGCGTCAGCGCGTAGGACAACGCCACCCGCCCGGTGGAATAGTCGTCGCGCAGCCTGCGGTAGTCGGCCACCGTGCCGGCGTAGAGCGCGTCGTAGGACTTGTGGTCCCAGGTATGGCGCAGGCCGCCGGTCAGCTTGAGCACGTCGGTCAGCGGCCAGGTGACCTCGCCGTACACCGCATGGCTATCGGTCTGGTAGTCCCGGTCCATGGCCTGGTTGCTGCTGATGTACAGCTGGTCGAAGCTGCGCTGCGCGCGCGACAGGTACACGCCGGTCACCCAGAACACCGACGCACCCGGCAACGAGGTCCAGCGCAGGTCCTGGCTGAGCGTGTTGCCGTCCATCCTGCTGCGCTGCATGTTTTCGGCCGGAATGCCGAACATGGCCTGCATCGCACGGGCGTCGTAACCGCCCACGAAGTCGGTATCGAACCTGGTGTAGCCAGTGACCGAGGTCAGCCGACCCACCGGCAGGTCGTGATTGAGGGTGACTGCATAGCGCTCCACCGTCTTGCTGTTGTCGTCGTACAGGCCGGGGGTGACGTCCATGACCGGCTGCTCGTCGTACGGTCGCAGCACCGCCAGGCCAAGGTTGCGCCTGGCGTCCTCGCGGTCGGCAGTGAACAGCAGGTTGGTGCCGGCGCCGTTTTCCCAAAACACGCTGCCACGGAACATCAGGCTGCGCGGCCTGGACAGCGGCTCGCCGGTGCGCGCGTTATCGACCCACTGATCAGAGCCGCTATTGCGGATTGCAAAACGCCCGCTGAGCGATTCCGACAGCGGGCCGCTGAGCACGGCTTCTTCCAGGTGCTGGCCTTGCTGACCGATCTCGCCGCGGACGTAAGCCTGCAGATCGCGGGTCGGCTTGTTGGTGATGACATTGATCGCACCGGCCCGGCTATTGCTGCCGAACAAGGTGCCCTGCGGACCCTTGAGGATCTCCACGCGCTCGATATCCAGCGTGCCGAGCGACATCGAACGCATGGACAGCGGCACGCCATCGATCGACAGCGCCACCGCGCCATCGTCGGTGCTGACCGGATTGATCGAGCCGGTGCCGCGGATCAGGACGTTGGCGCTATGAGGCGAGCTATCGCTCCAGACGTTCACACCCGGCGTGGCGCGCAGCGCCTCTTCCAGCGTGAGCTGCCGGCGGGTCTCAAGCTCGCTGCCCCCGATCACGCCGATCCCGAAAGGAATATCCTTGGCGTGCTCTGCTGCAAGGCGCGCCGTCACGGTTAGGCCATCCAGTTCCGTCACCGGCCCTTCCACCGTGGCGCCTGCATCCGACACGGCATCCTCGGCGGCACGGCTCGGCGCGCTCGCCGGCGCCGCTGACACGCTCGGCGCGGCGGCAAGCGCAGCCAACAACGCCAGGGCCAAGGAATTGAGCGTTTTGAAACGGCCTTGCGGCGTCTGCGCGACGAGCGGATGCTGCACGGACTGGGCTCCTGATCGGATATGGGAACAAAGCGGCTGCGTGTCGGTCCGCTGGCAGCTGGCGGCAAACGCCGGCCGACTGCGGCAGCACGCGGAAATTGAAAGAGCAGTCGACGATGGGCATCGCCTCCTGCCCGGTTGCTGAACCAAGCCGAAGCGACAGTCGTCACACCGCCTCGACGGTTAACGATAATGATTCTTATTTTTACACTACCCGAATCGGTTCACACTCCCCGGATCCGCATCACTCCATGAAGCAGGTCGCATGAACTCCACCCCCACGCCGCATATCGCTTCCGAGGTCACTGTCTCTTCGCTACTTGCCGGCACGGCGGTGCCGGATCTGCAACCCGACGCGTCCTGCGGACTGATTCATGTGACGCCGCAGCCCGGTGTCGATGTGCTGCTGTGGCGGGCGCACTTCCCCCAGCCGGTGACCATGAGCGTGCGCGACGACTGGGACCGGGTGCACTTCTCCTGCGCCCTGCATGGACGCTGCAGCTTCGCGATGCGCGAACGCGGCAGCGAGGTCGAGCATGTGCTGGAAGAACGCATGAGCTGCATCAACTACACCCCCGGCTGCAGCAGCAAATCGTCCTACGCGGGCAGCTTCGAGCAGGTAACCGTCTCCGTCCGCCCGGATCTGCTTGCCGATTGGATGCCTGACCTGGGCGGATCGCTGCGCCGGGATCTGGACGCGACCCACTGCTGCGACATGCAGCGCTGCGGCGCCGAAATGCATGCCACGGCGCACGCCCTGAGCGAGGCCTTGCGGGCGGCGTCGGCACGTCCGGAGTTGCGTAAGGCTGCCTCCCCGCTGTGGTTGCTGGGCCAGGCGCTGGTGCTGGTGGGCCTGTCCGTGGAAGCCCGCTGCGAACAGGCACCATCGCAGCAGAACGCGCCCTGCCCGGCCAGCCAGAAGAAACTGCTGCGTGCACGCGACCTGCTGCTGGCGGATCTGAGCAAGGCGCCCACAATCACCGAACTGGCGCGGGAAACCGGCCTCAGCGCGGTGACGCTCAAGCGCGGCTTCCGGCAGTTGTTCGACCACAGCATCTATGGGCTGTTCCAACACGAACGGATGCACATGGCGCGCGAGCGTCTGTGCAACGGCCATGCCGCGGTGACCGTAGTCGCCGCCGACCTGGGCTACACCAACGCGAGCCACTTCACGGCCGCCTTCCGCAAGCAGTTCGGCGTCAATCCTTCGGCGTTCAAGCGGCAGCGCTGAGACAACGCCGGCGCGTTCTCCGCATCGGCCATCGCGCACACCGGCCCTGCCATGCGCCTGCGGACTGACCGGATACGGGCCGAGAAAAGTCTGATCCGGGCGGCGGCACAATTACGAATAATTATCATTTACTGCTCGATCAGGCAGTACGCCCCCCTGCGTCAAGGGCGGCGTGACGGGTCGGTGCGCGCAGATTGCGGCGTGCCGCCTCCTGTGCTGCCGATCGCCGCCGGCTTTCCTTCCAAAGGTATTGCATGACTCCG
This sequence comes from Xanthomonas hortorum pv. pelargonii, assembly GCF_024499015.1. Classification (NCBI taxonomy): domain Bacteria; kingdom Pseudomonadati; phylum Pseudomonadota; class Gammaproteobacteria; order Lysobacterales; family Lysobacteraceae; genus Xanthomonas; species Xanthomonas hortorum. The sequence goes on along the minus strand of NZ_CP098604.1, from coordinate 4,995,194 downwards.
TTTGTCGACACCCGGGACTGGCCTCTGGTCGCGCTGCACATGCCGGAGCATGTGCCCGATGCGCAGGCCGATGCGCTGATGGCGCAACTCCAGGCTGTCTATGCGCGTGCCGAGCGGCACATGCTGGTGCTGCAAGGCGCGCAACTGCCGCGCCAATCGGCGCACTTCATGACGCTCTATACCCGCTGGAGCAAGGACAGCTTTGCCCTGCAACAACGCGATTGCCTGGGCGCGGTGCGCGTGGTGGAAGACCCGGTTGCGCGTGGCGAGTACGCGCGTCAGGCCGATGGCTGGAACGCCTCCGGTCAGGCCGCGTATCCCTACCGGATCGTCGCCACGCATGCCGAGGCACTTGCCCAGGCACAGGCCTGGCTGGCGGCCGCCCAAGCCACCGGCGTGGCTGCGGCCGAGCCGGCACCGGAACGATGACGGCCTTGCGGCCCCTGCTGTTGCGCCGCAATCGGCGCTTCTGCCGTCAGCTGCCGACCCGCGTCATGTCGGCATGGAACGATCCCTATGAGCTCGCCCGTGGCCTCTGACACCGAATCGGACATCCAGCACCACGCCCCCGCAGGCAGCGCCGCGCTGCAGACAGATCCTGCGCAAACCGACCCGACACTGCACGCCGAGCTCGCAGCTGACCTGGGCATCCCGACCGCACACCTGGAGGCGCACGCCAATCTGATCCAGCTGGGCATGGACTCCATGCACCTGATGGCGTGGCTAAACCGGCTGCGCCAACGCGGCCACAAGGTCACGCTGCGAGAGCTCTATGCCGCGCCCACGTCCGCCGGCTGGAGCCGCCTGCTGCGGCACAAGAGCGGTGCCGTGCAAGCGCCAGCCGCCGCGCCGCCGGAGTGGCCGCAGATGCGCGACGGCGAGGCCTTCGAACTGACGCCGGTGCAGCATGCCTATCTGGTCGGCCGCTCCCCTCAACAAACGCTCGGCGGGGTCGGTTGTCACCTCTACCAGGAGTTCGATGGCCCCGGCCTGTCCAGCCGGGCGCTGGAATCGGCGGTGCAGGCGCTAATCCAGCGCCATCCGATGCTGCGCGTGCATTTTCGCAGCGATGGGCTCCAGCAATACGAGGCGCAATCCAGTTGGCCCGGCCTGGCCATCCACGACCTGCGTGCGATGGACGCCGCCGCGCGCGATGCCGCCTTGCTGGATCTGCGCGACCGGCTCGGGCACCGCGTGCTGGCCGTCGAGCGCGGCGAAACCATCGATTTCCAGCTTTCGCTGCTGCCTGATGGCCGCCATCGGCTGCACGTCAACATCGATCTGCTGGTGCTCGACGCGGCCAGCTTCACGCTGGTGTTCGAAGAATTGGCTGCCTTGCTGCGCGGCGACACGCTTGCGGCGCCCGATCCCGGTTACGACTTCCGCAGCTATCTGGCCCAACTGCAGCAGCAGACCGGACCTGCCCGCGAGCGTGCGCAACGCCATTGGCTCGATCGGCTGGACACCCTGCCACGCGCGCCGGCGCTGCCGCTGGCCTGCGAACCCGAGCGAATCGAATCGGTCCGCATCCGCCGGCACCGCGCCGAACTGAAGGCCGCCGACTGGGAACGCTTCAAGACCCATGCAGGCGCCAGCGGCGTTACGCCGACCATGGCGCTGGCGACCTGCTTTGGCGCCGTGCTGGCGCGCTGGAGCAACCAGCCGCGCCTGCTGCTCAACCTCACCCTGTTCGACCGCCAGCCACTGCATCCGTCAGTCGAGCGCATGATCGCGGACTTCACCAATGTGCTGCTGCTCGACCTGTGCGGCGAAGGCGCCGCGTTCGACACGCTCGCGCAACGCAATCAGGACGCCTTCGCAGACGCTTACGAACATCGCCACTGGTCGGGCGTGGAACTGCTACGCGAGTTGCGCAAGCAGCAGACCCATCCGCACGGTGCACCGGTGGTGTTCACCAGCAACCTCGGCCGCCCGCTCTACGGCGATGGCACCGGCCCGATGCTGGGCGAACCCGGCTGGGGGATCTCGCAGACGCCGCAGGTATGGATCGACCATCTGGCGTTCGAACACGGCTCGGTGCTGTGCCTGCAATGGGACAGCAACGCGACGCTGTTCCCGCAGGGTCTGGTCGACACCTTGTTCGAGGCCTACATGGCCCTGGTCCGCCGCCTGGTTGACGACGCACAGGCGTGGCACATGCCGTTGCCGGACCCGATGCCGGCCAAGCAGCGCCAGGTGCGCGCGCGGATCAACGCCACCACGCGGCCGGTTCCGCGCGGGCTGCTGCATCAGGGCGTCTTCGCCGCCGCCGCGCGCAACCCGCAGGCGCTCGCGCTCATCCACGGCACCCGCTCGCTGCGCTATGCCACCTTGGCCGAGCAGGCGCGGCGTTGCGCCGGAGCGCTTGTTGGCCAGGGCGTGCGCCCCGGCGACACGGTTGCCATCGTCATGTCCAAGGGCATCGGACAGGTGGTCGCAGTGCTGGGGGTGTTGTGTGCCGGTGCGGTCTACGTGCCGGTCGCGCTCGACCAGCCGGCGCAACGTCGCCGCAAGATCCAGCGCGACGCCGGCGTGGCCATGGTGCTGACCTGCCGCGACGACGCACAGCCCGGCGCCGCGCAGGACACCGACGCCACCGATCCCCCGGTGCTGTGCTGGCAGGAAGCCATCGGCCATGCGCCTATGTCCGCCCCCGTCGACGTGGACCCGGAACATCCCGCCTACGTCATCTACACCTCCGGCTCGACCGGCACGCCGAAGGGCGTGACCATCTCGCACCGCGCGGCGCTCAATACCTGCGCCGACATCAACCAGCGCTACCGGCTCGCCGCGGGCGACCGCGTGCTGGCGCTGTCGGCGCTGCACTTCGATCTCTCCGTCTTCGACATCTTCGGTCTACTGGCGGCCGGTGGCGCCCTGGTGCTCGTGGACGAAGCGCAACGCCGGGATCCTGCCGCGTGGTGCCAGATCATCGACAGCCACCGCATCACGGTCTGGAACAGCGTGCCGGCGTTGTTCGACATGCTGCTGACCTACAGCGAGGGCCTGCAGCTGCACGCGCCGGCCCGGCTGCGCCTGACGCTGCTGTCCGGCGACTGGATCGGGCTGGACCTGCCGCAGCGCTACCGGGCGTTCCGCGCCGACGGGCAGTTCGTCGCAATGGGCGGCGCGACCGAAGCGGCGATCTGGTCGAACGCCTGCGACGTGCAGGGCGTGCCGCCGCAGTGGCGCTCGATCCCCTACGGAACCCCGCTGGCCAACCAACGCTACCGGGTGGTCGACGAGCACGGCCGCGACTGCCCCGATTGGGTGCCGGGAGAGCTGTGGATCGGCGGCGAAGGTGTCGCCTTGGGCTATTTCAACGATCCCGAGCGCACCGCCCGGCAGTTCGTCGCCGCCGCCGATGGCCGCTGGTACCGCACCGGCGACATGGGCTGCTACTGGCCTGACGGCACCCTGGAATTCCTTGGCCGCCGCGACACCCAGGTCAAGATCGGCGGCCACCGCATCGAGCTGGGCGAAATCGAGACCGCCCTGCAGCGCGTCGACGGGGTGCGTCAGGCCGTGGCGATGGCGGTCGGCGAGCGCGAGAAATCGTTGGCTGCCTTCGTCGTGGCCCAGGGCGATGCATTGCATAGCCTGCGCCACGCCGACCCTGCACTGCCGGCCGACTATGCCGCCCTGTTTGCGCCGATTGCCGCCGAGGCGACGCGTGAGCCGGAGGTCGAACGCCTGGTCGCCGACTTTGCGCTCGCACATCTAAGCCGGCAGGGTCTGGACTTCACTGCACCGACCGATGTCGATGCGATCGTCCTCCAAATGGGCATTGCGCCGCGCTGGCGCGGCTTGCTGCAACGCTGGCTGGACCTGCTGGTCCGCCAGCAGCGCCTCGACCACGCTGCGCAAGGCCAGGGCTACGTTCGCGGGCTGCACCACCATCAGGCGCCCTGGCAACCTGCGAGCGGCGACCCGCTCAGCGCAACCGCCGAGGCCCTGCTCGCTCACCATGACGCCCTGGCACTGATCCTGCGCGACCAACGGCCGGCCTTCACCCTGCTTGAGCATGCCGTCTGGGCGCCCGAGCGGCTGCTGTTGCAAAGCCGGGGGACGCCTGCCGCAATCGAGGCGCTGGCCGCTGCGCTCAAGGCGCTGTCGCAGACGTTGGGCCGCCCGGTACGCGCTGTCGAGATCGGCGCACGCACCGGTCTGGCCGCCGAAACGCTGCTGCGCCGCCTGGGTGTGGACCAGCTCAGCTACACCGCGCTGGAGGCGTCGCAGGACATGGTGCTGCGCGCAACGGACCTGCTTGCCGCCTATCCGCATGCCTGCGTCAGGCGCTGGGACCGCGCCGCGCAGATGGAATTGGCCCACCGCGCCGACCTGGTGTGGTCCTGCAATGCCTTGCACCGGCTTGGCGATGACGCGCTGGACGCCCTCGCCACGTTGGCGGCGCCAGCGGCGCTGATCCACGTGCTCGAGTTGCGGAGTGCCTCCTGCCTTGCCCTGGTCAGCGCCGACCTGCTGGCGCAGGACGGAGAAGCGCTCGGTAGCCGTCTGCGCGACGCTGCTGGTTGGCAGGCTGCCTTCCGGCAGCGCGGCCTGCAGGATGCCCTGGTCGATGCGGCAGGCGATCAGCAACGCTTCGTGCTGCGTGCGCCTGCGCAGCTGCGCCAGCCCGATCCGCGCAAACTGTCGGCGGCGCTGGCCGCACAGTTGCCTGCCTACATGGTGCCGCAGCGACTGGTCTTCCTGGACGCGCTGCCGCTCACCGCCAACGGCAAGGTCGACCACCAGGCCCTGCGCGCGCTCTGCCAACCCGCCCAGCCGGCCGAGGCCGCGCCAGAACCGCCCTGCGGCGATGCCGAGATCGCCATCGCCGCCGCGTGGCGAGCGCTGCTGCAGGCGCCGGTGCTGCACCGGCATAGCCACTTCTTCCAGCTGGGCGGCGACAGCCTGCTGGCAACCCGTCTGATCGGCGCACTGGACCAGGCCGGCTTCGATGCCCGCCTGGGCGATCTCTTCGACTACCCCACGCTGGCTACCTTTGCGGCCACCGTGCAAACGCGAGGCGAGCGTGGTGCCGAGCAGCTGCGACCCGACCCGAACGCGCGGCACACACCGTTCGCGCTTACCGAGGTGCAGCAGGCCTACCTGGTGGGACGCCAGCCCGGCTTCCCGCTCGGCGGCGTCGGCGCGCATTTCTTTATTGAATTCGAGGTCGCCGACCTCGACGTGCCCCGCTTCGAGGCTGCCTGGAACCGCCTGATCGCCCGCCACGACATGCTGCGCGCGGTGGTACGCGAGGGCCGGCAACAGGTGCTGGCCGAGGTACCTGCGTTCACCTTGCAGCGTCAACGCGTCGCGCATTTCGACCACGCCGAGGCCAGCGCGCTGTATGCGCGGCTGTCCTGTCAGGTGCTCGATCCGACGCGCTGGCCGGTGTTCGACGTGCAGGCGGCCGAGGACGGCAGCGGCACCAGCCGCGTGTTCGTCTGCCTCGACAACCTGCTGCTGGACGGGCTGAGCATGCAGATCCTGCTGGCCGAGCTGGAGCAGCTCTACGCCGACCCCGACTGTGCGTTGCCGCACCTGGAGATCGGCTTTCGCGACTATCTGTCGCATCTCGCCGGCCAGCCACCCAGCGACGCCTCGCTGGCGTACTGGCAGCGGCGACTGGACCGCCTGCCAGCCGCGCCGCAACTACCGCTGCGTCGCGATCCGGTCGCTATCGGCGCGCCGCACTTCGTGCGCTTGTCCGACCGCCTCACCGTGGGCGAATGGACTGCGCTCAAGACCTGCGCCAAGCAGGCAGGGCTGACGCCGTCGGCATTGTTGTTGTCCGCCTACGCTGCGGTGCTGTCGGCCTGGAGCGCGGACAAAGACTTGTGCGTGAACCTCACCCTGTTCGACCGGCGCCCGCTGCATCCGCAAATCGACGCCGTGCTGGGCGACTTCACCTCGCTGCTGCTGGTGGCCTGGCAGCCTGCCACGCACTGGCGCGCCAGCGCCCAGCAGCTGCAGCAGCGCCTACGGCAAGACCTGGTGCATCGCGATGTCTCGGCCATCCGCGTCATGCGCGAGCTGGCGCAGCGCCGCGGCCAGTCGGCGGCGGCCATGCCGGTGGTCTTTACCAGCGCGATTGGGTTTGCCGGCGACCGCTTCCTGGCGCAAGCCGCAGCGCTGAAACCGCGCCGGGGCATCTCGCAGACGCCGCAGGTCTGGCTGGACCACCAGGTCTACGAGTCCGAAGGTGAGCTGCGCTTCAACTGGGACGCGGTGGAGGCGCTGTTCGACCCGGCGCAGCTGTCGGCCATGTTCGAGCAGTACGCGGCGCTGCTGCGCCGCCTTGCCGGCGATCCCGACGCCTGGGATCTGACACTCGACGCGCTGGTGCCGCCGGCGCAAGGGCACGCCACCGCACGTGTCGCAACGGCGCCGCTCGCGCTAACGACCACCACCGCACCCGCCGCCGCCCAGCCGCCAGCAACCGATGCGGCGCTGGTGGACACGCTGCGCGCGCAGTTCCAACGCGTCACCGAGCTGCCGATCGCCGCTCGGCAAAGCTTCTTCGAGGCCGGGGCCTCCTCGTTACAGCTGGTGCAGTTACATCTCCAACTGCGCCAGGCAGGGCACGACGGCCTCGCGGTGACCGACCTGTTCGCACATGCCACGCCGCACGCGCTGGCGCTGCATCTGGCTGGATTGGCCAGCGCTGCCCCCGCCACCGCACCCTTGCCGGAGTCCGGGCGGCAAACGCTGCTGGAACAGCGCAAGGCGCGTGCACAGCGTCGGCGGGGCGAGGCATGATCGCCCGCCATGTTCCGCATTGGTGCTACTACCTGCACCAGGGCATGCTCACCGCCCTGGTGATGCAGGGCGTGGTCGGCTACTACCGCCATGCGGGACTGGACCTTGCACAGCTCAGTTGGCTGTCGCTGGCGATGCTGCCCTGGGTCGGAAAATTCCTGTGGGCGCCCTGGTGCGAGCGGAATGCGCGGTCGCTGCGCGGCAACCGCTTCCTCGGCAGTCTGGTGTTGTTGCAGCTCGGGATGGCCGCGTTGCTGGCCGGCATCGCGCTGCTCGCACCCACCCTGACCGACCCCACCCGCTCCACCGCCGTGGTGGTCTGCGCGCTGATGCTGCTGACCTTGCTGTCGGCCAGCCATGGCATCTATGCCAACGGCATCGTCATCTGCACCACCGACGCGGGCAGCCGCCCGCTCGCCAATGCCGCCCAGGTCGGTGGCAGCTACCTGGGCATTCCGCTGGGCGTGTTCGGCTTCCTGGCAGTGGCGCAGCAGGCCGGCTGGACTGCCGGCTTCCTGTGCATGGCGGGGTTGTCGCTGCTGCTGCTGATTCCCGTATTGCTGGTGCGTCAACCCATTGCGCACCGCACGCTTCCCGCGCAGCCCCGGTTCGATCCCGCCGGCCTGCGCATGCTGTGGCCGGCGCTGGCGCTGACCGCCATCTACTACCTGGCCATGCGCGGCCTGATGGCGCTGCAGACCGTGCTGCTGGTGGACCAGGGACTGAGCCTGGTCGCGCTGGGTCAGGCGATCACCGTGTTCAGCACCGTCGCCAGCGGCCTGGGAGTGGTGCTCGGTGGCTGGTTCGCGCGGCGCGTCGGCGCCGCGCGCGGTCTGCTGCCGGTGATGCTGCTGCATGCCGCGCTGGCCTGCGCGATCGCGTTGGGCTATTCGCATTTCGGGTTGAGCGCCTGGCTGGTGGTGTTCGGACTGGTCAACACCGCCGCCGCGATCGGCTTTGTGATGCTCTACAACGTGCTGATGGGCCTGGTGCGCCCGCACCAGCCGGCCTCCGATTACGCGCTGTTCCAGTCGCTGGACATGGCCGTCGCCCTGGCCGCGTCCATGGCAACCCTGCGCATTGCGCACCACGCCGGTTACCAGAGCGCCCTGACCCTGCTCGCCGCAGTTGCCGTGCTGTGCGTATGGCCTGCCAGCCGGTTGCGTCACCGCTTCTCCCGGAACGCACTCGCGGAGCCGGCAGCCCCTCACGACACCTGCCTGAGCCCCCGCAATGGATGACGCTTCGCCCCGCAACGCGCAACCCGATTTTCGCGCCCTGGTGACCCAGCACTACCCCGGCTGCGATCCGGTCGCGGTGATCGGCCACGCCGGCCGCTTCGCCGACGCTCCCGACAACGAAGCGCTCTGGCACAACCTCGTGAACGGGCAGGCCTGCAGCCACCATTTCTCGCGGCAGCAACTGCTCGATGCCGGCCTTCCGGCCTCCACCGTCGATGCGCCCAACTTCGTCGGCGTCGGCAGCGTGGTCGCCGATGCCGATGCCTTCGATGCCGACCTGTTCGGCTACTCGCGCCAGGAAGCCGAATCGATCGACCCGCAGCAGCGGCTGTTCCTGCAGATCGCCTGGCATGCCCTGGAACACGCCGGCTATGCCCCCCGCCAGGTCCCCCACAAGACCGGGGTGTTCGGTTCCGCCCGGGTCAGCACCTATCCGGGCAAGGAACCGTTGCGCATTGCCGAAGTGGCGCAGGTCAAGCGCCTGCAATCGTTGATGGGCAACGACAAGGACTACGTGGCCACCCGCGCGGCCTACAAGTTGAACCTGCACGGCCCGGCGATCTCGGTGCAGACCGCCTGTTCCAGCTCGCTGGTGGCGGTGCACATGGCCTGCGAGAGCCTGCGCGCCGGCGAATGCGACATGGCGGTGGCCGGCGGGGTGGCGGTGTCGTTTCCCCAGCACTCCGGCTATCTGCACCAGCCGGGCATGATCTTCTCCCCGATGGCCTGTGCCGGCCGTTCGACGCCCAGGCCCAGGGCACCTTCGGCGGCAACGGAGCCGGCGCGGTGGTGTTACGCCGCCTGGCCGACGCGCTGCGCGACGGCGACCCGATCGTGGCGGTCGTACTCGGCAGTGCCGTCAACAACGACGGCGGGCGCAAGGTCGGCTACACCGCGCCCTCGGTCGCCGGCCAGAGCGAGGTGATCCGCGAGGCGATGACGCTGGCAGGCGTGGAGAGCCGGCAGATCGGCCTGATCGAAGCCCACGGGACCGCCACCCCGCTGGGCGATCCGATCGAGGTGGAAGCGCTGCGCGCGGTGTTCCACGGGCGCGACGACGGCCCGGCCTGCGCGCTGGGCTCGGTCAAGAGCAACCTGGGCCATCTGGATACCGCCGCCGGCATCGCCAGCCTGCTCAAGGCGGTACTGGCGGTGGAGCGCGCGATCATTCCGCCGTGCCTGCATTTCCGCAGCCCCAATCCGGCGCTGCGGCTGGAGGACAGCCCCTTCCACGTCCCCACGCAGGCCGAACCGTGGCGCGCGCCGATCCGCTGCGCCGGGGTGTCCTCGTTCGGCATCGGCGGCACCAACTGCCACCTGATCGTCGCCTGCCTGCCCGAAGCATTGCGCGCCGCCGCGTCGGCAACCGGCCCGGATGCCGACGCCAATGCCGTCCCCACCGGCACCCTGTTGCTCAGCGCCGCCAGCGAAGCCGCGTTGCGGCGCCTGGCCGGTGCCTATGCGCAAGCGCTGGGCAGCGCGCAGCCGGCCGATCTGGCCCACACCGCCTTGCACGGCCGCCAGCTGCAGCTCGGCTTCCGGCTGGCCACGCCGCTGTCGGAGGAAACCGCTGCCGCACTGGCCGCCTGCGCGGCCGGCGAGGACGACGTGCTGCTGCAGCGGGGCGATGGTGAGCCCGGCAAGCAGGCCTGGCTGTTCACCGGCCAGGGGTCGCACTGGCCCGGCATGGGCCAGGCGCTGTATCGGCACTCGCCCGCCTTCGCGGACCGCCTTGAGCACTGCCTGGCCGCCTGCGAGAGCAGCGACCAGCCGCTCACGCCCTCGCTGCGCGAGGCCTTGCTGGGACAGCACGGCGAGCTGCTGGAACGCACCGACTACGCACAGCCGGCGATCGTCGCCTTCGAACTGGCGATGGCCGCGCATTGGCAATCGCTGGGGCTGCAGCCGGACCTGGTGCTGGGCCATTCGGTGGGCGAATTCGCCGCCGCGGTGGTCGCCGGGCACTACCCGGCCGATGCGGTGATGCGCCTGGTCTGCCTGCGCGGCGCGCTGATGCAGCGCTGCAGCGGCGGCGGCATGCTGTCGGCTTTTGCCGACCACGCCACTCTGCTGCCGCTCGCCGCGCCGCTCGGCCTGGAACTGGCCGCCTGCAACGGCGATCGCCATCTGGTGTTCTCCGGCGAGCGCGAGGCCATCGATGCGTTCGCCGCGGCGCTGGACGCGCGCGAGATCCGCTGCAACCGGCTGTCGGTTGCCGGCGCGGCGCATTCCCGCCAGCTCGACCCCATCCTCGCCGACTTCCAGCGCGCGGCGGCCAGCCTGCGCGCCGCGCCCGGCCGCCTGCCGCTGATCTCCACGCTGACTGGCGAGATCATCGACGCGCAAGGACTCGACGCACCCGACTACTGGCGCCGTCACCTGCGCGAGCCGGTGCGTTTCATCCAGGCCCTGCGCACCGCGCTCGCGCAGGGTGCCGACATCTTCCTGGAACTGGGCCCGGATGCCCCGCTGACCGGCATCGGCAGCCGCGAGCTGGCGGACACAGCGACCTGGATCGCCAGCGCCCGGCGCCATCAACCCGCGCCGGCCCAGTTGCAGCACGCCTTGCTGCAGCTGTATGCGGCCGGAGCAGAGCTCCCCTGGCACACCCTGCTACCTTCAGCGGGACGCAAGATCCACGCACCGCTGTACTCGTTCGACACCGAGCGCTACTGGCGCGAAAGCGAACCGACCCCCGTGTCCGGGCCTACGGCGCAGGCGTCCTGGGTCGGTTCCGGCGCACCGGAGGCCGGCCGGCACATCGCCCTGCAGGCCGCCACCCAACTCGATCTGCCACGCCTGCATGCGCTGTACGCCTGCGTGACCAAGCTGCACGCCATCGACGTCGACGCGCTGGTGCGGCGCTGCGTCGGCGCGCGCATCGAGCCAGGCGTGAGCGTGCTGGAGGTGCTGCGTGGCGGGCGCCTGCTGCCGCGCCACCGCCAGTTGCTCACCCGCCTGCTCGATGCCTGTGTCGAGGATGGCTACTACCGCCGCGACAACCACCGCTACAGCGCCGCTGCCGCGCTTCCGCAGGAGCCGCGCGCGGCGCTGATCGAGACGCTACGCGCCTGCTGCGAAGGTCTGGACGTCATCGCCGATACCGTCGCCCGCGCCGGCGAGCAGTTGTACGCGATGATGAGCGGTCAGGTGGAGCCGGTCGCGGTCATTTTTCCCGAGGGCGCATCCGCCGGTGTCGAAGTGCTCTACCAGGACTTCAGCTTCGGGCGCTACTTCAACCAGATCGCCGCCGGCACGCTGGCGGGTCTGATGCAGGAACGCCAAGCGCAGCGCCGCCAGCACCAGCCATACCGCATCCTCGAGGTCGGTGGCGGGACCGGCGGCACCACCGCCTGGTTGTTGCCCGAGCTGGCCGATCAGCCCGCCTTGCACTACGACTTCACCGACATCTCGGCGCTGTTCACCCGCCGCGCCGAGCGCAAGTTCGCCCAGTACGGCTTTGTGGCGTACCGCGAACTGGATCTGCAGCAGGACGCCCAGGCGCAAGGCTTCGAAGCTGCCGGCTACGACTTGATCGTGGCCGCCAACGTGATCCATGCCACCCAGCATGTCGGGCGCACCCTCGCCAACCTCTATCCGCTGCTGAAGCCGGGCGGCCGGCTGCTGCTGCGCGAGATCACCCGGCCGATGCGCTTGTTCGATTTCGTGTTCGGCCCGCTGGTCGCACCGCTGCATGACGCCGCGGCCCGTGGCGGCGAATTGTTCCTCAGCACCGCGCGCTGGAAGCAACATTGCCTGGCCGCCGGTTTCGAACGCGTCGACTGGCTGCCGGAGGACGGCACCCCGACTGCGGCAATCAGCGAGCACATCCTGCTGGCGACCGCACCGGGGCAGGCGACGGACCTGGTACTTCCCTGGCAGACCGGCGCTGGCGACGGCATCCTCGGCCACGCGCTCACCGACGACGGCTGCTATCTGGCCGATTGGTCGGACTGTGCCGGTCAGGATGCGCGCTGGCAGGAGCGCGTCCACGCCGCGTGCGCCGAACTGGCGCGTCGCCATGGCAGCGGCCAGGCGCTGGTTCCTGCCGGCACGCCGGCAGTGCCCACGCGGCTGGCGCTGGTGCGGCTGCGCTGGCAGGCCGCCCCATTCGCTGCGCCCCAGGTCGGCATCGAGGCCTGCGACGCCCAGGACGGATGGCGCTTCACCCTGGCCGCCTGCGCTGCCGCGCCAGGCCTACCCGCGCCGCTGCCAGCCCCGGCCACGCATTACGCGTGGCAGTGGTCGGCCGCTGCCGACGCCGCTGCCACGCCGCAGCCATTCGCCCTGCGCGATGCCACGGCAGAGACTGTTGCAGCGCTGCACGCGGCGGGCGTCCGGCTTGCGCCACAGGCGCCGCAGGCATTGTTGCTACTGGACAGCGGCGATGAGGATCCGCTGTCGGTGGTCACCCCGCTGCTGGCCGCGCTATCGGGCGATCAGCCACTGCTGGTGGTCACCCGCTGTGCCTGGAAGATCGGCGCCGATGCGCGTGTCGACCCGGTACAACATGCGGCCTGGGGGCTGTTGCGGGTCGCCGCCGCCGAACATCCCACGCGCGCGCTTGCGGTGGTGGACCTGGATGCCCAGACCGGCTGGGACGACCTGCTGCCGGCACTCGCAGCCGTAGCGGCGGGCCAGCGCTGGATCGCGGTGCGTGGCAAGCGCGTGCTGCTGCCGCAATTGGTTGCCCAGCCCCACGCCGCACCCGCGTTGCCTCCTGCTGGCCTGGCGGATGCGCGCTGGCATGTGGTGACCGGCGCCTTCGGCGGCCTGGGACGCCTCAGCGTGCAATGGCTTGCCCGGCATGGTGCACGCCGGATCGCGCTGCTGGCGCCGCGCGCCCCTACGGACTGGGCGGACTTCCAGCTCATGCTGAGCGAACGTGACGGTTGCCGGCTGCACTGGCTGCCATGTGACGTCGGCGATCCGGAGCAGCTCACCCAGGCACTGGAAACTCTGCAGGCAGACGGCGGCATCGCCGGGGTCATCCACTCGGCGGGGCTGCTGCACGATGCGCCGTTGGCGTCCCTGGACCGCACCCTGATGGCACCGGTGCTGGCGGTGAAAGCGCAGGCCGCGCGCAGACTGCATGCCTGGCTGCAAGCACACCACGGACGCTATCTATTGCTGTATTCGTCGGCCGCCGCAGCGCTGGGCGCCGCCGGCCAGGGTGCGCATGCGCTCGCCAGCGCCTACCTGGACGGCCTGGCCCTGGCGCAAGACCCAAACACCTTGCCCAAAGTCATCTCCATCGGTTGGGGTGCCTGGGGCGATACCGGCCGCGCCGTCGATCCCGCCCTGCAGAATCAGCTCGCCACCAGCGGCATGGGACTGCTGGCCAGCACCGAAGGCCTGTGGCATCTGGACCAGGCGGTGATGCGCGCGGCCCCATACCGGCTGGCCATGCGTGTGCTCAGCGAGCGCCTGGATCCCCAGCGTCGCGCCCTGCTGGCGCCCGTCGTCGGCACCGCCCCACCTGTTCGTTCTGCCAGCAACGCGAAGGCCGCGCGCGCCGGCAACGCCACACCCGACCAGGCCACACTCTCGCCGGCCCCGACCGACCTCCACGACGCCGCGGCAGTGAGCGCCTGGCTGAGCGAGCGCATCGCCGCGCAACTGCGGCTGGACGACCCCAGCCGGCTCTCGCCCGGACGCGACCTGCTGCAGTTGGGGCTCGATTCGCTGTTGTTCCTGGAACTGAGCAGCGACATCCAGCGCCAGCTCGGCGTGCGCCTGGACGCCGAACACGCGTATCGCGACCTCAGCGTGACCGGGCTCACCACGCTGATCGCCGCGTTGGCCGGCGACCCCGCCTCCATTACCCCCACCGGGCAGGTGCCAGCCGCGCTGGAGCACGACGCGCCCGGCCGCTACCAGCCGTTCCCGCTGACCGCGATCCAGCACGCCTACTGGCTCGGCCGCACCGACCTGATCGACTATGGCGGCGTGGCCTGCCATGTGCTGTTCGAATGGGACCTGCGCCACGACGCGTTCGACCTTGCGCGCCTGGAGCGCGCCTGGAACACGTTGGTGCAGCGCCACGACATGCTGCGCATGGTGGTGGATGCCGACGGCCAGCAGCGCATCCTCGCCCAGGTGCCGGTCTACCGAATCGAACGCCACGATCTGCGTGCGCTCTCTGCACCACAGCGGCAGCAGGCGCTCGAAGACACCCGACAGGCGCTGTCCTACCGCGTACCGCCCACCGATCGTTGGCCCATGTTCGAACTGCTCGCCAGCGACCTGGACGGTCGGCATTACCGGCTGCACATGAACCTGGATCTGCTGATGTTCGACGTGCAGAGCTTCAAGGTCATGCTGGACGACCTGGCCAGCGCGTACCGTAGCGAAGACCTGCCGCCGCTGCCCATCACCTTCCGCGACTACGTGCTGGCCGAACAGGCCCGCCGCCAGGAGGACAGCTGGCAGGCGTCCTGGCAGTACTGGCAAGGTGTGCTCGCCGACCTCCCGCCCGCCCCGCGCCTGCCGCTGGCGGCCAAGCCTGCGCTGACCCAGCCGCGCTTCACCACCTATCAAACCCGGCTGGACGCGTCCGCCTGGGCGGCCCTCAAACAGGAATGGCAGCGCTGGGGCGTCACGCCCTCGGCGGCGCTGTTGACGCTTTTCGCCCACACCCTGGAGCGCTGGTCGCGGCAGCCGGATTTCACGCTCAACCTCACCTTCTTCGACCGCCTGCCGATCCACCCGCAGATCCGCGCGCTGATCGGCGACTTCACCTCGGTGCTGCTGGTGGACTTCGACCTCAGCCGTCCGGTCTCGCTGCGTGCGTCCATCGAACACACTCAGCAGCGGCTGTGGAAACGCCTCGCGCACAGCCAGGTCAATGGGGTGGAACTGCTGCGCGAACTCGGCAAGGGCCGCGGGCATCAACGCCAGCCGCTGATGCCGGTGGTGTTCACCAGCATGCTCGGCATGTCGCTGGACGGGCTGGCCATCGACCAGGCCCTGACCGGGCTGCTCGGCGATCCGGTACACGTGTTCACGCAGACCCCGCAGGTCTGGCTCGACCACCAGGTGATGGAGATCGATGGCGAACTGGTGTGCAGTTGGTACTGCATGGACGAGGTGCTCGAACACGGCGCGGCCCAGGCCATGTTCGAGGACTACCGCGCCGTGCTGGGCGCGGTGGCGGCGCAGCCGGAGGTGATGCAGCAGGCCGGAGTGATGCAGTTGCTGGACGGTGGCGGCATGGCCGCATTTGCGCGCGCGCCCTGGCCTGCACTGGTTCACGACGCCGGCATCGACCTGCGCGATCTCGAAGACGCCCTGCGCGAACGCAGCGACATCGTGCAGGCCGAGGCGGTGTCCGCATCAAAGGGCGACGCGCTCGACGTGCAACTGGTCGCCGCCGAGCGCGACTGCCTGCCCCCGAACAGGTGCCCTGCGATCCAGGCCCGCTCGCGCCACTCGACACCGCGCAACAACACGAACTCGACTGCGCCTGGAGCTGGCTGGAAATGCGCGCGGTGCGCGGCATCGCCGCGACCCTGCTGGGCCATGGGCTGTTCGAACGGCAAGGTCAGCGGCATCGTCTGGACGAGGTCCACGCCAGGCTGCGCGCGCTGCCCCAGTACCGCCGCCTGCTGCGGCAATGGCTGCACCTGCTGTGCACGCGCGGCTGGCTGCGCCAGGACGGCGACGCTTTCGTCTGCGAACGCGCGTTTACCGACGATCCTGGCCCGGCACAAGCGCCACCGGATGCGCCGTGGTGCTGCAGCATCGCCGGCTATCTGGACAGCTGCATCGACCAACATGCCGCCCTGCTCACTGGCACCCGCTCGCCGCTGGAACTGCTGTTCGCCGACAGCGCTGCCACCACCCACGCGCTCTATATCGACAATCCTGCCTCGCGCTGCCTCAACGGGCACGCCGCGCAGGTGGCGCGCGCGCTGAGCGAAGGGCGCTCGGATTTGCGTGTGCTGGAAGTCGGCGCGGGTATCGGCTCGACCACCCGGCAACTGCTGCCCGCGCTGGAGGGCCGGCTGGCGCTGTACCGGTTCACCGACGTCTCCACGCTGTTTCTGGACGATGCTCGCACGTTGTTCGCCGATACGTCCCACGTCGACTACGCCCTGCTCGACATCAACCGCCCGGTGGACTTCGACCAGCACCCCGCACAGGGCTACGACCTGATTTTCGCCGGGCAGGTGATGCACGACGCCAGCCATGTGGTGCGCACGCTGCGCCGACTCGGCATGCTGCTCAAGCCCGGCGGCCGGCTGATGCTGACCGAGGCCACCGAACGCGACAGCGCCTTGCAGATGGCCAGCGTCGGCTTTATCGAGGGCCTGGTCGGCTATCAGGACGCGCGCATTGTGGACGACAAGCCGATGCTCGACCTGCCGATGTGGCGCAGCGCCCTGGAGCAGGCCGGCTTCGGCATCGAATTGGCATGGCCGGAGCAGACGCCCTCGCCGCTGCGCCAGCACCTGATCGTTGCCCGCGCCGAGCGTATCGGCCGGCTCGACCTCGACGCGATCGCAGACGAGATGCGCGCCCGCTTCGGCACGCGCCTTCCCGCCCTGCAACTGCGCCAATGCGAACGCCTGGGTCGCGGCACTGACACCGCGCCGGCAATACCGTCGGCAGCGCCTTCCACCGCTGCCGACACCCCACTGCGCGCCAGCGCGCCGGACGACGGCGCAGCCGACCAGGACGCGCTGGAGCGGCAGCTCGCCGAAATCTGGCAGGAACTGCTGGCACGGCCGATCCAGCGCGACAGCGATTTCTTCCAGTCCGGCGGCGACAGCCTGATCGCCACGCGGATGATTGCCCGGCTGCACCGGCAAGGCCTGCGCGGCGCCACCCTGCAGGGCTTGTTCGCCAATCCGGTCCTGGCCGCATTTTGCAGCCTGCTCGCGTCGCCGCGCGAGGCCGACAGCGCCCCTGCCCCCATCGCACTGGCACGCGGCAGCCAGGCCGGGCGCGCCTTCGTATTGCATGCCTCCGATGGCGAACTCGGTGCCTATCTACCGCTGGCCAACGCCCTGGACACCGAGGTGTTCGGGCTGCAGGCCCCGGAGGTGGTGACCGCCGGGAGCCTGAACGCACTGGCCGCAGGCTATGCCGCTGCGATCGGCCGCATGCAGCCGCAGGGGCGGTCGACCTTGATCGGCTGGTCCTACGGCGCGTTCGTCGCCGCCGAGACCGCACGCCAGCTGCACCAGGCCGGAGCCAAGGTAGAGCTGGTGCTGATCGATCCGGTCTGCCGCGCCGACTTCGCCTTCTCCAACCGCGCCACGCTGCTCCGCCTGATCGCCAACGGCAGGCTCCAGGTGCCGCTGCCCGACGACCTGGAACAGCTCGACCCCGACGCACAGCTCGCCTGCTTCGCGCGCAACGCGGAAGCAGCCGGGGTGCTTGCCGCCCCCGCGATCCCGCACTGGCGCGCGCCTGGATCGAGCGCATCGCGCGATTGCTGGAGATGCTGGCCCGGCATCTCGCGCCGGACCTGCTGCCGGTGCCGTGCCTGTGGCTGAGCGCGACCCGCCGCCCGGCGCACTGGACACCCGCCGAGCACGACTGGTCGTTGTGGGCGCCGCACGCCGAGCGGCACACGCTCGAGGCCGATCACTGGCAACTGCTGATGGACGACGGCAGCGCCCGACGCGTCGCTGGCCTGATCCGCCAGTGGCAACAACGTCCCCATTGCATCGCCGAGCACACCGCATGACCACCTCCTCCCCTACCCCCGGCGGGTGCTGATCGCCGGCGCCAAGTTCGGCGAGATGTACCTCAACGCCTTCCTGCGGGACCAGCCCGGCCTGGAGCTGGCGGGCCTGCTGGCAACCGGCAGTGCACGCGCGCAGCAGTTGGCGCATGCCTTCGGGATTCCGCTGTACACCGCCATCGAACAACTCCCCGACGACATCGACATCGCCTGCGTGGTGGTGCGCTCCACCGTGGTGGGCGGCACCGGGACAGCGCTGGCCGAGGCCTTTCTGCGCCGCGGGATGCACGTGATCCAGGAGCACCCCATGCACCCGGACGACGCCGCACGCCTGCAGGCACTGGCGCATGCGCAAGGCCGGGCCTACTGGATCAACAGTTACTACGCGCATACCCCGGCCGGCGCGTGCTGGATCGATCGGGCGCGCCGCGTGCGCCAGTTGCTGGACGGTGAGGCGGCGCATTTCGCCCAGCTGACTACCAGCCGGCAACTGCTGTATTCGTCGCTGGACCTGTTGCTGCAGGCCTGCCAGGTCTCTGGCAGCGCTGAAGACGTCGCTGTCGAAGCCACCGCCGACCAGGATCGGGCCTTCCGGCTGCTGCGGTTGAATCTGGGGCAGTGCCAGGCGTCGCTGCGCCTGCAGACCTATCTGGACCCGCAGGATCCGGACCTGCACAGCCTGGTCATGCACCAGCTCACGCTGGGCTGGCCGTCCGGTTATCTGTCGCTGGAAGCCAGTCACGGACCGGTGCTGTGGACAGCGGCGCTGTACGACCCACACCACCACGACAGCGACCGCAGTCTGTACCAGCGCGCGCACGACCAGGACGAGGATCCATTCGCGCGCCCCGCCACCCAGGTACTGCACCCGGCGCCGCCGGATTGGCGGCACAGCCTCGAGATCGACGGCCCCACCGGCGTGGGCCGGGTGCTGCAGCTGCTGGGTCAGCATCTGGATGGCGCTGCGCTGCCGCCGGCGTTCGATCCGGCTTACCAACTCGCCCTGGCCACTTTGTGGCAACAGGTGCTGCGCTGCGCCGGCCCCGCCCACGCGCGCAGCCTGCCCGCGCCGCGTCTGCTCGACCTGCGCGACCCGGCCACGCCGGGCCACGCCGAACCGATCGCGGCTCGATGACCCACGGCGGCAGGCTGCGCACCCTGGTGACCGGGCCGGACCCGGCGCTGCACGTGGTGCTGTGCCCGTTCGCCGGCGGCAGCGGCGCGGCCTTCCGCAGCTGGCACGGCATCGACGCAGGCGCGCTGCAGGTGTCCCTGGCGATCTATCCCGGCCGCGACCATCGCCTGCACGAGGCGTGCAGCACGGACATCGGTACGCTCGCCGCCGACCTGGTCGCAGCGCTTGTCGAAGCACAGATCGCCCCGCAGCGCGCAGTGCTCGCCGGCCACAGCATGGGGGCTCAGGTCGCGTTCGAGGCCTGTGCGCTGCTGGAACGGCAGGGGAATCGCCGGCCGGCCTGGCGCTGTCCGGTTGCCACGCGCCCCACCTACGCGGGCGACGGCTGCTCAGCCCATTGGACGACCGCACCTTCCTGACGCAGTTGGTCGACATCGGCGGCTGCAGCGCCGAGTTGCTGGCCGAGCCTGCACTGATGGCGCTGTTCCTGCCCATGCTGCGCGCCGACTTCCGCGCTACCGAACGTTATCACCGCCCCGCTTCATCGGACCGGCAGCGCCTGCGCACGCCCGCCTTGCTGATTCACGGCAGCAACGACGCCGAAGCCGATCACAGCGAGGTTGCGGCGTGGGCGCAGTGGCTACACGAGGCCGACGGCCCGGTCTGCATCGCCGGCGACCACTTCTACGCCACCCGGCGGCCACGGGCCTTCCTGAGCCATCTGGCGCGCCGCTTCGCATTCCACTCCACAGGCGTGACCCACGCCAGGTGACTCCATGAACGCACTCAGCAGCAACCCGCTTGCAGACGCCACCTCGGCCTGCGGCCCGTCCGACCCGCATCCCGCGCTGGGCGAATGCCTGCGCCGCTGGGCACATCTGCATGCGTCCCGCACCGCGTTGGTGGACGAAGACAGCCGGATCTCGTTCGCCGACCTGGACCGCCGCGTGGACCGGCTGGCCGCAGGCCTGCATGCGTTGGGACTGCGCAGCGGCGACCGCGCGATGCTGCAACTGCCCAACGGCATGGGATTTGTCACGGTCTGCTTCGCGCTGCTGCGCCTGGGCGTGATTCCAGTGCTGGCGATGCCCACCCAACGCGCGCACGACATCGACGCGCTGTGCCGCCTGGCCGAACCGGCAGCCTATTTCGTGCCGGACCAGGTCGGCGGTTTCGACTACCGGCCGCTGGCCGCGCAGATGGCGCAGGCGCACACCTGCCTGCGCGCGGTGGTCATCGATGGCGAGCCCGGCCCACAGGCTCCCGGCACCTACGCGCTCGCCAGCCTGGATGACGAACCACGGCCATGGCCGGTTCCTGCGCCTGGCGACACCGCGCTGCTGTTGCTCTCGGGCGGGACCACCGGCGTGCCCAAGCTGATTGCGCGCACCCATCGCGACTACGCCTACAACTTCAGCGCCTCGGCCGAGCTATGCGGGCTGGACGAGACCACAGTGTATCTGGCCGTGCTGCCGATCGCGCATAACTTCACCCTGGCCTGCCCCGGCATCCTCGGCACGCTGGCGCGCGGCGGCACCGTGGTGCTGTCGTGCAGTGCCAGCTGCGACGAGGCGATGCCGTTGATCGAACGCGAACGCGTCACCCATGTGGCGCTGGTACCGCCGCTGGCGCAGTTGTGGGTGCAGGCCCGCGACTGGGAGGACAGCGACCTGTCCAGTCTGCGCCTGGTCCAGATCGGCGGCTCGCGGCTGGAACCGGCACTGGCACGGCGCGTCCCCGACGCACTGGGCCCGCTGCAACAGGTGTTCGGCATGGCCGAAGGCCTGCTGTGCTACACCCGGCTAGACGATCCGGCCGACACCATCCTGCACACCCAGGGACGGCCGCTGTCACCGCAGGACCAGATCCGTATCGTCGACGAGCACGAGCAACAGGTGCCGCCGGGCAAGGTGGGGCAACTGCTCACCCGCGGCCCCTACACCATCGGCAGCTATTACCGCGCCACCGAACAGCATGCCAGCAGCTTCACCCGCGATGGCTACTACCGCACCGGCGATTTGGTGCGCCAGGATCCGGCCGGCAACCTGATCGTGGAAGGCCGCATCAAGGAGCAGATCCAGCGCGGCGGCGAGAAGATCTCCACCGCCGAGGTCGAGTGCGCACTCGGCCAGCTTGCCGGTGTGGGGGCAGCGGTGGTCGTGGGGGTACCCGACGCCGTGCTGGGCGAGCGAATCTGCGCCTTCGTGCAGCCGAACGACAGCGGCATCGATACCGCCAGCCTGCGCCAGGCGCTGCGCGCGCAAGGCCTGAGCGCCTTCAAACTGCCCGACCAAGCGGAAACGATCGCAGCCTGGCCACTGACCCCGGTGGGCAAGATCGACAAGCAGCGGCTGATCGCAATCGCCCAGGAGCGGCGCGCCAGCGCATCCGCAGCATCACCGCCGCCCGCCGCGCGCTACGCCGAACGCCGCATTGCAGTGACTACCCCGCCACTGGAGCTGGCCACGCGGCTGGCCGCCACTGTGGAGTCGCAGCACTACACGCTGTACGAACGCGGCGACGAATGCAGCATCGGCCTGGATGCGGTAATGCAGGTGGTGATCGAGCCGGACGGAACCGTGCGCCGCAGCGACGCTACGCTCGGCCCGGCGTCCTCGCCGTGCGCGGGCGTCGCCCAGGCGCTCGCCGGGATTCCGTTCGAAGGCTGGCGCGCCTATGGCCGCGCCGATTTCGAATTGGCCCACCTGCTGCATGGCCTTGGCGGCAGCCAGGGCAGCCGGCCATTGCTCACCTTGTCCATTCCCCGCGCCGAAATCCGCTTGCGCCCCGGCCAGGCGCTGCTGCGTGCACTGGATTCGACCGATCTGGATGACCTGCAAGCGCGCGTGGTCGCCCAGGATGCCGCCAGCGAGCCGGCGGCGGGCCAACCTGTCCAGATCGGTGTGGACACGCACGCAGGCGAGGAGCACCTCTACAAGCAGCACGTCGCCGCTGCCCTTGCCGAGATGCATGCGCATGCCTACCAGAAGGTCATTCTGTCGCGCACCGTCGAAGCGCCGGCAGACCTCGATATGGTGGCCAGCTATCTGGCAGGCCGTCGCTGCAACACGCCGGCGCGCTCCTTTCTGCTGCGCGACGGCGACTTCCAGGCCTATGGATTCAGCCCCGAGACGGTGGTGGAAATCGACGCCCTGGGCCGGGTCTCCACTCAACCGCTGGCCGGCACCAGCGCACTGTGCGGCGATTCGGCAGAGAACGAACGGCTACGCCGCGAGCTGCTTGCCGACCCCAAGGAAATCGCCGAACACGCCGTCTCGGTGAAGCTCGCCTTGCAGGAAATGGCGTCCATCTGCAGCCCCGACTCTCTGGGCGTAAGCGAGTTTATGGAGGTCTCTTGCCGAGGCAGTGTGCAACACCTCGCCTCGCGGGTCAGCGGCCGGCTGGCATCGGGCCGCGATGCCTGGAGTGCCTTCGAGACGCTGTTCCCGGCGGTGACCGCATCCGGCATTCCCAAACGCGAGGCGCTGGACAGCATCCGACGCCACGAACCGGCGCCGCGCGGGCTCTACAGCGGCTGCGTCCTGCTGGTCGATAGCGACGGCGCGATGGACGCCGCACTGGTCCTGCGCGCGGTTTACCGACACGGCGAGCGCTGCTGGCTGCAGGCCGGCGCCGGCCTGGTGCCCTCCTCCACGCCGGAACGGGAATGGACGGAAACCTGCGAAAAACTGGCCTCGGTAGCTTGCCATCTACGCCGACGTCCCCTCCCCGACGCCGCCGACTGACATCCCCTGCACCTCGCTAAGCACGACCCCGCCAGCACGACCTTGCACAAACGCCTGCCTCCCACGTCGATCGCCGCACATCACCGCTCACCAGGAGCCCCCATGACAGACAACCTCGCCGCATCCCAGGACGCGTACACCCAGTCCGCCGAGTGGTACGACATCCTGTCCGAGCAACATTGGACAGCGCGCCACGCGTCGGTGTCCGGTGCCCTGCGCGCCGCCTGCCCCGACGCACGCGTCGTGCTCGACATCGGCACAGGCACCGGCATGGCGCTCAAGCTCATCGCCGACGCCTTGCCACTGGCCGACATCCACGCCATAGAACCCTCGGCCTCGATGCGCGTAGGGCTGATGGCGCGCATCCTTGCCGACGCCCAACTGCGCCGCCGGGTCACCGTGACCCCCGCCGACATCGCCCAGGCCCCGTTGCCTGCCAGCATCGATGTGGCGCTGGCATGCGGGTGCATCGGCTTCTTCGACCCGCCCACGCGGCGCGCGCTCTGGCCACGACTGGCGGCAGCGCTGGCACCGGCAGGCGTGGTGCTGGTGGACGTGATGCCGCTGGACCGGCCGCAATCCATCCCCGAGTCGCAGGTGGCCGACGTCCAGGTGGGACGGCACCGTTACCAGATCTGGCTCAGCGGGCAACCCGCCGGAGCGGACCCGGAGCTCATCCGCTGGCGGACGCGCTTCGGTCAAAGCGACGGCGCTACACAACTCCGCAGCTTTGCGATCGAGCGCGAGTGGCGGGCGTTCGGCCTGGACACCGTAGTGGACGAAGCCGCTGCAGCCGGCTTCACCGCCGAGCGGCTGACCGACAGCCCGGTTCCCGCTGCGCTGCTACGGCTGGCATAGGCATGCGGTCATGCCTTGACCGATGGTGCGGACGCCGTCGGCAACGCGCTCGCGCGATCCGGCACGCGTTGCGCTCGCTACAGACCTGAAGCGCGGTCGCGCGCGGGGAATTCCTGCGAGGCAAGTGCGCTGTCGACAACCATTAACCGTGACGGACATCAATTGTTATGTTAAAACATAACATTACCTTCACTTGGCGACTGCGTCCCGACACCGACTGCATCAATGACCATCAACCCCCTGTGCCGCGGACCGACACCTTGTCCGCGTCAGTGAAAGTGCCGGCGTTCCACCGCATGCCAAGGCGGATCGGCACGCGACGGCGGCACTCCGGCGCTGCGCCTGTGATCGCCCACCGGCACTGACGGTACCGGCCTCTGCGGGCACTGGAGGCTGCGAGGGACTCGCATCCCTGCGCCACCGGCGATGCAACGACACACGACCGCCCGGCTGGCGCAGCACCAAACCGGATCGACATCGCCTGCGTCTGCGCGTCGCAGCACGTCGCCGGCGCTGCGTTTTTCCCACATTTACGGCACCTCACATTCAAGGCACTGGACGCGCATGACCGCCACCTCCGGCTTACTGATCGAAGGCTTGACCAAAACCTACCGCAACGGCGTCCACGCGCTCGCCGGGGTGGACCTGCATGTGCAATCTGGCATGTATGGGCTGCTCGGGCCCAACGGTGCCGGCAAAAGCAGCCTGATGCGCACCTTGGCCACCTTGCAAACCCCCGACAGCGGCCGGATTCAGCTGGATGGTGTGGACGTGCTCGCAGACCCTGACCACCTGCGCCGCCGCCTGGGCTATCTGCCGCAGCAGATTGGCGCCTATCCCGGCATGTCCGCGCGCACGCTGCTGGATCGGTTCGCCTGGCTCAAGGGACGCACCGACCGAGGCGAGCGCCGCGACGAGGTGCACGGCCTGCTGGAGAAGGTCAATCTGGCCCAGGTCGCCGACCGCGAGGTCGCCAGCTATTCCGGCGGGATGCTGCGCCGCTTCGGCATCGCACTGGCACTGGTGGGCGCGCCACGTCTGCTGATCGTCGACGAACCGACCGCCGGGCTGGATCCGGCCGAGCGCAATCGCTTCCACCATGTCCTGGCCGAGGTGGCGGCCGACGCCATCGTGCTGCTGTCCACCCACATCGTCGAGGACGTGGAAAACCTCTGCCGGCGCCTGGCGATCCTGGCGGCCGGACGCATCGTCGCCGAAGGCACCCCGGACGCGCTGATAGCGCCCTATCGCGGTCGCCTGTGGCACTGCGTGGTGCCGCGCGGTCAGCCATTGCCGCCCCATCTGCATGCCACCGCCAGCCCCGAGGGCTCACGCGTGATCGCACTGGCGCAGCAGGCGCCGGATCCACGCTTCGTGCCGCACCTGCCGCGCCTGGAAGACGTGTATTACGCCGCGTTGGCGCAGGCGCATGCCAACGTCGCGGAGGCGGCATGAGCGCAGCGCAGCTGCTGCAGGAAGCGCGCGCGGAGCTGCGCGCCGGGCTGCGCAGCGGCATTGTCGGCCTGGTTTTCGTCGGCCTGGCCGGCTATCTGCTGATGTGCCTGACCAATGCCGACTACGTGCAACAGATGGGCGGCACCGACATTCCGCGCAACGCTCCCAGCCTGATCTACCTGATGTCCACCGGCTGCATGTTCTTCCTGTTCTTCGCCTGGGCCTGGGTGTTTGCGCAACCGCTGCTGCGCGACCGCCAGGCCGATCTGCATGAAGTGGTGTTGTCGCTGCCGATCTGCCTGCCGGCCTTGCTGTGGGGACGCTTCATTGGCGCCGCACTGGTCGGCGCGCTGCTGGCCAGTGCGTTGATCGTGGGTTTCATCGCCGCCCCGGTGCTGGGCTGGCTGGGCCTGGTGCCAGCCGGTTCGATCGCTGCCCTGCCATGGCGCGCATTGCTGTTCGCCTGGGGCTGGCTGTTGCTGCCGGCCGGCACCGGCATCGGCGCGCTGTACTACCTGATCACCCTGCGCACCCGCAGCGTGGCCGGCGCCTTCGGTCTGTCGGCGCTGTTGATGCTGCTGTGGATGTTCGCGGTGGTGGTGCTCAAAGGCGGCGACATCAATCCGCTGCTGGCGGCAGTGCTGGATCCGTCGCTGTTCACCTTTGCGCATACCCGCATCGAGGCCTGGACGCCCCTGCAGAAATCCACCGCGTTGCTGCCGATGACGCCGGGGTTCCCTGCTCAACCGCGCGGTCTGGGGTGTACTGCCGCTGGCGCTGCTGGCCTGGGCACTGCATGGCGTCCGACGCGAATCGCTGGTGCTGGAGACGGCGGCACCGCGTGCTGCCGTGCCCGCCGCGGCGGCCATCCAGATGCTGGCCGTGCAGCGGTCACTGGCGCCGGTTGCTGCGTCGCACTGGGGGATCGCGCTGTGGCTGGAAACGTATTGGCAGCTACGGCAACTCGCACGCAGCCGTGGCTGGTGGGCCGGCATGACCGTCCTGGCCGCCATGTGCGTACTCAGCGCATTCGTCCACGGCATCTGGCATGCCGACGGCCCGCTGCTGCCACGACCGGACCTGCTGCTGCCGCTGCTCAAGGACGCCACCTATCTGGTGATCGCGTTCCTGATCGCCGCCTTGGTCGGCTGGGTCTGGCGACGCGACCAGGTGGATGGTTTCGACAGCATGTTCGATGCGCTCCCTGCGCCAATCTGGCTACGCCCGTTCGCGCGCGCCTTGGCGGTGATCGCCACGACCGTGCTGCTGTCGCTGCTGCCGGGTGCCGCCGCCGTGCTGGTCACCGCGCTCGCCTTGCCTGCGGCCCTGGACCTGAGCGATGCCCTGCTCTATCAGTTGCTGGTGATGGCGCCGCCGCTGCTCGAGCTGGGCCTATTGAGCTTTCTGGTGCATGCGCTGTGCCGCCGGGCCGGTGTCGCCTACAGCCTGTCGATGCTGCTGACCTTCATCCTGGTGGTGAACCATGAGCTGGGGATGGCGGATTACCCGCTGTACCAGGTCGGCATTCCGGTCCATCTGCAGCTGTCGGGGCTGAGCGGCTGGGCGCCCTGGCGCGCGTATCTGCTCGCCCTGGACGGCTACAAGCTGGCGCTGGGCGCACTGTTGGTCGCCGCTGCGGTGCTGGTGCTGCCACGCGGCGTCGATAGCCGGTTGCGCCAGCGCGCCGGGCAGCTCTGCAACCGCTTGCGCGGACCGGGGGCGTGCTCGCCAGCGTTGCGCTGGTCGGTCTGCTGGGGCTGGGCACGCTGCTGAATGCCCAGCTGATCGGCCATGGCGGCTATCGGCCGTTGGCGCTCATCCAGCGCGAGGACGCCGCCTGGGAACGGCGCTGGCTGGCCGAAGCAGGTGCTTACAAGGTCGCGGGCGGCGACCTGCGCCTGCAGCTCGATCCAGCCGCCGAGCGCCTGCAGGGAGAGTGGACGCTGCACGGCGTACGGGCCGCTAGCGGCAACCTGCATGCCGAACTGCCGAACGGATTCGCGCTGCAGCGCGCCACGGTCGACGGCCGCAGCGTGAGCGCGGAGGTCGCCTATGCGCATCTGGTCGTGCCGCTCGGCACCTGCGCCACCCGTGCCGCCGGTTGTACGGTACGACTGCGGTGGTCGCTCGCGCCCAACGGATGGTCGGCCGACGGCCAGCCGCCATGGCTGGGTCACGCCGGCTTCTGGTTACGTGCGCAGGACGCTGCACCGCGGCTTGGGCTGGATCCGGATCGGGTGCTCAGAAGCGCCGGCGATCGGCGTCGCTACGGCCTGGGTGAGGCTGTCGTCCTGCCGCCCGATGCCGCATCGGTGGCCAGCGACGCGATCGCCCCGAGCGGGACATGGCATTGGTCGTTGCAACGTGGCGGCACCGACTCCACTGCCGGCACACATGGCCAGACGCAGGGTCCATTGACGTTCGCAGTGGCATGGGCGGCTGATCCGCACCAGACCCTGGGGGTCCAGTGCGGATCGCCCACGACCGCCACCTGGCCGACAGCGCACCCGGTATCGGCGCCGACGTGCAGGCCATGCAGGCCTGCGTGCAGCGGCGGCTGGGACACGTCGGCGTGGTGCAGGAGATCGCGCAGTGGCCGCGCGGCCTGGGCGAACCACGTCTGCTCGGCACCACCCTGGTGCTGCCGGAAGCGCCAAGCTGGGACGTGGCCGATCTAGGCGTTGGCCGCTCGCTGCGGCGCGCGCGCATTGCCTCGGCACTGGCGCGGCAAGCCCTGGCCAACGCAGCCGATCTGCGGCAGGGCCGCAGCGCCGTTTGGCTGGGCGACGGCGTGGCCGGTGCGCTCGGCCTGCTGTGTGTCGGCGATGTCGATGGGCTGGCCGCCCTGCAGCAGGCACTGATCCGCGCCTCGGGCACCACCGCACGCGTGCTGGCCGACAGCGATGTCCCGGTCGACGCCTTGAGCCTGGCGCGCAGTTCCGGCTGGGCGCAGCACTACGCCGCATTGGCGGCGTTGGACTGGACCGCGCGCCAGCGCCCGCAGGATTTCGACACGTTAACCCGCCAGCTCGCCGCACGGGTGCCGTTGGCCGATGCACTGGCCGCACACGCCGGGCCGCAGGCCGCCGCAGAACAACTGGGCGCACCGCTGGCTTCGCAGCTGTCACTGCATCGCGATCGCGCCGGCACCCGCATCGACGCCAGCCGCTGGCGCTGGCACGGCGGCGGCTGGAAACGTGCAACCGACAGCCTCCCGCATTACCGCCTGCTCACGCGTCACCACGGCGTCGTGCGGTTGCAGGCCGCGCCATCCAGCTACCCGCGCTATCCACCCGACAGCGACGGACTGCTGCTCGACGCCTGGCCGTCCTATCAGCGCAACCCGCAACAGGTGCTGCTGCATCCCGACGCGGCCAACGCGCCACCGCCCTGATTCCGCGATGCCAGCCAACCGTGGCGCTGCAGCAGCGCCAGCCCCCTCTCCTCCCCGCCTTTGCCCATCCAAGGATTCTCCATGCCGTCCACCGTATTGCTTGCCGCTAGCGGCAGATCGCGTTACTGCGCCGACGCGCTCGCCGTGGCCATCGTCATTGCCCTGTTGCCGGTAGCCGCGCTGGCCGACTCCGGCTCCGGCTCAGTTAACGACGATGCCAAACAGGCCACCGACCTGCCCACCGTCACCGTCAGTGCCCGGCTGGCCGACGAAAGCGCCAAGGATGTGCCGTTCGGCCTCAGCGTGACGCGTCGCAGCGATATCGAGGCCGGGCGTCTGCTCAACATCAAGGAGGTGCTGCGCAACACGCCCGGCGTGGACGTGAGCTCCTACGGCGGCAGCAACGACGGCAATGTCCGCATCCGCGGCGTCGGCTCGCTCAATCAGGTCAGCATAGACGACGGCTCGGTTGTATTGAATGTCGATGGCGTGGCGATCTCGATGCGCCACGCCTCGTTGGCGACCTTCGATGTCGAGCAGGTCGAAGTACTCAAGGGGCCGCAAGGCACCTTGTTCGGCCGCAACAGCGAAGCCGGCGCCATCAATGTCACCAGTCGCCGGCCAACCCGCGAACGCGAAGGCTATGTGCGCGTGGAAGCCGGCGAGCAGGGCCAGCAGTTGCAGGAAGCCGCGCTTGGCGGCGCGCTGTCCGAGCATCTTTCCGGGCGCATCGCGGTGCGTCACAGCGGCTACGACGCCTGGGTGGATAACGCACAGGACGGCCGCCCACTGGTCGAACCCAGAGAAACCGCGCTGCGCGGCAGCCTGCTATGGGACCTTGCCGACAGCACCAAGGCGCTGCTGATTCTCGAAGGCCAGAATACCCGCCATGAGGTGGCGCAGGAGGTGCTGCGTCCGTTCGGCGAGCAGCCCAGCCTGGACCTGACGCCCGGCGTGTTCGATGGCAACCGCAAGCAAATGCGGCGCTACTCGCTGCAGATCGACCATGACCTCGACAACAGCCGTATCACTTCGATCACCGCACATACCAGCGCCGATTTCACCGGCGGCAGGGGTACGACCGCCGCCTCACCCAGGCCCTGTTCGGCTCGGCGTTCGAGTATCTGGCCACCGACGTCTCCGAAGAACGCGTCAACAGCCAGGACCTGCGTTGGTCCTCGCTGCCGCAGGCGCAGGTGTTCTGGGTAACCGGGGTGAACCTGCTGCACTCGCAGCGCAGTTTCGACTCGCTGTTTGCAAGCACCGGCAACCAGCAGCAGCGCGACTTCGGCACCGACAGCTATGCGCTGTACGGCGAAGCCACGCTGCCCTTGGGTGAGGCGTTCAAGCTTACCGGGGGTTGCGCTACTCGCGCGATCGCAAGACCTATCGCGGGCTGTATCGCGTCAGCGGCAGCGCTGTCGGCGACAGCCGCCGGGTTGGCGACGATTACCTGACCGGCCGCACCGCGCTGTCCTACGCCTGGACCGACACCACCAACGTGTATGCGGTGTACGCACGCGGCTACAAATCGCAAGGGTTCAACGACTACGCGACCCAGCCGATCGACAGCCGGCCCTATCGCGCCGCCACGGTGAACAGCAGCGAGATCGGGTTCAAGCATGCCTCCGCAGACCTACGTTTCTCGCTGGACGGCGCGGTGTACCTTAACCAGGTCAGTGACGACCATCTGCTTGGCTATGACGTCGCGACGCTGGCGGTCAGCACGGTCAATGCGGACACCCGCAGCAAGGGCGCCGAACTGCAGGGCAACTGGCATCTGCCGAGCGGCTGGACGCTCGGCGCCGGCCTCAGCTACATCGATGCCAACATCACCAGTACCGCCGTTGGCGTCTCCGGTGGCGATGTCGCCGCCGGCAACCGTGTCTCCGATGTTCCGCACCTGAGCGGCAACCTCAGTCTTGCCTACCACCGCGAGCTGGCCCAGTTCTGGGGCCTGGCGGCGCCCGCGCTGAATGCACGTCTGGGCTACCGCGGCGTCGGCAATCGCCCGGCCAATCCACAGAACAACTTCGAACTGGCCGGTTACCAGAAAATCGACCTGCGCATCGGCCTGGAAAACGGCAATGCCGAGCTGTATGCCTGGGCCGACAATCTCGGCGACGATCGCTACGACCTCTACGGCAACTACGCTGCTCCAGGCGTCATCACCGGCCTGCCGGCGCGCGGCCGCACGCTGGGCCTGGGGTTCCAATACGCTTTCTGAGCGCAGGCCTCTTACCGATCGATTCTGGGATTTGAGGCACTTGGCTCGCTCCATCCACACGCAGTGCCTGCGGGAGTGCCGCGCAGCACGAACGTGGCACAAGCGCCCAGATCCTCAAGCA
Organism: Xanthomonas hortorum pv. pelargonii; assembly: GCF_024499015.1. NCBI lineage: Bacteria > Pseudomonadati > Pseudomonadota > Gammaproteobacteria > Lysobacterales > Lysobacteraceae > Xanthomonas > Xanthomonas hortorum. Next base: position 4,964,555 of record NZ_CP098604.1, on the reverse strand, counting down.
GCGCGTCGTGCTCGCTACGCTGGCGCTAGCCGTCAGCGCTTGACGTGCATGGCGCGCCGGCGCGGGCATCCTGCGTGCCAGTCGGGTCCCTACGCCACCACACGGGGCCGCACATTGCGCTCGATCTCGCTGCGGTTGGGCAAGGTCTTCAGATCGTGGGTGGCCCGTAGCGCCAGCCAGGACGCCGCATCGCCACCGAAGTGGCGTGCAAGCCGTGCCGCGGTGTCGGCGCTGATGGCACGCTCGCCGTGCACGATGCTGTGGATGCGCGTTGCCGGTACATCCAGCGCCCGCGCCAGGCCGTTGATGGTCAACCCCAATGGCAGCATGAAGTCTTTCCGCAGAATCTCGCCGGGATGGATGGCGCGCAGTTTGTTCGTGGGCCGCATGGCAACACCTCAGTGATAATCGACAATCTCAACGTGTTCTGGGCCGGCGTCAGTCCAGACAACGCACACCCGCCATTGGTCATTGATGCGGCTGCTGTGCTGACCTGCGCGCGTACCTGCCAACAGCTCAAGCCGGTTGCCCGGCGGGCTGCGCAAGAACTCCAGCGTCTGCGCCGAACCCAGCAATTGCAGCTTCCGTTCGGCTACAGCTTGCATGTACAGGAATTGCCAGGCTAGCGCCTTCGAGTAGTGATGCGCCTAATGCGCGCGGTTACTGTTCCCTTCTCCCATCGGGAGAAGGTGGCGCGTAGCGCCGGATGAGGGTACGTCTGCTGCAATGACATTGGCCAACCGTACTCTCACCCCAACCCCTCTCCCGCAGGAGAGGGGCTTCAGGCAACTTCGTCGTTACCGCGTTCAGCACTTTTCGAAGTCACAGCAACAACGTACCGAGGCGGTAGCGTGGCTGGGGATTGGCGGAGAGCGGCACACGGATGTGCCGCGCGGCGAGTCAGACAGGATGTCTGACCGAGCCGAGGAGCCGATCCCCGGCCGCGCTGGCGCCGCTTACCGAAGCCGGCGACTCGCAGGCGAGGGCCTGGTCGTACCCTGAAAAACCGTACCCTCACCCCAACCCCCGCTCCGCGCCCCGGCCCGCGCTTGCGGCGCGGGCGCTCCAAGGCACGCGCGCCCATGCCGCGCAAGCTGTGCCTTCTCGCCCCGGCGGGAGAGGGGCTTTAAGCCAGCAGGAAATGGGCCTTCAGCCCAAAACGACAACTTTCTGGCGCTTCAACCAAGCGCGCCTATCAAGTCCGCCGCGCTTGGGCCGATATCGCTTCCATGGACAGACTCAGCATTATCGGACTGCTACTTGCGATCGTGGCGATCGTGGGCGGCAGCGTATTGAAAGGCGCCGGTATTTCGTCGCTGTGGTCGCCTGCTGCCTTCCTGATCGTGATCGTCGGTACCGTGGCGGCGATTTTGCTGCACACCTCCCCGGCAGTTTTCCGCCGCGCCTTCAAGATCCTGCGTTGGGTGATCCAGCCGCCGGCCAGCGACCGCCCACAGTTGCTGGCGCGCATCGTCGAATGGAGCAACATCGCCCGTCGCCAGGGCCTGCTGGGCCTGGAAGACCAACTCCCGCGCCAGGACGACGCGTTCCTGCGCAAAGGCCTGCAGATGCTGGTCGATGGCGTGGAGCCCGAATCCATGCGGCATATGCTCGAGATCGAAGTGGACAACCAGGAGCGCCAGGATCTTGCCGCCGCCAAGGTGTTCGAAGGCATGGGCATCTACGCGCCCACGCTTGGCATCATCGGCGCGGTGCTCGGCCTGATGGCGGTGATGAAGAATCTGGCCGACCCGGCCATGCTCGGCCACGGCATCGCGGCCGCGTTCACCGCCACCATCTACGGCATCGCCTCGGCCAACCTGCTGTTTCTCCCGGTCGCCGCCAAGCTCAAGAGCGTGATCCATTGCAGTACCAACGAGCGCGAAATGGCGATCGAAGGCTTGATTGCGATCGCCCAGGGCGAGAACCCGCGCAACATCGAATCGAAATTGGCCGGATACTTGCATTAAGCCCGTCATGGCCCGCCGTCGCAAACATCACGAAGAACATGGCAACCACGAAGCGTGGGCGATTCCGTATGCCGATCTGATGACGCTGCTGCTGGCGTTCTTCGTGGTGATGTACGCCATCTCCTCGCTCAACGAGGGCAAGTACAAGGTCATGGCGCAGGCCTTGACCACCGCGTTCGGTGGCTCGTCCAATGCGGCCAGCCCGGTGCAGATCGGCAAGACCCAGACCCTGGGGGCGGACTACGACCGCCCGTCGGTGATCAAGGCCGGCGCACCGATGGCGGCTTCCAACGGCCCCACCGACCCCACCCTGCTGCCATCGATGGCCGCGCAGATGCGCATGCCGGTGTCGCTGCGCAACCAGGCGCAACTGGCGCGTGCGCAGCGGCAGATGGATGCGGTGGCCGCGCAACTGAGCAAGACGCTGGCGCCGCTGATCGACAAGAAACTCATCACCATCCGCCGCAACGATCTGTGGATCGAAGTGGAGATCAACAGCGACATTCTGTTCGGCACCGGCTCGGCCGCATTGGCCGGCACTGCCCGCGACACGCTGTCCACCCTCGCCTCGGTGCTGCGCGATGCGCCCAACGGCGTGCGCGTGGAGGGCTATACCGATAACCAGCCGATCGCCACCGCACAGTTTCCCCTCTAACTGGGAGCTGTCGGCCGCGCGTGCCGCCAGCGTGGTGCACCTGTTTGCCGACGACGGTGTCGCCCCGCAGCGATTGGCGATGGTGGGCTATGGAGAATTCCGCGCACGTGCCGATAACAGCACTGAGGCGGGACGGAATGCGAACCGGCGTGTGGTGTTGATCATCCTCGCTGATTCGGCTGGCTCACTCGCACCCGATCCGCCATCGCAGATGCATGCGACCGCCGCCGGGGCGCCGAAGCTTCCCAAGTCTGACGGCGGCCAAACGGCCGTCACCACCGAAAGCGGCACAAGTTCCGTCCCCGCCGTAATTCAAGGAGTGCAGTGAGATGCGTATCTGGGCAATCGCCAACCAAAAGGGCGGCGTGGGCAAGACCACCACGACGCTGGCACTGGGTCGCGGCCTGGCCGCGCTCGGCCACCGGGTGCTGTTGGTCGACCTCGATCCGCACTCCTCGCTGACCCGCGCGTTCGGCGTGGCGGTGGACCCGCCGCCGCGCGGGGTACTGGACCTGTTCGGCACCCCGCCGAGCGATCTGGCCAGCCTGTTGCACGAAAGCAGCATCCCTGGCCTGTCCTATGTGTGCGCGCAAGCGGCACTGGCCACGCTGGAACGTCGCAGCGCCAATCAGCCCGGTCTGGGCCTGGCCCTGCAGAACGCCATGACCCGCCACGCCGGCCAGCACGACTACATCCTGCTGGACTGCCCGCCCACCCTTGGCCTGCTGATGATCAATGCCCTGGCCGCCTGCGACCGTGTGGTGGTGCCGACCCAGGCCGAGCCACTCGCCCTGCATGGCCTGGCCAGCATGGTGCGCACCGCCGACATGGTGCAGCGCTCGCGTCGCCGCCCGTTGCCGGTGTCGATCCTGCCGACCTTGTTCGACCGCCGCACCCGCGCCGGCACCGACACCCTCAAGGAAATGCAGGCCACCTATGGCGCCGTGGTCTGGGAAGACGCGGTGCCGGTGGATACCCGTATCTGTAACGCCGCTGCGCTGACCGTTCCCGCTACCGGCGGCGACTATCAGGGTCGTGGCCTGTCTGCTTATCGCCGCGCGCTGGAATGGGTGCTGGCCGATGACGCGATGCCCATGGAGCAAGCCGCATGAGCAACCACACCGCCAACGGTGAGCTCGACGATTATCTGGAAGGCCTGCTGCACGATGCCGGCGTGGAGATCCCCGCTGCCGTGACTGCCGCTGCTGTCACCGCTGCGGTGGCGACTGCCGACATCGCCGCGGGACCGGTGCTTGCCGACACCGATGCAGACGTCGCGCTGGCAGAGCCACCTGTGCAGGCCGTCGCTGTGCCGGAAGCGATCACCCCCGTGCTCAGCGCCGAAGCGATTGCCGCCGATTTCCTCGCCGAAATGGACGCCGACCCCGCCTTCGGTCCACCGGTCGTCGCCGCGCCGAGCGCTGCAGACATCGCTGCCGATTTCCTCGCCGAAATGGATGCCGACCCGGCCTTCGGCCCGCCGGTCGTCGCCGCGCCGAGCGCTGCAGACATCGCCGCCGATTTCCTGGCCGAGATGGATGCCGACCCGGCCTTCGGCCCGCCGGTCGTTGCCGCGCCGAGCGCTGCAGACATCGCCGCCGATTTCCTGGCCGAGATGGATGCCGACCCCGCCTTCGCCACCTCAGCGCCCAGCCCGTTCATGAGCACGGCCGATCTGATGGCCGAAATGGACGCAGACCCGGCCTTCGGCACCGCCGCCTCCAGTGCCGATCTGTTGTCGGAGATGGATGCGGACCCGGCCTTCGGTCTTGCCGCACCAGCCGCACCGGCACCTGCGCGCCCTGCGCAAGCGCCGATCGCACCGCACCGCGCGCCGCCGCCATCAATCTATCCGCAAGGCCTTGAAGCGCTGCTCGCACCCGGCCAGGCCGAACGCATCCATGCCGAACGGCGCGCGGCCGAACGCAGTACGCGTTGGCTGCGCCTGCGCTGCGGCGAACAGACGTATGCACTCGAATTGCTCAAGGTGCAGGAAGTGGTCTTGCCGGTGCCCCTGCTGCCATTGCGCGGCACCCCCAGCGCGATGCTCGGCATCATGAATCTGCGTGGCCAGGTGGTGCCGGTGATGGATCTGGGTATCCATCTTGGTGCATCGGCGGTGGACATGGATCTGCACACCCGCGTGGTGGTGCTGGAAGAAAACGGCGAAACCATGGGTCTGCGCGTGTCGGCGGTGGAAGACGTCACCAGCCTCACCGATCAGCAGATCGAGCCGCCGGACAACGCACGCCTGTGCCGCATCTCCAACAACCTGTTCCGCGGCGTCGCGCGCCTGGGCCATCAGCCGATGATCCTGCTCGATGCCAGCCATCTGCTGCACTGATGCGCCGCATAGCTGACGCGCACATGCACGCACACAGATTCAACGTTAAAGCTTTCCCGCCCCCCGCCGTTAGTACGCATAGAACCGTCCGTTCGGAGCAACGATGAGTACAGTGACATTGGGTGAGGATCTCGGCATCGAGACCAGCACCGACCTCAAGCAAAAGCTAGCCGCAGTCCTCGCGGAGGATGGCGATCTGGTGCTTGACGCCGGTGAAGTCCGCCGCATCCACACCGCCAGCGTGCAGTTGCTCTGCGCCTTCGTGCAGGCCCGCCGCCAGGCCGGGTTGAACACCGAGTTCGATGGCTGCAACGACACTTTTAGAGATGCGGCCCGTCTGCTCGGCGTCACCGACGCGCTCGGACTTTCCGCATCCAATGACAACCTGAAATCTGTGGAGAACGCCGCATGAGCGCACGTATCTTGGTGGTGGACGATTCGGCGTCAATGCGCCAGATGGTCTCTTTCGCCCTCACCTCTGCCGGCTTTGCCGTCGAAGAAGCCGAAGACGGCGCCGTTGCGCTGGGCCGCGCGAAGGGCCAGCGCTTCAACGCGGTGGTCACCGACGTGAACATGCCCAACATGGACGGCATTTCGCTGATTCGCGAACTGCGCCAGCTGCCGGACTACAAGTTCACCCCGATGCTGATGCTCACCACCGAATCGGCGGCCGACAAGAAATCCGAAGGCAAAGCTGCCGGTGCCACCGGCTGGCTGGTCAAGCCGTTCAATCCAGAACAGCTGATCGCCACCGTCCAGAAAGTTCTGGGTTAATTCTCTCTCGCTTCACCATCGGATTTCGCACCCATGAGCATGGACCTGCAACGTTTCCACGCCACCTTTTTCGAGGAAAGCCGTGAAGGGCTCGACGCGATGGAGGCCGGGCTGCTGTCCCTTGAAGAGGGCAACCGCGACCCGGAAATCATCAACTCGGTGTTCCGCGCTGCGCACTCGATCAAGGGTGGCGCTGCCACTTTCGGTTTCGAGGCCGTCGCCGGCCTGACCCACGTGCTGGAGACGCTGCTGGACGAACTGCGCTCCAACAAGCGCCAGCTCGCACCCAATGCGGTCGATGCCATGCTCGGCTCGGTCGACGTGCTGCGCGCCCTGCTGCGCGAAGCCGAACACGGCACCCCGGCCGACCCGGCTGCGGTCAAGGCCGTGCACACCCGCTTGAACGCGGTGCTGGCTGGCGAAGCACCGGTGGCTGCGGTCGTTGCCAAGCCGAAGGAAGAAGAACCCGAAGCCTGGCACATCGGCTTTACCCCGGCGCCGTCGCTGTTCATGAGCGGCAACGACCCGCTGCGCATCATCCGCGAGCTCGAGCACCTGGGCCCGCTGCAGATTGCCGCCCGTCTTGAGCGCATGCCGGGCTTTGAAAACATCGATCCGCTGGAAGCCTACCTGGCCTGGGATCTGGGCCTGATCGGCAAGATTCCGCGCAGCAAGATCGAAGACACCTTTGCCTGGGTGGTGGACGATTGCGAGCTGGACATCCGCCCGATGGCCGTGCCCGGCCCGCCGCCGAGCCTGGCGGTCGACGCGGCTGACACTGCCGCCGTCGCGGTTGCAGCAACCGCCGCTGCAGAACCTGCCGCCGCCGTTGCCACGCCTGCCAAGGCCGCCGCTGCCGAAGCCGAAAGCTCCATCCGCGTCAGCGTCGACAAGGTCGATGCGCTGATCAACCTGGTCGGCGAACTGGTCATTACGCAGGCCATGCTCAAGCAGGTCTCCACCGGCCTAGACCCGGCGCATGCCGAACAGTTGTTTGCCGGTCTGGATCTGCTCGAACGCAACACCCGCGATCTGCAGGAAGCAGTCATCGGCGTGCGCATGCTGCCCGTCGATGCGGTGTTCCGCCGCTTCCCGCGTCTGGTGCGCGACCTCTCCAGCCGCCTCGGCAAGCAGGTGCGTCTGCGCACGATTGGCGAAAGCACCGAGTTGGACAAGGGGCTGATCGAAAAGATCGCCGATCCGTTGGTGCATCTGGTGCGCAACTCGATCGACCATGGTCTGGAAATGCCCGATGCGCGCCGCGCCTCCGGCAAGGACGAGACCGGCACCATCACCCTGGCGGCATCGCACCAGGGCGGTCACATCGTGATCGAAGTCAGCGACGACGGCCGTGGCCTCAATCGCGCCAAGATCCTGGAAAAAGCGGCCGAACGCGGCATCGCCGTGCCGGACAACCCGACCGATGCGCAGGTGTGGGATCTGATCTTCGCACCTGGCTTCTCCACCGCTGACGCAGTCACCGATCTGTCCGGTCGTGGCGTGGGCATGGACGTGGTTCGCCGCAACATCCAGGGCCTGGGTGGCGAAGTGCAGCTGGAAAGCAACGCCGGCAGCGGGACCCGCGTGCTGATCCGTCTGCCGCTGACCCTGGCCATCCTGGACGGCATGACCGTGTCGGTCGCCGGCGAAACCCTGATCCTGCCGCTGTCCTACGTGCTCGAAGCGCTGCAGCCGGCACCGGAAGATGTCCGCTCGATGGCGGGCGACGGCCGGGTACTGCGGGTGCGTGGCGAATATCTGCCGATCCTGTCGCTCACCAATTACTACGGTTTCGGCGGGCAACAGTCCTCCAAGGAATCGCTGGTGGTGGTGGTCGAAGGCGACGGCCAGAAGATCGCGCTGGAAGTGGACGAATTGCTCGGCCAGCAGCAGGTCGTGGTCAAGAACATCGAAAACAACTATCGCCGTATCCCGGGCGTCTCCGGCGCCACCATCCTCGGCGATGGACGGGTCTCGCTGATCGTGGACATCGGTGGCCTGGTGCGTTCGTTGAAAGTGCCGCAGGCGGCGTAAGACGCAAAGCCGCAGAAGAAGGCACTAAGAGCGGCTAACAAAACCTAGCGAGCGCCTGTCAGTGACTGCAGTGGTTTTGTCGGCCGTCTCTTGGTGGATGCAGTCAGAAGTCCAGATCAAACACTGAGTGGGTCGAATGCGCGGTGCCCTCACCGCACCAGAGAGTCTGCTGGTTGCATTGTTTAAAACCATGCATACCGACCATCTCGACTGGTCCTTGCCTGCCCACCGTCGCGGGACCTTACGCGGCATGGATGCCGCGTAAGAGCCTACATGGACGTACTTGCGGCGTGTCCCGCGATGGTGGGCGGGGCAAGGGCCCTGCAGCCAGACAGCAGATCAGCCGGCCTGCAGTAGGCTGGCGTGACGTAGTTTTGTTAGCCGCTCCAAACCGCGAAGGCCGCCGATGTTGTGCGGTAACGACAAAGCCCTGGCAGCGATGCCGGGGCTTTGTCGTTACCACGCACCCACTCGCCACACGCTGGCACTGCCGCCGTTGCCGCCCTTCATTGCACGACGCAACGCAACGCCTCATACGCAGCGCACCCGCCGCAGCGACGATGAACGCAGACGCATCGACGAACGCGCATCAGCTCAAGAAAACCCGCCAGCGAACGCTACCGCTGTACCTCTTTTCCTCCCTCCCTCCCCGAGAACACCATGAAATTTCTGCATTCGCTCAATGTCGGGCGACGCCTGGCGTTGGCCTTCACCTTGTTGATCGTTTTATTGGCCGGCTCCACCAGCCTGGCGTTATACGAATTCAAGACGGTCAAGAACCAGGTCTCCATCATTATCGAGATCAATAATCGCAAGGCGCAGCTGCTCAACCAGATGCGCGAGAGCAATATGCTGGGCGAGCGTTATATCCGCGACTTCATGCTGGCCACGCCGCAGCAACAGCCCACGATCGATGCGCAGCTCAAGGCCAATCGCGCGCACTACGCCGAGTTGTGGACTGCGCTGAAACGCCTGCCGACCACTGCAGATGGCATGCGTGCACGCCAGACCATCGAAGACAGCCTCACCGCCGCCCGTGCCACCAACAACCGCCTGCTCGGCATGATCCGCGACGGCAATCTGGATGGCGCCAAGCAGCTGTTGAGCGGTGAAGCACAGCCGCTGCTGGAGCGCCGCTCCAACGCGATTGCCGCCGCAGTGGAACTGCAGAACCAGCAGAACGCTGCCGGTGCAGCCGCCATCCTGGGCAGTGTTGCACTGGCCAACCGCGCCCTGATCGCCTTCGGCCTGCTGTCGGCGTTTCTGGCCGCTGCACTGGCGTGGTTGATTTCGCGCAGTCTGGTGCGTCCATTGACCCAAGCCACCCAAGTGGCCGAAGCGATCGCGCATGGCAAGCTGGACAACCCGATCGGCCCGCAGCCCGGCGACGAACCCGGCCAGTTGTTGACCAGCATGCGTGGCATGCAGGAACAGCTCAAAGCCGTCTCCGCAGCGCAGCAGGACATGGCCCGCCGCCACGACAGCGGGCAGATCAGCTTCCGCATGGACGAAGCGGTATTTCCCGGCGAATACGGCAGCATGGTGCGCGACACCAATGCACTGGTCGAATCGCATATTGCGGTGAAGATGAAGCTTGCACGGATCATGTCGCGCTATGCGATCGGCGATATGAGCCAGGACATGGACCGCCTGCCTGGCGAGAAGGCCGTGCTCAGCGACACCATGGACGCGGTCAAGCGCAATCTCTTGGCAATGAACAGCGAAATCAAATTGCTGGCGCAGGCCGCCGCCAATGGCGACTTCAGCGTGCGCGGCGATACGCAGCGCTTCCAGTACGATTTCCTTGCGATGGTGGAGAGCCTCAACCAGCTGATGGCCACCGCCGACGGCAATCTGGGCGCGCTGTCCAAGGTGCTGCAGGCGATTGCCGCCGGCGATCTGACCGAGCGGATGCATGGCCAGTTCCACGGTGTGTTCGCACAGATGCGCGACGATGCCAACGCCACCACCGAGCAGTTGTCCGGCATCGTCGGGCGCATCCAGCACGCGACCACGTCGATCAACGCCGCTGCCAGCGACATTGCCGCCGGCAACAACGACCTGTCGCAGCGCACCGAGCAACAAGCGGCCAACCTGGAAGAAACCGCCGCCTCGATGGAAGAACTCACCTCCACCGTCAGGCAGAACGCCGAAGGCGCCCGCCAGGCCAACCAGTTGGCGATCGGCGCGGCAAGTGTTGCTTCGCAAGGTGGCGAGGTGGTGAACAAGGTGGTCGCCACGATGGCCGACATCGAGGCATCGTCGAAGAAGATCGCCGACATCATCAGCGTCATCGACGGCATCGCCTTCCAGACCAATATCCTGGCCTTGAATGCCGCCGTGGAAGCGGCGCGTGCCGGCGATCAGGGTCGTGGTTTTGCGGTGGTTGCGTCCGAGGTGCGAACGCTGGCTCAGCGCTCGGCTGGTGCGGCCAAGGAGATCAAGCACCTGATCGACGATTCGGTCGGCAAGGTCGCCGAAGGCTCGCTCTTGGTGAATCAGGCCGGTACCACCATGACCGAAGTCGTTGCAAGCGTGCAGCGCGTGACCGACATCATGGGCGAGATCTCCGCCGCCTCGCAGGAGCAATCCGCCGGCATCGAACAGGTCAACCTCACCGTGACGCAGATGGACGAGGCCACCCAGCAGAATGCCGCGTTGGTGGAAGAAGCCAGCGCCGCCGCACGTGCGATGGAAGAACAGGCTGGTCAGCTGTCTGATGCGGTGGCGATCTTCAAGATCCAGCCGAACGCTGCGCTGGCTTCGGTAACGAACATCCCGGCCCTGCGGCGTCTGGCAGCGGTTTAATGGAGCGAGGGCTGAAGGCGCCAGATTTAAAGCCCCTCTCCCGCCGGGGCGACAAGGCACAGCTTGCGCGCCATCGGCGCGCGTGCCTTGGAGCGCCCGCGCCGCAAGCGCGGGCCGGGGCGCGGAGCAGGGGTTGGGGTGAGGGTACGGAGCGAAGCCCTGTGCCAATTAAGTTGTCCACCAACTGCTCTGCCAGTTCCAGCGACGTGCTTTTTAGTGCACGAGGCTGCGCCCGTACCCTCATCCGGCGCTTCGCGCCACCTTCTCCCGCAGGGAGAAGGGTTCATAGCCCCTCTCCCGCCGGGGCGACAAGGCACAGCTTGCGCGCCATAGGCGCGCGTGCCTTAGAGCGCCCGCGCCGCAAGCGCGGGCCGGGGCGCGGAGCGGGGGTTGGGGTGAGGGTACGGCGCCGCGGCCAATCGCCAACCGCCAATCACGCGCAATGCTGTCACAGCACTCCACCTTCGCTCACGTTGTCATTGCCCCTCAAAACGCCCCGCTCCTGTCGGGGCGTTTTGCTATCTGGCAAAAACCGGCAGACATACCCCACGTCGCAACACCCCGGCCACATCGCAACACCCCTGAGATTCCCCCAACACTGCCGTTGGTCGAAAGGTGATCAAGCGCAAGCTTCTGCGGCCGATACACAGAGCAATGAGGGCCGTCTTGCCCGCGCTACGTCGAAGGAACTCCGCATGCACACCGCCAATTCCACACGCTCTGCCCGCCACACGCTAGGCTCCATGCTCGTTGTCGCGCTGCTGGCTGCCGGTGTGTCGTTGCCCCCCTCTTTCGCCGCACCGGCGGCGCCGGTCTCGGTGCTTCTGGACAACGTCCCGGTGAGCGCGCTGCAGTCGCTTGCCATCGATCTGGTGCAATTGCGCGACGACCAGCGTGCGCAGCTTGCCGCCTCGCATGACATCGCACGCATCGATGCCTACGACGAGCGTCTGGGCCATCTGCGTCAACGTATCGCGCGGCATGCCGGTTACTTCCAGGCCACCGCGCCGCAGGGCGAACAGGCGCGGCAGTTTGCGCTGGTGCAACAGCAACTGGGCCAGTATCTGGCGCAACACCGCCAGGCCAATCGCGCCCTGCACGATGGCGATCTGCAAACCGCACAAGCCTTGTCGCTCGGCCACGCCGGCGATACCCGCCACCAGTTGTGGAGCGAATTGCAGAACCTGCAGCAGTCCGTGGCAAGCGTCAGCAGCACGCAGCGCAACTAAGAGCGGCTAACAAAACTACTGCGCATCCGCCGAACGCCTACCCCGCCACTCCTCGGTCGTGGCGGCACCGCAAGCCCATTCCAGCCAGCCCCCCACGCTGCGCCGATCCACGCGACCTGACGTCCAGGTCGGCGTGCGGCGTGCGCTGCGCGGCCTGACGGTGCGCGTAATCCGCCGCAGACTTGCCAGGTCATGTGCCGGCGCGGGACCAGCAATGGCTTCAAAGAATGGCTTCAAAAAGCACTGCAAATCTCCCACACACCAGCCGTCGGGCAACGCTCAACATTTCTGCAATCGGGTCGCTATCCGACATATCCCGGTCACAATCCTTTCACTGGATACCTGCCATGACGTTTAAGACCACGATCGCAAACACGCTGGCCAACGTGCCGCTCAAGCGCAAGTTCCTGTTCCAGACTGCGTTGGTGGCGCTGGGCATCATCGCGCTGGCGGTCATCGCCGCGCGCATGCAGTACGTGGATCTCACCGATACGCGCCGCGATGGGCTCAAGAGCCAGATCGAAATGGCGATCGCGGTGGTCAATGGTTACGCCGAGCGCGCTGAAAAGGGCGAGATGGATGTGGCGACCGCAAAGAGCAGAGCGCTGACCACCTTGTCGACGATGCGCGCACGCGGCGGTGTGGATTACATCTACGTCACTGACCAGGCGCCGGTGATGCTGATGCACCCCACCCGCCCGGATCTCAACGGAAAACCGCTCAACGATGTGCTGAGCCCGGACGGCAAGCGCATCTTTCCGGCATTCGTCACTGCCGCGCAGGCTGGCGGCGGCTACGTCGATTACGCCTGGGCCAAGCCGGGCGAAAAAGACCCGGTGCAGAAGACCTCCTACGCGGCGCTGTACAAGCCGTGGGGCTGGGTGATCGGCACCGGCGTGTATCTGGACGACACCCAGGCGCAGGCGCTGGCCTTCACCGGCATTGTCGCCGTGGCCGGCGGCGTTCTGGTACTGATCAATCTGCTGGTGGGCTGGCTGATCGGCAACTCGATTCTGGAGCCGGTGTCGCGTGCGCTTGCCGCCATCAAGGGCGTGGCGCGTGGCGATCTGAGCGTGCGCACCGCCCAGCACGGCAGCGATGAAATCGGCCAGATGCTCAAGGCCACCGACGAGATGGTGCACACGCTGGAGCGCTTCTCCGCGCAGACCAAGGTGATGATGCACATGCACGCCGGCGAAGACGTCAGCCATCGCATGCCGACCGATTTCCCCGGTGTCTACGGCGAGCTGGCCGGCGGCATCAACACCATGATCTTCGAACACCTGGACGCCATCATCGATGCGATCGGGGTACTCAACGAATACGCGCAAGGCGACCTGTCGCGTGACGCCGAACGCCTGCCCGGCACGCGTGCCGTGCTGCATGAAGCGATGGATGCGGCCAAGGCCAGCCTGCTGGCGATCAACACCGAGATCAAGCGTCTGGCCCAGGCTGCGGCCAATGGCGACTTCAGCCAGCGCGGCGATGCCACACGCTTCAAGCACGATTCGGCACGCATGATCAACGACCTCAACGCGATGATGGAGGTCAGCGACCGCAACCTGGGCAAGCTGTCCGAGCTGCTGGCCGCGCTGGCCGAGGGCGACCTCACTGCGCGCATGGACGGCCAGTTCCACGGCGTGTTTGCACGCATGCGCGATGACGCCAACACCACTGCAACCCAGTTGGCCGGCATCGTCGGACGCATCCAGCAAGCGGCCAGTTCCATCACCGGATCGGCCAGCGAAATCGCCGCCGGCAACAACGATCTGTCGCAGCGCACCGAACAACAAGCGGCCAATCTGGAAGAAACCGCCGCCTCGATGGAGGAACTCACCTCCACCGTGAAGCAAAACGCCGAGAGCGCACGCCAGGCCAATCAACTGGCGATCGGCGCGGCATCGGTGGCATCGCAAGGCGGGCACGTGGTCAGCCAGGTGGTGGACACCATGTCCGGTATCCAGACCTCGTCCAAGAAAATCGCCGAAATCATCAGCGTCATCGACGGCATCGCCTTTCAAACCAACATCCTGGCCTTGAACGCGGCGGTGGAAGCCGCGCGTGCCGGCGAACAGGGTCGCGGGTTTGCGGTTGTGGCCTCGGAAGTGCGCACGCTGGCACAGCGCTCAGCCGGCGCGGCGAAAGAGATCAAGCACCTGATCGACGACTCGGTCGGCAAGGTGGCACAGGGCTCGGCGCTGGTGGATCAGGCAGGCAAGACCATGGCCGAAATCGTGTCCTCGGTGCAGCGCGTGACCGACATCATGAGCGAGATCTCCGCTGCCTCCCAGGAACAATCGGCCGGTATCGAGCAGGTCAATCTCACCGTTACCCAGATGGACGAGAGCACCCAGCAGAACGCCGCGCTGGTGGAAGAAGCCACCGCCGCCGCCAACGCCATGCAGCAGCAGGCGCAGCAGCTCGACGAGGCGGTGTCCAGCTTCCGGGTGAGCGCAGCGGTTCCTGCACAGCGCAGCCACAGCCGCGTTGGCGCACGCGCAGGAGCCATGCTCGCCACCGGCTGAGCAACATCCACACCGTCGCCTTCAGCAGTCACCCCCTTCTTTCGCAGCGACTCCCATGACCGTGTCTTCCACGCAATCTCGCTCCGGCGGCAGTCTGGCGTACCGCCTGATGCTGGGCACCGCAGTGGCCGCATTGCTGTGCTTCGGTCTGACCGCGGCCATCAGCTACTGGCAGAGCAGCCGCGCCTTGAACGCGTCTGCGCAGGCCACGATGCAGAACGCGGCGCATTTCCAGGCCGAGCAGATCGGCGGCGAGTTGGGCCAGGCATTCACCACCGGCAAGGCCCTGGCCACCACGCTGCTGGTGCAGCGGGCCAACGGCACCATCAATCGCGAGACGGCCGCCGCGGTGGTGCACGACCAACTGCAGGACCACCCCGAGTGGGTGGGCATGGGCACGCTGTGGGAAGCGCAGGCGTTCGACGGCAAGGACAGTGCCTATGTCAGCGCCAAAGGCCACGATGCCAGCGGCCGTTTCATGACCTATTGGGGGCGCGACGGGCAGACCCTGGTACGCGAGCCGCTCGCCGATTACGAAACCCCGGGCCTGGGCGACTGGAACATCAAGCCGCGCGAACTTGGCCGGCAGATCGTGGCCGAACCTTACGATTATCAGATCGGCGGCAAGACCGTGCTGATGACCACCCTGTCCACGCCGATCATGCAGGACGGCACGTATCTGGGCGTGGTCTCGGTGGATATCGCGCTGGCCGCATTGCAGCAGCGCCTGAGCGCCCTGCACCCGATGGACGGCGGCTATGTGGAACTGCTGTCGCCCGGCGGCATCGTGCTGGCCTCGCGCGACACCGCCCGCATCGGCAAGCCGGCCAACGATGCACGCCACCGCGCCATGCTGGATGCGATCAAGGCCGGCAAGGACGCCATCGACTTCACCCCGGACAGCAACGGCGCGGTGAGCGCCTATGTACCGCTGCAGATCGGCCAGGCGCAGGAGCGCTTTGCGCTGGGCGTGGTGGTGCCGTATGCAACGATCATGCAGCAGGCGCATCGCCTGTTGTGGAGCATTCTGGCGGTTGGTCTGGGTTCGGCACTGGTGCTCAGCCTTGCGCTGCTGGCGCTATTGCGCCGTCAGGTGGTGCGCCCGCTCGATGCCGCTGCAAAAGTGGCCGATGCGATCGCGTCCGGCAAGCTGGACAACCAGATCGCCGTGCAGCGCCAGGACGAGGTCGGCCGCCTGATGGGCGCCATGCGCCGCATGCAGAGCGACCTGCGCCAGCGCATCGAGCGCGATGCGCAGATCGCCAACGAAAACCTGCGCATCCGCACCGCGCTGGAGCATTCGGAGATGGAAGTGCTGCTCGCCGACGAACAGCACAACGCGGTGTTCATCACCGAAGCGCTGCACACCTCGTTGAAATGCGGCGAAGCGGCGTTTCACGCAAAGGGCCAGCAGGGCTTCAGCGCCGATGCGGTGGTGGGCAAACCGCTGGACTATGTATTCGGCGCTGACGCCGACGGCAAGGCGCGCTCGCAACGCCTGCAGCACCTGCAGTCCACCACGCTGGAGCGTTACACCTTCGGTCCGGTCACGCTGGACCTGACCATGACCCCGCTGTATGCCGCCGACGGTCATCGCAGCGGCAGCATGTTGCTGTGGCGCAATGTCAGCGCCGAGGTCAGCACGCAACAAGAAGTCGCTGCAGTGGTGCAGTCCGCCTTGATGGGCGACTTCGGGCAGCGCCTCGCATTGGACGACAAGCACGGCTTCTATCTGGAATTCGGCCGTCAGCTCAATGGTTTGCTGGACACCACCTCGCAGGGACTGGAGCGTATTTCCAGCCTGCTCAGCGCGCTGGCCGAAGGCGACCTCAGCGTGCGCATGGATGGCGACTTCCAGGGTGTGTTTGCGCGCATGCGCGATGACGCCAATGCCACCGTGGCGCAGTTGACCGAGATCGTTTCCGGCATCCAGACCTCGGCCACGCAGATCAATGCAGCGGCCAGCGAAATTGCCGCCGGCAACAACGATCTGTCGCAACGCACCGAACAACAGGCGGCCAATCTGGAAGAAACCGCCGCATCGATGGAAGAACTCACCTCCACCGTCAAGCAGAACGCCGAGAGCGCACGTCAGGCCAACCAGCTGGCGATCGGCGCCGCCGATGTCGCCTCGCATGGCGGCGCGGTGGTGGCGCAGGTGGTCACCACCATGTCCGGCATTCAAGTGTCTTCGAAGAAGATCGCCGAGATCATCAGCGTCATCGACGGCATCGCGTTCCAGACCAATATCCTGGCCTTGAACGCGGCCGTGGAAGCGGCGCGTGCCGGCGAACAGGGCCGTGGTTTTGCGGTGGTCGCCTCCGAGGTGCGCACGCTCGCACAGCGTTCGGCCGGCGCTGCAAAAGAGATCAAGCACCTGATCGACGATTCGGTGAGCAAGGTCGCGCAGGGCGCGTCGCTGGTGCATCAGGCCGGCACCACCATGAGTGAAATCGTGGCCAGCGTGCAGCGCGTCACCGACATCATGGGCGAGATTTCCGCCGCCTCGCAGGAGCAATCCAGCGGGATCGAGCAGGTCAACCTTACCGTCACCCAGATGGACGAAGCCACCCAGCAGAACGCAGCGCTGGTGGAAGAAGCCACCGCTGCGGCACGTGCAATGGAAGAACAGGCCGGCCAGCTGACCGACGCGGTGGCGGTGTTCAAGCTCACGCCTGCAGCCAGGCCCAAGCCTGTTGCATCCACCGCCAAATCGAACGTCAAACCGGCCTTCAGCGCTGCGCCTTCTCCCAAACGTGCGCCAGTAGCCGGCAAGCATGTGGCAGCGCCGCAGCCTCACTCGGCAGGCAGGACGTCGAGCAACGCGGGCAACGACAGTCAGTGGCACGAATTCTGATACAGGCGTTCGCTGCGTGCGTACTGCAGCAGCCAGGCATCTTCACCCCTACGCATGACCTGCAACTGGCGTCCCCGCCCTGCCCGCCACGGCCGCTTCTCAAGCGGCTTGATCGCGGCCCACGCAAGCCGTTCGCCGCACCGTTCATCCTTCAAAGATAAAGAATCATCGCTCCAGGCCGTTAGCCACCAGGACAGCGTTCCTGCGTAATGCTCCGGAGTAACTGATGAACAAATTCAACGATTGGCCGATCCGTCGCAAACTGATGGCTGCCTTTTGCCTGAGCGCCGTGCTGACTGCCCTGCTGGGTGGACTCGGCTTTTCACGCATGAAGCAGATGCAGCAGGAAACCGACCTGATCAATCAGGACGTGGTGCCGGTGCTGAGCCGCCTGTCCGAGTTGCGTGGTTTCGCTGGCGAATTCCGCGTTTATGAAGTGGGCCAGTTCGTCAATCTCGACGATCCGGAACGCTATGCGATGTTCTTCAAGCGCATGGACGAGATCCAGGCCAAGTACGTCGAAACGCAGAAAATCCTGGATACCAAGATCGGCGCCGCTTCGCCGCTGAAGGCCGAGTACGCCAAGCTGACCGATGCCAGCGCACGCTACTTCGCGGCCAACCAGCAACTGCGCAAGCTCTACACAGACCCTGACCGCACCGCAGCGATGGAATTTTCGCGCAAGCAGTCCGGCGAGATCCGAAAGGAACTGTTCGCCTCGGTCGACAAGCTCTATGCACAGCAGTCCAAGGCACTGAGCGATATGGTCGCTGCCAGCGCATCCTCGTTCAAACTCACCAGCGCGGTGCTGTTGCTCGGCACGCTGCTGATGGCAGCGTTGTCGGTCACCTTCGGCTGGTTGATCGCACGCAGCATCACCACCCCGCTGTCCAAGGCACTGGGCGCGATCAAGGCGGTCTCGCGTGGCGATCTGAGCGTGCAGGTCAGCAAGACCAGCAACGACGAAATCGGCCAGATGCTGGAGGCCACCGGTGGCATGACGCAAATGCTGCGCCGCTTCAGCGACGAAACCGCGCGCATGTCGCATCTGCATGCGGCCGAAGACATCACCCACCGCATGCCGGAAGATTTCCCCGGCGTGTACGGCAACCTGGCCGGCGGCATCAACACGATGATCTTCGAGCATCTGGATGCCATCACCGATTCGGTGCGCATCCTCAATCAATACGCGCAAGGCGACCTGACCCAGGACGCACGCCGTCTGCCGGCCAGCCGCGCGATCCTGCATGAAGCGATGGATGCGGCCAAGGCCAGCCTGTTGTCGATCAACACCGAGATCAAGCAGCTGGCACAGGCCGCCGCCGCCGGCGATTTCAGCGCACGTGGCGATGCAGCACGCTTCAAGTACGACTTCGCGGTGATGGTGTCGGATCTGAACTCGATGATGGAAGTCAGCGACCGCAATCTGGGCAAGCTCTCGCAGTTGCTCGGTGCAGTGGCCGAGGGCGATCTCACCGCGCGTATGGATGGCGAGTTCCACGGCGTGTTCGCGCGCCTGCGCGACGATGCCAATGCCACCACCCAGCGCCTGACCGACATCGTCGGCCGCATCAAGCACTCCACCTTGGCTATCAACACCGCCGCGGGCGAAATCGCCGCCGGCAACCAGGACCTGTCGCAGCGCACCGAGCAGCAGGCGGCCAATCTGGAAGAAACCGCCGCCTCGATGGAAGAACTCACCTCCACCGTCAAGCAGAACGCCGAACACGCGCGCCAGGCCAATCAGCTGGCGATCGGCGCAGCCGGTGTGGCCTCACACGGTGGCAGCGTCGTCGGCCAGGTGGTCACCACCATGTCCGGCATCGAGACCTCGTCCAGAAAGATCGCCGAGATCATCAGCGTCATCGACGGTATCGCCTTCCAGACAAACATCCTCGCGTTGAATGCGGCGGTGGAAGCGGCGCGTGCCGGTGAGCAGGGCCGTGGATTTGCGGTGGTCGCCTCGGAAGTACGCACGCTGGCACAGCGTTCGGCCGGCGCAGCGAAGGAAATCAAGAGCCTGATCGACGACTCGGTGAGCAAGGTGGCCGAAGGCTCGGCGCTGGTCAATCAGGCCGGCAGCACCATGAGCGAGATCGTCTCTTCGGTGCAGCGCGTCACCGACATCATGAGCGAGATTTCCGCCGCCTCGCAGGAGCAGTCGGCCGGTATCGAACAGGTCAACCAGACCGTCACCCACATGGACGAAGCCACCCAGCAGAACGCCGCGCTGGTGGAAGAAGCCACCGCCGCCGCACGCTCGATGGAAGAGCAGGCGCAGCAGCTCACCGAAGCGGTCGCGCTGTTCCGGCTGTCGGCCGAGCTGGAAGCAGTGACACGCGCCACCCCGGTGGTGCGCCACATCACCGCCAAGCGTCCAGCCGCCAGCACTGCGCCTGCTGCCAAGACGCCCGCTGCCAGGTCATCGGTGTCCAAGCTGGCTGCCTCCAAGCCAGCTACCGCACGGTCGACCGCACGTACTGCCGCCGCAGCGGCGCCGTCCAACGAGTCGGATTGGGCGGAGTTCTAAACGCACTCATCGGCAGGCTGCAGGCCGGTGACATCGAAGCTGCGCTCTTTCGAGAGCGTGGCTTTTTTATTGTCGCAACGTTTCGAAAGCAGCCTCAGCAATGAGATAAGGATAAACGCATATATATAATAATATTTTACTTATGTATTAATTATTGATCGGTCCAGCTCGACATTATCGACACTCTGGAAATTTTAATGCGGATCGGAAAACGATTTATTTGTCTACGCCATTTTCACAAGCGTGACTCGACTTATATATTTCTGATATCGAGGTATTAAGTGATCAGCATGACGCGCCGTTACTGCGCATAGCGACGCGGCATACAGCAAGTGGTCGGCGCTACTCGGTCGCTCCTTTTCATCGCATAACGCCATCCAGGATCTGTCATGACCGCACTTTTCCAACGCTACAACGTCGGCCCTCGATTGGCGGCGGCTTTTGCCGTGCTGATCGTGTTGTCAGGCATCATCGCCTTCATCGGCTATCGCGGGCTGACCTCGGCACGTGTGCTTGTCGACCATCTGGTGCACCAGAATATGGTGAAGATCCGGCTGTCCAACGACATGATGAATGCCAATTACATCATTTCAATGCAGATTCGCAATGTCGTGCTGCCGACCTCCAACGAAGACAACCTCCGATTCATCGAGATCATCAAGGGTGCGCGCGCCGACTATCTCAAGGCGCGCGATGAGCTGTACAAGATTCCGCCATCCGAAGAAGGCAAGGCCATTCGGGCGGAGGTCGATCGTCGTCGCGCGGTTGCCAAGGAATTGAACGACAAGGTCATCGATCTGGTCATGACGAACCACAGCGACGAGGCACTGCCTTTGCTATTGACCAAGGCTGCACCTGCAATGCAGCAGTGGCAGGACAAGATCGCCGAAAACATCGCCTTGCAGGACAGGCTGTCTGCCGACGCATCCGCAGTGGCGCTGAAGTCCATGGACGACTCACGCAAGCTGCTGATCGGCGGTTCGCTGCTGGTGGTGCTGCTGAGCGGTACGCTGGGCCTGCTGATCACCCGCAGCCTCACCCAGCCGTTGAGCCGCGCCACCCGCGCCGCAGAAGCGATTGCCGGCGGCAACCTGGACAACGACGTCAACACGCAGGCCAATGACGAAGCCGGCCGCCTGCTCAAGGCCATGAGCAAGATGCAGCTGCAACTGCGCAACCTGCTCAGCGCGCAGACCGACATGGCCAAGCGTCACGACGACGGCCAGATCAGCTTCCGCATCGATGCGGCAGCCTTCCCCGGCGAGTACGGCCGCATGGCGCACGACACCAACAACCTGGTGGGCTCGCACATCGCGGTGAAGATGCGTCTGGCGCAGATCATGGGCCGCTACGCGATCGGTGATCTGTCCGAGGACATGGAAAAGCTGCCCGGCGAAAAGGCCGTGCTCAGCGACACCATGGCGCAGGTCAAGCTCAACCTCGGCGCGATGAATACCGAGATCAAGCACCTGGCCCAGTCGGCCGCCAATGGCGACTTCAGCGCCCGCGGCGATGCCGAGCGCTTCCAGTACGACTTCCGTGTGATGGTGGAAAGCCTCAATAACCTGATGTCCACCGCCGACGGCAACCTGCAGGCGTTGTCCGGCCTGTTGCAGTCGATCGCTGCCGGCGATCTCACCGCACGCATGAGCGGCGATTTCCGCGGCGTGTTCGCGCAGATGCGTGACGATGCCAATGCCACGGCCACGCAGCTGGCCGAGATCGTCAGCGGCATCAAGGAGTCGGCGATTTCGATCAAGGGCGCCGCCAGCGAGATCGCCGCCGGCAACCAGGATCTGTCGCAGCGCACCGAACAACAGGCCGCCAACCTGGAAGAAACCGCCGCCTCGATGGAAGAGCTCACCTCCACCGTCAAGCAGAATGCCGAAGGCGCACGCCAGGCCAACCAGCTCGCCATCGGCGCGGCCAGCGTGGCCTCGCAAGGCGGCGACGTGGTCCGCAAGGTGGTGCAGACCATGAGCGGCATCGAAGCCTCGTCCAAGAAGATCGCCGACATCATCTCCGTCATCGACGGCATCGCCTTCCAGACCAATATCCTGGCCTTGAACGCGGCGGTGGAAGCGGCACGTGCCGGCGAACAGGGCCGCGGGTTCGCGGTGGTGGCCTCGGAAGTGCGCACGCTGGCCCAGCGTTCGTCTGCGGCGGCCAAGGAGATCAAGGGCCTGATCGACGATTCGGTCGAGCGTGTCGCCGAAGGCTCGGCACTGGTGCACGCCGCCGGCAAGACCATGGGCGAAGTGGTGGCCAGCGTGCAGCGCGTGACCGACATCATGGGCGAGATTTCCGCCGCCTCGCAGGAACAGTCGGCCGGGATCGAACAGGTCAACCAGACCATCACCCAGATGGACGAAACCACCCAGCAGAACGCCGCGTTGGTGGAAGAAGCCACTGCCGCCGCACGTGCGCTGGAAGACCAGGCCACCCAGCTCACCGACGCCGTGGCGGTGTTCAAGACCGATGCCGCCTATGCCCAGGCACCGGTACGCGCTGCGGTGCTGCGCCCGGCAGTGACCACGGCCGTCAAGGCCAAGGTCGCCGCAGCCGGTCGCAGCGCCGTGTCCAAGCCGCGTGCCGTAGTCACCGCACCCAGCAACGACAGCAGCTGGCAGGAGTTTTGACTGAATGGAGCCGGCCGGCCATCGTGCCGGCCGGCTCAAGGCATAGCAGCTATTGGCCGATAGGTTGCGTACGCCTTCGAGACGCATCAATGACCACTTCGCCCGCGCTGTCGACTCAGACTGCCCACCCCTCCCCGCGCCGCTGGAGCAGCCGCTGGGACGATCTGGCAATCGCCAGAAAGCTCGGCATCATCGGTGTACTCGCCTTGGTCGGCATGGTCATCCCGGTGCTGCTCTACAGCGGCAAGCTCAATGAAAGCGTGTCCATCAGCAGCAACGAACTGCGCAGCTATGCCCCGCTCGGGCAGATGCTGGGCCTGATCACCGACCTGCATGCTGCACATGTGGATAGCGGCACCGCCGCCAGCACGGCCGCGCAACGCGCCGATCGCGATCTGCAACAGCTGCTCGCCACCACCGCGCGCATGCCCGGCTTCGAACGCAGCCAGAAAGAATTACTCGCCCTGCAAAAACGCCACATCGCTGGCGTTGCCGCAGACGGCTACGCCGCACTGAGCGAGCAGGCATTTGCCGCGCTGGATGCACTGCGCGACGACAGCCAACTGGTCTACACCCCGTATATCGAGAGCTACCACCTGGTGGTGGCCACGCTGATCTATAGCCCCGATGCCACCGAGTCGCTGACCCGGCTGGACGCCGCCACCGACCCCTCGCAGGCCGCCGACAGCCGCGCCAGTGCTGCGCGAGCAACTCAACCAGCTTGCACGCAACCACCTGCGCTTTCGGCATGAGCTGGACAAGGCGATGGGCTTGCTGGAACAACCGGACCCTGCCCTGGCCACTGCCGCCAAGACCGAATCGGCGCGTGCACGCACAGCGCTGGCCACACTCGGCAGTGCGCTGGAAGACAGCGACGCACAGGCAGATACGCACTGGAACGCCGCGCTCGATGCGCTTGGCCAGGCCATGCAGGATCTCAGTGGCGTGTCGTTGCAGGCATTGCAGCGGCAGTCCGAACGTCACCTGGTCCAAGCCCGTAACGCAATGTGGCAGGCGATCGCCGGCCTGTCGGTGCTGGCCGTGCTGATTGCCGCCCTTGGCTGGTACACCTTGTCCACACTGACCCGCAATGTGCGCCGCGCCGCCGCGGTGGCCGCCAACATCGCGCAAGGCCGGCTGGACGAACGCATCGTGCCACCCGGCCGCGACGAGACCGGCCAGTTGCTCGACAACATGCGCCAGATGCAGGACCAGTTGCAGGCCGTGCTGGCCGCACAGAGCGAGATGGCGCAGCGCCACGACGCCGGCCAAATCGGCTATCGCATGCAGGCCGAGAGCTTCCCCGGTGCCTACGCCACCATGGTGCGCGAGACCAACAGCCTGGTCGGCTCGCACATCGCGGTGATGATGCAGCTCGCACACATCATGTCGCGCTACGCGATCGGCGATCTGAGCCAGGACATGGATCGCCTGCCCGGCGAAAAGTCCGTGCTCAGCGACACCATGGATACCGTCAAGGCCAACCTGTCGGCGATGAACAGCGAGATCAAGTTGCTCGCGCAGGCTGCCGCCAACGGCGATTTCAGCGTGCGTGGCGATGCGCAGCGTTTTCAATACGACTTCCGCGCGATGGTGGACAGCCTCAATCAACTGATGGCCACCGCCGACGCCAATCTGACCTCGCTCTCCAGCGTGCTGCAGGCGATCGCCGCCGGCGATCTCACCACCCGCATGCACGGCGACTTCCATGGCGTGTTCGCACGCATGCGCGACGATGCCAATGCCACCGTTGCGCAGTTGGCCGACATCGTCGGGCGTATCCAGCACGCCACCGATGCGATCAACGAGGCCGCCAGCGAGATTGCTTCCGGCAACCAGGATCTGTCGCAGCGCACCGAGCAACAAGCGGCCAATCTGGAAGAAACCGCCGCCTCGATGGAAGAACTCACCTCCACCGTGCGCAACAACGCCGAGCACGCCCGCCGCGCCAATCAACTGGTGGTCGGTGCGGCCTCGGTGGCCTCGCAAGGTGGCGATGTGGTCGGGCAAGTGGTCGGCACCATGGCCGGCATCCAGGCCGCCTCCAAAAAGATCGCCGACATCATCGGCGTCATCGACGGCATCGCCTTCCAGACCAATATCCTGGCCTTGAATGCGGCGGTGGAAGCCGCGCGTGCCGGCGAACAGGGGCGCGGTTTCGCGGTGGTCGCCTCCGAGGTGCGCACGCTGGCACAACGTTCGGCCGGTGCTGCAAAAGAGATCAAGCAGCTGATCGACGACTCGGTGAGCCGGGTCGAACACGGCAACCAGCTGGTCGGCCAGGCCGGCCGCACCATGCAGGACATCGTCGACTCGGTGCGCAGCGTCACCGAGATCATGCACGAGATCAGCGAAGCCTCGCAGCAGCAGTCGCAAGGCATCGAGCAGGTGGGCCAGACCATCGCACAGATGGACCAGGCCACCCAGCAGAATGCCGCGCTGGTGGAAGAAGCCACCGCCGCCGCACGTTCGATGGAAGAACAGGCGCAGCAGTTGCGCGATGCTGTCTCGGTGTTTCAGTTACAGGCAGACGCCACACCCGCCCGGCTTGGTCGCGCCGCGTGACGGCGTGAGTCCATTGCACGCGGCCTTGCATCCATCGGTCTGATGCCGCACGCCAGTACGCCGAAACAGCTAGCGTGCATCCAGGCGTACTCGGTGGTTGTTACCCCGCCGTGCTCGAAGCGGCACCTTCGCAGTGCTTTTTAAAAGCGTGATCACGACGTGAATCCGCTGCCGTCGATGCGTGTCTAGGTATCCCCGCATCGAGGTTTGCGGGCAGTTTGTGCACATCCACGTCACTTCGATGACGGCCACCCATACGCGATGGGCCTGGCGAATCAAGCGGCAAGCAAGCCGGCCGTTACAGATCACAAGCATGCATACCTGCCCTGCACTCGGTCGCGTCGTGACGACGTATCACATGCACCGATGATCGGCTCGCTCCATGCCCAGCCCTGCGTTACCTCACCTAGTGCCCAACGCGTCCGCGCCGACGCGTCTTGTCCTTCTTGCCACTGCCTCGAGACCCCACAATGATCGCTCTTCTTCAACGGTATAACGTCGGCAAGCGCCTGACTTTCGCTTTCGGCACGCTGATCCTGTTGTCATGCGGGCTGGTCGCCGCCGGCCTCTACACGCTGGCGCAGGCGCGCGACCGCATGGACACCGTGGTGAACCGCCAGATCACGATGATGCAGTATCTGCAGGACATGACCAACGCGACATCGGTCGTCGCCCTGCAACTGCGCAACATCGTGTTGCCGACCACGCAGGAAGACAATCTGCGCTTTGCCGGAGTCATCAACGACCAGGTGAAAAGCTACGAAGACACCCGCAGCAAGCTGTACGTGTTTTCTGCATCGCCGGAAGCCACCGCAATCCGGCAGAAGATCGACCAGGCCAGCGAAGAGGCAAATAAAGCCAATGCCCGCGTCGCCGAGCTGGGTTTGAGTGGCAAGTCCGACGAAGCGCTTGCGCTGCTGCTGCAAAATCCGCGCCGGCCACCGAGCGGTGGCAGCAAGCATTGGCTGTGTATTCTGATCTACAGCGCCGCCGCGCTACCGAATCTTACGTAACAACCACTGCCGAGATGGTGCGCGGCCGTGCCATGTTGATCGGCGGCGGCGTGGCGGTGGTGCTGTTCAGCGGCCTGCTGGGCTTTCTGATCACCCGCAGCCTGGTGCGCCCGCTGACACAGGCCACCCGTGCTGCCGAGGCGATTGCCAACGGCAACCTCGACAACGACGTGCGCACGCAATCCAACGATGAAACCGGCCGCCTGTTGCACGCAATGGACCGCATGCAGAGCCAGGTACGCAATCTCATCAGCGCGCAGCTGGATATGGCCAAGCGCCATGACGAAGGTCAGATCAGCTTCCGTATGGATGCCGGTGCATTCCCCGGCGACTACGGCCGCATGGCCACCGACACCAACGAGCTGGTCGCCGCGCACATCAAGCTCGAGACGCAGACCATCCACCTGGTGGAGCGTTACGCGATCGGTGATCTGAGCGAAGACATGCCGCAATTGCCGGGCGAAAAGGCGGCGATCACCACGGCGATGAATCAGGTCAAGGTGAACCTGTCGACGATGAATGCGGAGATCAAGCATCTGGCGCAGGCCGCCGCCAACGGCGACTTCAGCGCACGCGGCAACGCCGAGCAGTTCCAGTTCGATTTCCGCATCATGGTGGAAAGCCTCAACCACCTGATGGCCACCGCCGACGGCAATCTGCAGTCGCTCTCGGGCCTGTTGCAGTCGATCGCTGCCGGCGATCTCACCGCCCGCATGACCGGCCAGTACCAGGGCGTGTTCGCCCAGATGCGCGACGACGCCAACGCCACCGCCGAACAACTGGCCGGCATCGTGGGCCGCATCCAGCTGGCCGCCAATGCGATTGGGTCGGCCTCGGGCGAAATCGCCTCCGGCAACCAGGATCTGTCGCAGCGTACCGAGCAACAGGCCGCCAATCTGGAAGAAACCGCCGCCTCGATGGAAGAACTCACTTCCACCGTCAAGCAGAACGCCGAACACGCAAGCCAAGCCAATCAGCTCGCCATCGGCGCCGCTGCCGTGGCCTCGCAAGGCGGCGATGTGGTGGCCAAGGTGGTCACCACCATGGCCGACATCCAGGGTTCGTCGAAGAAGATTGCCGAGATCATCAGCGTCATCGACGGCATCGCCTTCCAGACCAATATCCTGGCCTTGAATGCCGCGGTGGAAGCGGCGCGCGCCGGCGAGCAGGGCCGCGGGTTTGCGGTGGTGGCCTCCGAAGTGCGCACCCTGGCGCAGCGTTCGGCCGGTGCGGCGAAGGAGATCAAGCACCTGATCGACGACTCGGTCAGCAAGGTCACCCAGGGCGCCACCCTGGTCGACCAGGCCGGCACCACCATGGCCGAAATCGTCGCCAGCGTGCAGCGCGTGACCAACATCATGAGCGAGATCTCCTCGGCCTCGCAGGAGCAGTACGCAGGTATCGAGCAGGTCAACCAGACCGTGACCCAGATGGACGAAACCACCCAGCAGAACGCCGCACTGGTGGAAGAAGCCACTGCCGCCGCACGGGCGATGGAAGAACAGGCCCAGCAGCTCACCGAAGCGGTTGCGGTGTTCAAGGTCGCCGAGCAAACCGCCGTCACGCGTCAACTCTCGGCCATTGCCAAGGCACCGGCCAATGCCCGCTTCGCTGCGCGTCCGGCCGCACGTGCCGGCAGCATCGCTCCGCCGCGTCGCAGCGTGACTGGCGCCTCGGCAGCAGCGGCCGACCCGAGCGATTGGCAGGAGTTCTGATCCACGCCCCACCGCTGTCGGCAATGCGGTTTTAAGCACGCCTCAGTGCTTCCACATCGCGCTTGAGACGGTTGCGCCTTGCGCAATCGTCTCAAGCACGCGCTCACGCAAATCTGCATCTGCACCATCTGCATCTGCAAGATGTTCACCACGGCACCGCTCTTGCGGTGCCGTTTTGCGTTGTGCGCGACATCGCTGCCTGCACGCAACCCGCAGGCACTGCGGCAAGCGTGAAATCGCACTTCACATCGTGCACGTCACCCCGCGCCAAGCTGGGGTCAAAACCGCCATTTAGGGCCGCTTTTTCAGGATATTCCTGACACCTGCCCACCAATCCCCTACCCGCTCTACACATGGCCATCACGTGGCTGAGACCGGGCTTTACCAGCCAGTCCGGCTTGCCTCAATACAGCAGTTCTAACGCCGTTATCTGACCGATGCATCACACAAGGCATGACGTTGACGCAATGCTCCAGCGCTGCGTTGTATGTCCTGCCACCCCAACGGCACATCCGCTCAGGTCCCTCAATGAATTCCTTCCTGCACCGCTTCAACGTCGGCAAGCGCCTCTCGCTGGCCTTTGGCGTCTTGATCCTTCTCTCGTGCGCGCTGGTGGCCGCCGGCCTGTATACGCTCAGCCAGGCACGTGAGCGCCTGGACACCATCGTCAACCGCAACATGGCGATGATCCAGTACGCCACCGACATGCTGGACGCCAATGCCACCATCTCGTTGAATCTGCGCAACATCGTGCTGCCCACCACCGCCGAGCAGAACCAGCAGTTCGCTGAAGGGATCGACGCCCAGCGCATCCGCTACAAGGAACTGCGCGAGAAGCTCTACGCGTTTCCTGCCGATGCGCACGACCAGCAACTGCGCAACGCGCTGGATCTGACCCGCGAGCAGGCGCTGTCGCACAACCAGCAGGTCCGCGAGCTGGGGATGGCCGGCAAGGTCGACCAGGCCATGCCGATCCTGCTCGAACGCGCCGCGCCGGCCACCCAGCGCTGGCAGGATGCGATTCGTACCTACTCCAACGCGCAGCGCAAGAGCAGCCAGCTGGCCTACGACCAGGCCAATGCCTCGATGGCACGTGGCCGCAGCATGCTGATCGGCGGCGGCGTTGCCGTGGTACTGCTGAGCGCCCTGCTGGCCTGGATGATCACCCGCAGCCTCACCGGCCCGTTGAACCGCGCCACCCGCGCTGCCGAGGCGATTGCAGACGGCAAGCTCGACAACGCAGTGCACAGCGAGGCCAGCGACGAAACCGGCCGTCTGTTGCAGGCGATGGACAAGATGCAATCGCAGGTGCGTAACCTGATCACCGCGCAGCTGGACATGGCCAAGCGCCACGACAGCGGCCAGATCAGCTTCCGCATGGATGCCGGCGCATTCCCGGGCGACTATGGCCGTATGGCCGGCGACACCAACGCGCTGGTCGACAGCCACATCCAGCTCACGCAGCGCCTGGCGCAGATCATGGGCCGCTATGCGATCGGCGACCTCAGCCAGGACATGGACGCGCTGCCCGGCGAAAAAGCCATGCTGACCGACACCATGGCGCAGGTGAAAACCAACCTGGCGTCGATGAATCAGCAGATCAAGCAGCTGGCGCAGTCCGCCGCCAACGGCGATTTCAGTGCACGCGGCGATGCGGCGCAGTTCCAGTTCGATTTCCGCGTGATGGTCGAGAGCCTCAATCAGTTGATGGCCACCGCCGATGGCAGCCTGCAGTCGCTATCGGGCATCTTGCGGTCCATCGCCGCAGGCGATCTGACCGCGCGCATGGACGGCGATTTCAAGGGCGTGTTCGCCCAGATGCGTGACGATGCCAATGCCACCGCCACCCAGCTGGCCGGCATCGTCGGGCACATCCAGCACTCGGCGACCTCGATCAATGCCGCCGCCAGCGAGATCGCGGCCGGCAATCAGGATCTGTCGCAGCGTACCGAACAGCAGGCGGCCAATCTGGAAGAAACCGCCGCCTCAATGGAAGAACTCACCTCCACCGTCAAGCAGAACGCCGAAAGCGCACGCCAGGCCAATCAGCTCGCCATCGGCGCCGCAAGCGTGGCCTCACAGGGCGGCGCCGTGGTCAGCAAGGTGGTCGACACCATGAGCGGCATCGAAGCCTCGTCCAAGCGCATCGCCGACATCATCAGCGTCATCGACGGCATCTCGTTCCAGACCAATATCCTGGCCTTGAACGCGGCGGTGGAAGCGGCGCGTGCCGGCGACCAGGGCCGTGGCTTTGCGGTGGTGGCATCGGAAGTGCGTACGCTGGCACAGCGTTCGTCCGCCGCGGCCAAGGAGATCAAGAGCCTGATCGACGACTCGGTGCAGCGTGTGGCCGACGGCTCGCAGCTGGTGGACCAGGCCGGCAAGACCATGGCCGAGATCGTCGCCAGCGTGCAGCGCGTCACCAACATCATGGGCGAGATTTCCGCCGCCTCGCAGGAGCAGTCGGCCGGCATCGAACAGGTCAACCAGACCGTCACCCACATGGACGAAGCCACCCAGCAGAACGCTGCCTTGGTGGAAGAAGCCACCGCCGCCGCACGCGCGATGGAAGAACAGGCCCAGCAGCTCACCGAAGCGGTGGCCGTGTTCAAGATCGTCGAGCAAGCCCCGGTGGCACGTCCGCCATCGTCGATGGTCGCGGCGCCGGTCAATGCACGCTTCGCTGCGCGCCCGGCCGTCGGTGCCGCCAGCATCGCCCCGCCACGTCGCAGCGCCAACGGCACCGCGACAGCAGCGTCAGCGCCGAACGACTGGCAGGAGTTCTAAGACACACACACCGCAACCCGCAACAAACGCCGCATCCAAGAACACCATTCGAGAGTAGTTTGATTCGTGGTCAACGAATCTTGAGGGTCGCTTCCTTGCGAGGGAGGCGGCCCTTTTTTGTGCCGAAATATCCCCCTCAAATCAGCGCATGAACATCCTGGCTGCCGACGCTACCTGGCCGCAAAAACTCACCATTCCTTAACAAATAGCGATCTTGCAGCCCTGTTCTGAAACCAAGCGAACGCGACAATTTGTGCCTAATTCAACATAAAACATCAATTTTGAGCATAGACGGCCGCTATCGACTTCACGCATCTGTAACGCCCTCCCCCGGGCAAGGTCGATTCCTCATGCATTCCTTCAACCGGCTTTCCGTTGGCACCCGGCTCTCCGCGCTGCTGACCCTGGTCATCGCCATTTCGCTGGGCCTGCTGGCCCTGACCATCTACCGCCAGTCCGCTGGCGATATCGAATCCCAGGTCAAGGCCGAACTGCGCTCCAGCACCCGGCTGATGCAGCAGTCGGTGGCGATGTACGACGTCACCCTGACCGAAAGCACCCAGCGCCTGGGCAGCGTGTTCGACGACATGCTCCCCAGCGGCGCACGCACGCTCGATACCGCCAGCACCGTCACCATCGGCGAGCAGGCCACCCCGTCCCTGCGCGCCGGCAAGCAGGCGCTCAACCTCAATGTCAACGCGGTGGACCGCTTTGCGCAGGCCACCGGCGGTGTCGCCACGATCTTCGCGCGCACCGGCGAGGACTTCGTGCGTATCACCACCTCGCTGCGTAACAAGCAGAACGAACGTGTGATCGGCACCCTGCTCGACCGCAAGGGCAAGGCCTACGCCGCGTTGTCGCAAGGCAAGCCTTTCACCGGCCAGGCGCAGCTGTTCGGCGAGCAGTACATGACCCACTACCAGCCGCTGCGCAATGCCGCCGGCGAGGTGATCGGCGCGCTGTTCGTCGGTCGCAACTACACCCAGGGCCTGGCCGCGCTCAAGGCGCAGGTCGGCACCACCAAGCTCGGCCAGGATGGCTACTTCGTCATCGTCGACCTGGCCCCGGGCGAGCATCAGGGCCAGGTCATCGCCGCCCCGCCGGGTACGCCGGCCACCCTGGCGGCACTGGTGCCGGCCGAGCAGCAGGCGCTGTTGCAATCGGTGCTGGACGGCAAGCAGCCCAGCGCCAACCTGCAGTTGCGCGACGCCAAGGGCACTAGCCAGGCGTTCGAAGTCACCGCGCAGCGCTACGCGCCGTGGCAGTGGGCGGTGATCGGCACCCAGCCGCGCAGCGCCATCGACGGCCCGCTGGATGAGCTGATGGGCAGCATGCTGCTGTTCTCGCTGGTGGTGCTGGCGCTGTGCATCGCGGTGGTCTTTGTGGCGGCACGCAAGATGGTCACCCGCCCGTTGCTGGCGGTGGAGCGCGTGCTCGGCGATGTCGCGGCCGGCCGCCTGGACAACCCGATCGAGATCGATCGGCACGACGAACTCGGCCGCCTGCTGCTCAGCGCACGCACCATGCGCGACGACCTGCGCGCACGTCTGGAACGCGATCACCTGATTGCCAGCGAAGCGCTACGCGTGCGTACCGCACTGGACGACGTCAGCACCAACGTGATGATCGCCGACGCCGATCGCCGCATCATCTACGTCAATCGCCCGCTGCAGCGCATGCTCAAGAGCGTGCAGGACGAACTGCGCCGCGACCTGCCCCACTTCGATGCCGATGCCTTGATCAATGCCAGCATCGACCAGTTCCATCGCAAGCCCGAACACCAGGCACGCATGCTCGATCAACTCACCGGCACGCATACCGCGCAGATCCATGTCGGTGGCCGCACCATGCGGCTGGTGGTCAACCCGGTGCTGGGCGCGGCCGGCGAACGCATGGGCTTTGTAGTCGAGTGGGCCGACCGCACCCAGGAAGTACAGGTCGAAGAAGAAGTCGCGCGTATCGTGCGGGCCGCCGCCGCTGGCGATCTGAGCGAGCGCGTCGGCACCCAGGGCAAGCAGGGCTTCTTGCTGCTGCTTGCAGAACAACTCAACGTACTGCTGGACAACAATGCAGATGGCCTGTCGCGCGTGTCCGCGCTGCTGTCGTCGCTGTCGCAAGGCGATCTGACCGCGCGCATGCACGGCGACCTGCAAGGCGTGTTCGCCACCATCCGCGACGACGCCAATGCCACCGCCGACCAGTTGGCCGGCATCGTGCGCCGGATCAAGGACTCCTCGCTGGCGATCAACTCGGCCGCCAGCGAAATCGCCACCGGCAACAGCGACCTGTCGCGTCGCACCGAGCAACAAGCCGCCGCGCTGGAAGAAACCGCCGCCTCGATGGAAGAGCTCACCGCCACCGTCAAGCAGAACGCCGACAACGCCGACCAGGCCAACCGCCTGGTGCTGGACGCAGCCGGAGTGGCGGCAACGGGCGGCGATGTGGTCGGCCGCGTGGTCACCACCATGGCCGACATCGACACCTCGTCCAAGAAGATCGCCGAGATCATCAGCGTCATCGACGGCATCGCCTTCCAGACCAACATCCTGGCCTTGAACGCCGCAGTGGAAGCCGCACGTGCCGGCGAACAAGGCCGCGGCTTCGCAGTGGTCGCCTCCGAGGTGCGCAGCCTCGCCCAGCGCTCGGCCGGCGCCGCCAAGGAGATCAAGCACCTGATCGAAGACTCGGTTGCACGCATCGGTAGCGGTGCCGCACTCGCCTCCGAGGCCGGCAACACCATGC
Organism: Xanthomonas hortorum pv. pelargonii; assembly: GCF_024499015.1. Lineage (NCBI taxonomy): Bacteria > Pseudomonadati > Pseudomonadota > Gammaproteobacteria > Lysobacterales > Lysobacteraceae > Xanthomonas > Xanthomonas hortorum. The sequence continues at coordinate 4,931,368 of NZ_CP098604.1, read as the reverse complement.
AGCAGGTGGTGGGCTCGGTGCAGCGCGTCACCGACATCATGGGCGAGATCACCAGCGCCTCGCGCGAGCAGGCCGCCGGCATCACCCAGGTCAACCAGACCGTCACCCAGATGGACGAAACCACCCAGCAGAACGCCGCACTGGTGGAAGAAGCCACCGCGGCCGCACGCGCGATGGAAGACCAGGCCGCACAGCTGGTGGACGCGGTGGCGGTGTTCCGTCTGGAACAGCAGGACCAACTGAGCACCTTGCTGGCCAACGCACGCCACGCCTACCACTGATGTAAGGCAAACGCTCGGTGAGTCGAGGGCGCGGTGCCCTCGCCGCTCAGCACGACCTGTCTGCACTGTCCAATCACTTAGCGAGACAACCAAAATTTCGAGTTGTGGCGGCGTCTAAATGCGCAGCCTAGTCAGTCGAGCGCGCGGCGCCCTCACCGCTCGCGGGACACGCCGCAAGTACGTCCATGTAGGCTCGGTGGCGGCATCCATGCCGCCACACGGTCCCGCAATCGGCGAGGACACCGCACCAGAAAATTAGTCGGTGGTCGCGCAAAAAACTGTTTGTCGCGCTATGTGCATCGGACGTTGAGCCGACGCTACATCATCGAACAACGCGGATCACGCACTGCTCTTAATCATGGGCACCGACCATCTCGACTGGTCCTTGCCCGCCCACCATCGCGGGACCTTACGCGGCATGGATGCCGCGTAAGAGCCTACACGGACGTACTTGCGGCGTGTCCCGCGATGGTGGGCGGGCAAGGCCCCTGCGGCCAAGCCACAGATCAGCCGCTCCGCAGCCAATGCATTCCGCACCGCTCAACAACTAAAAGACAACCGAGATTTCGCGTCGTTGAGTCGCGGTCAAAAGCTTAGTCAGTCGAGCGCGCGGTGCCCTCACCGCGCAAGAGAGTTTGCTGGTTGCTTTGTTGAAAACCATGCACACCGACCATCTCGACTGGTCCTTGTCCGACCACCGTCGCGGGACCTTATGCGGCATGGATGCCGCAGAAGAGCCTACACGGACGTACTTGCGGCGTGTCCCGCGACGGTGGGCGGGCAAGGGCCCTGCAGCCAGCCCGCAGATCCGCAGCGGTGAGGACATCGCACTTGCCAACGTAGTCGTGTGCTGTGGGTGAAGCAAAGGCCGGTTGCGCTACCTCGCGGCGAAGGCGTCCCAGTTTTGTCAGCCGCTGTTAAAGATTTGGTTTTGCCGCCGATATCAAGGCGACGCCGGGACAACCGTCCGGGCCCATTCCCGCATCCACTGTGCTGGTGCTCATGTCCCAAGGCGATACCTCAGAGCTGGACCACGACGCCGACCACCTTGCCGAAGGCGACGAGCGCTATCTGCTGCGCAACAAACGGCAGATCCGTGGCTTGCTGCGCCAGCTGCTCGACCAACGCGCCGTGGTGACCATGCACGTGGCCGGCCGCGACATGGCCGTGCCCACCGCCGTGCTCGAAGTGGACGAAGACGACGACTGCGTGATTCTGGACGGCAGCCATAACGAAGCTTCCAACCGCGCCATCGAAGATGCCAAGTATCTGCTGTGCTACGCGCAACTGGAACGGGTCAATATCCGTTTCCGTCTGGAAACGCCCGACCGGCTGGAACGCGACATCCACGTCGCTTTCCGCGCTGCATTGCCCGACGCCATGTATCACATGCAGCGCCGCGAATCGTACCGGCTGGAAACGCCGATCACCGATTCGCCCATCTGCACCATTCGTCAGGACGACGCACAGGGCGGCACTCTCAACTTGCAGCTGCGCGTGATCGACATCAGCAGCGGCGGCCTGGCGGTAGCGATCACGGACGGCATGCCGCTGCTCGAACCGCAACGCACCTACCGCAATTGCACGCTGCAATTGCCCGACACCGCGCCGATCACGCTACCGCTCACCGTCTGCAGCCAATATAAGCAGTCCCTGCCCAACGGCAGCGAAGGCTTCCGTGTCGGCATGCAGTTCAGCGATCTGCCGCGTGGCGCCGACGAAACCATTCAACGCTATATTTTTCGCGTCGACCGCCAGCGCAACGCGCGCAAGAGCGGCGTGTTCTGAACCCGCCCGTACCACGCACAGCGCACCGCTAAAGTTGCCGTGCGCTGCGCCGATGTTGCTAGGGCAACCTCTTCCACACTCTTTTTCGCACGCTTCTGCCGCATTTCTGCAGCAATCTGACACTCAGCCGCAACGCCCGGAGTTTTCATGAACGATAAAAGCACTGCCACCGGCACCGGTGGTGAATTCCTCAGCTTCGCCCTGGGCGAAGAACACTACGGCGTGGACATCCTGAAAGTGCAGGAAATCCGCGGCTACGATTCGGTCACCCGTCTGCCCGACGCTCCCGATTACATCAAGGGTGTGATCAACCTGCGCGGCACCATCGTGCCGGTGATCGACCTGCGCCTGAAGCTGCGGCTGAAAGAAGCGCGCTACGACGCCTTCACCGTGATGATCGTGCTCAATGTCGAAGACCGTGTGGTCGGCATCGTGGTGGACAGCGTCTCCGACGTGATCCCGCTCAACGACGACCAGATCCGCCCGACGCCGGAATTCGGCGCCGCCGTCGACACCCGTTTCATCTCGGGCATCGGTACCCAGGACGATCGCATGCTGATCCTGCTGGATATCGAGACCTTGCTGGACAGCGCCGAACTCGGTCAGCAGCAATTGGCCGAAGAAGCCGCCTGACCCATAGCCACTCGGGCACGTCCCAAGCGGTCGTTATGCAGGTATGGGCAGTGCACGAAAGCCGCCGTGTAGCGCAATGCACGATGACTTCAGGCACCGAGAGAATCCGCATGACGGCCGCATTGGTGCCGGCAGTCGCTGTTACGACCATCTGGTGTCGGGAGCATCCCGACACGAGACGCACGCCTGGATTGAAGTGAGATGGAAATCACGTTTTTGGGATTCAAGTTGAACGGCAGCTAGCCGATAGCTGAATAGAAGCCCGCGCACCTAAACGGGTCACCGTTCGACTTTTGATTCTGGAGAATCCCAATGAAGTTCCTGCTCTCGCTCCTCCCCGTCGCTGCTCTCGTCATCGTTGCTCCCACGCTTTCGGCTCAGTCGCAGGAAATGATTCCGCCGGAAATGGCCACCCGCTTCGTCGGCAAGGACGGCATGGTGTGCGGCAAGGTCGAAAAGGCCAAGTACGCGCAGAGCTCGGAAGGCGAACCCACCTTCCTGTACATGGGTGGCATGTTCCCGCGCCACACCTTCTCGGCCCGCATAGACGGCGCCAATCGCGGCAAGTTCAGCTTTGCTCCCGAATCCCTGGAAGGCAAGGACGTCTGTGTGCTCGGCAAGATCCAGCGCGACAGCTCGCGTGCCGAAATCGAAGTCAGCTCGCCGGCCAGCCTGAAGCTCGCCACCATCAAGTAATCGCCTCGCACATCGCCACGCCCTCGCGCGTGGCGATCTGCTGTTTGCGCTTATGCGGACTGACTTCTACGGGGAATCGTGTCAATGCAATGGATCAACAATCTGAAATTGATGCCCAAGCTGATGCTGGCATTCGGCATCGTGCTGCTGATCTTGCTGGTGCAGGGGATCATCGCTTATTCGGGTCTGGCCTCGCTCAACAACGTCACCAGTGACCTGGCCGGCAACACCATGTCCAGCGTGCGCGAAGCAGGCGACCTGCGCGGCATGCTCGGCGAATACCGTAATGCTTCTTATCAAAGTTTGGTGCGCGCAAGCGACGCGGTGAAGCAGGAAGCCAAGCTCCGCGCCAAGCGGCTCGATGGCGAAATCGAAGCGACGATCAAGGGCTATCCCCGCCTGATCGAAAGCCCGGAGCAGAAGAAGCTGTTTGCGAGCTTCGTAGCAGACTGGAAGAAGGCCTCGGCCTCCTACGCCAGCGTCAACGAAATGCTCGAACTCAATCTGCCCGACGATGCCGTCGACACCTTCGTCGGCGAAACCCGCACCCTGCACAACAAGGCCAAGGATTCGCTGGCCGCGTTGATCGTCGAAGACAACCGCCTGGCACAGGCGGCCAAGAGCAAGGCCGAGAAGGTCCACGCCACCTCGGTCACCTTGAGCATGGTGGTGTTGCTGCTCGGCATCGCCGGCGGCCTGGGCCTGGCGTTTCTGTTCGCCCGTTCCATCGTCAAGAGCATGCGCGGCGCCGTCTCGACTGCCACCGAAATCGCCGGCGGCAAACTCGATGGCCAGATCAACGTGCAGGGCCAGGACGAAGTGGGCGAACTGATGCGCTCCATGCAGCGCATGCAGCGCGATCTGAAGGAACGCATCGAACGCGACCAGAAGATTGCCGACGAAAACCTGCGCATTCGCACCGCGCTGGACAAGTCCTCCACCGCCACCTTCATCACCGATACCGATCGCATCATCATCTACGCCAACGAAGCGTTCATGAAGCTCGTCGCGCATTACGAAGGCAGCATCCGTCTGGCATCGTCGGATTTTGAAGCCAGCAAGATCATCGGTCAGCACATCAGTTATCTCGGCCTGCCCGAGACGACCGTGCGCAAGGCCATCGCCGCACTGGAACGCGACGGCATCACCAGCTTCGAAGAACGCTACGGCGAGTTCGTGATGATGCAGACCGTCACCGTCATCAAGAACGAGCAGGGCGAAAGCACCGGCGATGTCTGCGAATGGCGCGACCGCACCATCGAAGTCCAGGTCGAAGAAGAAGTCGCCCGTATCGTGCGTGCCGCTGCCAGCGGCGACATGAGCGGCCGGGTGGAAACCGAGGGCAAGCAGGGTTTCTTCCTGCAGCTGGCGCAGCAGCTCAACGGCCTGCTGGATGCCAACGCTGCCAGCCTGGAGCAGATTTCCTCGCTGCTGTCGGCGCTGTCGCGTGGCGATCTGACCGTGCGCATGCACGGCGAATTCAGCGGCGTGTTCGCGCAGATGCGTGACGATGCCAATGCCACCGCCGAGCAGCTGGCCGACATTGTCGGGCGCATCAAGGTCTCCTCCACCGCCATCAACTCGGCGGCTGGCGAGATCGCCTCGGGCAATCAGGATCTGTCGCATCGTACCGAGCAGCAGGCAGCGAATCTGGAAGAAACCGCCGCCTCCATGGAGGAGCTCACCTCCACCGTGAAGCAGAATGCCGAAAGCGCCCGTCAGGCCAACCAGCTTGCCATCGGCGCCACCGGTGTGGCCTCGCAAGGCGGTGAAGTGGTCTCGCAGGTGGTCGCCACCATGTCCGGTATCGAAGCCTCGTCCAAGAAGATCGCCGACATCATCTCCGTCATCGACGGCATCGCCTTCCAGACCAATATCCTCGCCTTGAACGCGGCGGTGGAAGCGGCACGTGCCGGCGAACAGGGCCGTGGCTTTGCCGTGGTCGCCTCGGAAGTGCGCACGCTGGCGCAGCGTTCGGCCGGTGCGGCCAAGGAGATCAAGGGACTGATCGACGACTCCGTGCACAAGGTCGCCGAAGGCTCGGCACTGGTGCGCAAGGCCGGTGCGACCATGGCCGACATCGTGGCCAGCGTGCAGCGCGTGACCGACATCATGGGCGAGATCTCTGCCGCTTCGCAGGAACAGTCCACCGGGATCGAACAGGTCAACCAGACCATCACCCAGATGGACGAAACCACCCAGCAGAACGCCGCACTGGTGGAAGAAGCCACTGCCGCCGCACGCTCGATGGAAGAGCAGGCCGGTCACCTGGCCGAAGCAGTCTCGGTGTTCAAGCTGGACGAGCCCGCCGCGCCGGTCGCGCGCGCGCGACCGGTTGCGGTTGCCTCACGTCCGCTCGCAGCCAAGACCGCTGCCAAACCGGCTGTGCGTGCAACGGCCGCGCCCTCGCGCCAGGCCAAGCCGCAGGCCGCCCTGGCCGACGGTAACTGGCAAGAGTTCTGATTCACCGCTGTCACCCACACCGCCCCGGCCAAGCCGGGGCGGTGTGTTTCTACGGTGTATTTCTGCCCTGTGTTGCGACGCGCATCTGCGCCGTCATCCCCAGCTGCCTGCGCCATGCCGCAGCGCCATGCTCGACAAAGCCTCGGCAACCAGCCCCAACCGCCCGCGACGGCGCAGATTGGTGCTTCAGTTGCATGACCACATGGCCGATATCCAGTACTAGCTAACGACGCGTACGGATATGACGACCACCTCGACCTCCGCTTCAGACACACGCGAATTTGATTTTGGCGACCGCGATTTCAAACGCGTTTGCGATCTGATCTATCAGCGTGTCGGCATTGCCCTGGCTCCGGCCAAGCGCGACATGGTGTATGGCCGGCTGTCGCGTCGTCTGCGCGTGCTCGGTCTGCGCTCTTTCCGCGACTACATCGACCAGCTCGAAGCAGGTAACGACGAGGAAGAATGGCAGGCGTTCACCAACGCGCTGACCACCAACCTGACCTCGTTCTTCCGCGAGCCGCATCATTTCGACAAGCTGCGCGAAGAACTGCAAAAGCGTGCCTCGCAGGCACCGCTGAAGATCTGGTCGTGTGCGGCCTCCACCGGCGAGGAACCCTACTCCATCGCCATCACCGCCTGCGAAGCCTTCGGCACGCTGACCCCGCCGGTGAGCATCGTGGCCACCGACGTCGACACCCAGGTGCTGGAAACCGCCTCGCGCGGCGTCTACGCCATCGACCGCGTCGCCTCGCTGGATGCATCGATCAAGCGCAAGTACTTCCAGCGCGGCAGCGGCCCCAACGAAGGCAAGTGCCGGGTCATTCCGGCGCTGCGCCAACTCATCGAATACAAGCAGTTGAATCTGCTGGCCCCGCGCTACGACGTCGGCGGCCCGTATGCGGCGCTGTTCTGCCGCAACGTGATGATCTATTTCGACAAGCCCACCCAGCGCGGCATCCTGTCGCGTCTGGTCAGCCACATGGGCGACGACGGCCTGCTCTATACCGGGCACTCGGAGAACTACCTGCACGCGGCCGACCTGATCCAGCCGTGCGGGCGCACGCTGTATCGGCGCGCTCCGCGCGCGGGAGCCGCTACATGAGTACCGCTGTGCAGGTCGACGATGTCATGCGCTACCGCGATTCGCGGTTCCAGACCATCACCGCCAAGCTGCTGCCCACCCAATACCTGGTGGTGGACGACGACACCGCGTTGACGACCACCTTGGGATCGTGCGTTGCGGCCTGTCTTCGCGACCCGGTGTTGAAGATCGGCGGCATGAACCATTTCCTGCTGCCGGAAGGCCAGGTTGGCGATGGCGCACCCGCGCGCTACGGCAGTTATGCGATGGAGTTGCTGATCAACGACATGCTCAAGCGCGGCGCGCATCGCAAGCGGATCGAAGCCAAGGTCTTCGGTGGCGCCAACGTGCTCAAGGGCTTCACCAGCAACCCGGTGGGCACCCGCAACGCCGAGTTCGTGCGCCAGTACTTGTTGGCCGAGCACATCCCCATCATTGCCGAAGATCTGTGCGGCATCCATCCGCGCAAGGTCTGGTTCTTCCCGACGACCGGACGCGTTGTCGTGCAGCGGTTGCCGCACGCCCACGAAGCCGAAGTCGCCGCTACCGAATCTGCCGTGCGCGCCCGTCTGTCCAAAGCACCGGTCACCGGTGGAGTGGAGTTGTTCGAATGACGCTGGAAACCCCTGTTCGCGTATTGATCGTCGACGACTCGGCGGTGGTGCGTCAGATGCTGACCGAGATCCTCTCGCGCGATGCCGGCATCGAAGTGATCGGCTCGGCCGCCGACCCGATCCTGGCGCGCGAAAAGATCAAACGCCTCAATCCGGACGTGATCACGCTGGATGTGGAAATGCCGCGCATGGACGGCCTGGTGTTCCTGGAAAACCTGATGCGCCTGCGCCCCACCCCGGTGGTGATGATTTCATCGCTGACCGAGCGTGGCGCCGACACCACCTTGCAGGCCTTGTCGCTGGGCGCGGTGGATTTCATCTCCAAGCCCAAGATCGATGTCGCACGCGGGCTGGAAGGCTATGCCGAAGAAATCGTCAGCAAGGTCAAGATGGCCTCCAAGGCCAAGGTCAGCGCGCTCAATCGCCCCAGCGCGCCCAAGGTCACCCTGGACATGCAGGCCGCGCCGGTGGCTGGCAGCGCCCTGCGCTTCCGCACCACCGACCGCCTGATCGCCATCGGCGCCTCGGCCGGCGGCACTGAAGCCCTGCGCGTGGTACTCGAACACATGCCCGCCGATGCACCGGCGGTGGTCATGACCCAGCACTTGCCGGCCAGCTTCAGCACCGCCTTTGCCGAGCGCCTCAATCGTCATTCGGCCATGTCGGTGCGCGAAGCCAGCGATGGCGAAGCGATCCTGCCCGGCCACGCCTACCTGCCGCCGGGCGGCCAGCATCTGCGCATCATCCGCGACGGTGCCCGCTGGCGCTGCCGCGTCGACGACGGCCCGCCGGTCAATCGCCACAAGCCGGCGGTGGACGTGCTGTTCCGCTCGGTCGCCGCCAACGCCGGCCCGAATGCGGTCGGTGCCATCCTCACCGGCATGGGCGACGACGGCGCACGCGGCCTGCTGGAAATGCTGCAGGCCGGCGCGCCCACGCTGGTGCAGGACGAAGCCAGCAGCGTGGTGTGGGGCATGCCCGGTGCCGCCTACAAGCTCGGCGCCGCGCAGGAAGTGGTGCCGCTGGATCGCGTTGCCGAGCGCTTGATCGCGCTGTCGGCGCAGGCACGTTGATCCGGCATGAGCGCCCTGCCCCCGTCTCCGACCGACCAGGCGGAGGTTCCCGGCGCACCGGGAACCACGCCGGTCGCTGCTGCGGATTCAACGGTAGATAGCGCGACAACACTTGGCGCACTCGACACACCGTCGATCAAGGCCGGCCCGGTCACTGCCGGCATGGTCAAACCCGACGAACGCCCCGATGCCACGCGCTCGCGCCTGTTGGCCGAAGCGCTGGATGGCAGCAGCAGTGCGATCCTGATCTGTGATCTGCAATCGCACCTGCTGTATGCCAACGACGGCTTCCAGCGCATGTTCGGCTATACCGAGGCCGAACTGGTCGGCAAGCGTCCCTCGGACGTGCTCACCCGCGCGCAAAGCGACCAGGACGAGGTGGCGCGCATCCGCGATCGCGCCGACGCCCTGCAGCAGACCCAGGCCGACCTGCTGGTGTATCGCAAGGACGGCACGCCGCTGTGGATCTCGCTCAACTTCAATCCGATCTACGATGCCAGGCATAACCCATCGCATTACGTGGCGGTGCTGACCGACATCACCGACACCAAGATGCACGAGGTGCTGCAGCACCGCGTGCTCGAGGCGCTGGTGCAGGAGCGCCCGCTGATCGACGTGATGACCTTGATCTGCACCGAGGTCGAACGCATCGCACCGGACGTGCTGGCCACGGTGATGAGCGCGGACAACCAGGGCTGCCTGCATTCGCTGGCCGCCCCCAGCCTGCCGCCCGAATACGCCGATGCGGTCAACGGGTTGAAGATCGCGCCCGGTGCAGGCGCCTGCGGCACCGCCGCCTGGCGTGGCCGCGCGGTCATGGTGGAAGACATCGCCACCGACCCGCTGTTCGCGCCGTACCGCGACCTGTTGCTGTCGATGGGCTTGCGCGCCTGCTGGAGCACGCCGATCCGCTCCAACAGCTCGCGCGTGCTCGGCACCTTCGCGCTGTATTACCGCAAGGCGCAACGTGCCGATGCCTGGCATGTGCGGCTCACCGATCTGTGCCAACAGTTGTGCACGCTGGCGCTGGAACGCGAACAGATCCGCCAACGCGTGCATCAACTCGCGTTCTACGATGCGCTGACCGGCCTGCCCAACCGCATCATGTTCAGCGCACGCGCCGAGCAGGCGCTGACGCAGGCCGAATACGCCAGCGAACCGGCCGCGTTGATGTTCATCAACATCGACCGCTTCAAGCTGATCAACGACAGCCAGGGCCATGCCGCAGGCGATGGCCTGTTGCGCGACATCGCATTACGCATCGGCGAACAACTCACCGCCACCGCCATGCTGGCGCGCTTGGCCGGCGACGAATTCGCGCTCGCCCTGCCGCAATGCAGTGCCGAACAGGCCAGTGCCGCCGCGGAGCGTCTGCTCTGCACCATCGCCGTGCCGTTGCCGGTCGGCCACATGACCGTGCATCCGTCTGCCAGCGTGGGCGTGGCGATGTTTCCAGAGGACGGTCGCGACATCAATATCCTGTTGCGGCATGCCGATCTGGCGATGAATCGCGCCAAGCAGGAAGGCGGCGGACGCTTCCGCTTCTTCAGCGCCGACATGAATCGCATGGCGCAGGAGCGCGTTGCGCTGGAAGCGGAGCTGCGCCAGGCCATCGGACGCGATCAGCTGCAACTGCACTATCAACCGCAGCTGCACAGCGCCGCGCCGCACGCGCTGTATGGCGTGGAAGCGCTGCTGCGCTGGAACCACCCGCAGCTCGGTGCGGTGTCGCCGGCACGGTTTCTGCCCGTGGCCGAAGAACAAGGCATGATGCCGCAGCTCAACGATTGGGTATTGCGCCGCGCCTGCCAGCAGGTCGCCGACTGGCGCCAACGCGGCGTGCCGGTGGCCCGTGTATCGGTGAATCTGTCGGCCAGCAGTTTCGAAAGTCCGCGCATGCTCAGCGACCTGCTCAGACTCATCGCCGACATGGGCGTGCTGCCCTCCGATCTCACATTGGAAATGACCGAAAGCGTGATGCTCTCGGGGCAACCCGGCGTGCTGGAAAACCTGCATGCCATCCGCGAAGCCGGCATCTCGTTGTCGCTGGACGACTTCGGCACCGGCTATTCCAGCCTGAGCCATCTGCACCGCCTGCCGATCGACGAACTCAAGCTGGACATGAGCTTCGTACGCGACATCGAACACAGCGAAGACGCTCGCGCGCTCACCACCTCGGTGTTGCGCATCGGCGAACATCTGCGCAAGCACGTGGTTGCCGAAGGGGTGGAAAATGAGGCGCAACGCTTGTTTTTAGCCGACCTGGGCTGCGAAGTGCTACAGGGCTATTTGTTCTCGCGGCCGCTGCCGGCTGCGGCGTTGGAAGCCTGGTTGGGCGCGCAGCCTTAGCGCGGCTGACACTGTACTTCGTAGCCATCAGACGGGCGCCGCTGTTGCTCGATGCGGCGTGTACCACGCGTACATGCCAGTTCTGAGTGCGCCGTCCACGCCCAGGTGCCCCGTGCTCGCGACGTTTTGTCAGCCACTTCAAGGCTGTGAGCTCTCGATTATCTTCGGACGCTTGGAAGCTATGCATGTGTAGGCTGCAGAGCGGTTGATCTGCGGCTTGGCTGCAGCGCCCTTGGCTTGCAGGGCCGTTGGCTTGCAGGGCCGTTGGCTTGCAGGGCCGTTGGCTGCAGGGCCCTTGCCCGCCCACCATCGCGGGACACGCCGCAAGTACGTCCGTGTAGGCTCTTACGCGGCATCCATGCCGCGTAAGGTCCCGCGACGGTGGGCGGGCAAGGACCAGTCGAGATGATCGGTGTGCGTGGTGCAAGCGATGCATGACGTGCGGTGTTCGGATAACGACGCGGCCGATCAGCTTCTCAATGCAAGCCAAGCAACGGACAAGATTTTAAGAAAACAACCGACCAACTCCCTGGTGCGGTGTCCTCACCGATTGCGGGACCGTGTGGCGGCATGGATGCCGCCACCGAGCCTCCACGCACGGATTCACGGCGTGTCCCGCAAGCGGTGGGGACACCGCGCGCCCGACCTACGTCGCTTGGGACCATCCTTCCGAGCGCTGCCTCAAGCGTAGCTCTCAGCAACCATGCCAACACCTTGCCCCACTGTCCGCTTCAACCACCCCAACAACTGCGCAGTGACGAAGGCAGGATTTTCCAGCGACGCGATATGTCCGGCATCGGGCACCAACTCGTAATCGCAGCCGATCACTTCGGCCATCAGCCATAGCTCTTCCGGCGGGCGCGGAATATCGTATTCGCCGCCCAGCAAGAACGTGTTTGCCGGATTTAGTGCCGACAACGCCTCCAACCGATCGGCACGCCCGAAGATCAACCTGCCCAGCGGCACCACCGATGCGCGCAGCTGCTCGGCCGACATCGCCGCCAATCGTTGTGCAAACGCAGCCGGCAACGCAGAGCTCAGATCGATACCGGGACGGAAAAAGATCGGCACGATCGCCTCGATCAACGCAGGCGTGATCTCCCCGCCGCCTCGATCGCATCCAGCAAGCCGAAATAGCGCATCTGAGTCGCCTGCGGTTCGGCGCCCAGAAACGTATCCATCAGCACCAGGCTGCGCACACGCTCCGGCGCAAGCAACGCAAGCTCTGCACCCCACATGCCACCGACCGACAAACCAACTACTGCGCATTGCGGCAGTTCCAGAGCATCCAGCAATAGCAGCATCTGCTCGGCAAGGTCGCCAACCGTCTGCGTGCCAGCCGGCAGCGCCGCCGATCGTCCATGTCCCCACAGCTCGGGAACGATGACCCGATAGTGCTGCGAGAGTGCGTGAATCTGCGGCTCCCACATGGCTGCGTCCCAGAGATAACTGTGGCCCAGCAGAACCGGAAAACCTTGACCGTGTTGCGCGTAGTGCAGCGTTTGACCAGCGATCGTGCAAATAGGCATTGGAAATCATGAGAGCCATGGGAGCGGCGCCACTCTAGTCCCCTGCACTTCAGATTTTTGTTGCAACGCGACAGGCGAGTTAACTGCTATTGGCTTTAACTTCCGGCATCGTGCAGGCAAAGCGAAGTGACCACCCGAATAACGAAAAACGCCCGGCATTGCCGAGCGTTTTCGAACACGAGATCAAGCAGCTGGATCAGGCAGCGACGGTATCGGCCACATCCTGATATTCCTGGATCTGATCGAAGTTCATGTAGCGGTAGATCTGGTCGCCACTGGTCTTGATCACGCCCACATCGGCCATGTACTCATCCTTGGTCGGGATGCGACCCAGACGCGAGCAGATCGCGGCCAACTCTGCCGAACCCAGATACACGTTGGTGTTGCGACCAAGGCGATTCGGGAAGTTACGCGTGGAGGTGGAGAACACCGTGGCGCCCTCGCGTGCCTGCGCCTGGTTGCCCATGCACAACGAGCAGCCCGGCATTTCCATGCGTGCGCCGGCTGCACCGAAGGTCCCGTAATGGCCTTCCTTGGTCAGCTCGGAGGCGTCCATCTTGGTTGGCGGCGCAACCCACAAACGGGTCGGGATATCGCGCTTGCCTTCCAGCAACTTGGCCGCCGCACGGAAGTGACCGATGTTGGTCATGCACGAACCGATGAAAACTTCGTCGATCGCCGCACCGGCAACTTCGGACAGCGTCTTGACGTCGTCCGGGTCGTTCGGGCATGCCACGATCGGCTCGTGGATGTCGGCCAGGTCGATCTCGATGACGGCGGCATATTCGGCGTCGGCATCGGGCTGCAGCAGCTGCGGGTCGGCCAGCCATTCTTCCATCTTCTTGATGCGACGGCCCAGCGTGCGCGCATCCGCGTAGCCTTCGGCAATCATCCAGCGCAGCAGGGTGATGTTGCTGGTCAGGTATTCGATGATCGGCGCCTTGTCCAGGTGCACGGTGCAACCGGCCGCCGAACGTTCGGCCGAGGCGTCGGACAGCTCGAACGCCTGTTCCACTTTCAGATTCGGCAAGCCTTCGATCTCCAGGATGCGGCCGGAGAAGATGTTCTTCTTGCCCTGCTTGGCCACGGTCAGCAGACCGTCCTTGATCGCGTACAGCGGGATCGCGTTGACCAGGTCACGCAGGGTCACGCCCGGCTGCATCTCACCCTTGAAACGCACCAGCACGCTCTCGGGCATGTCCAGCGGCATCACGCCGGTGGCGGCGGCAAAGGCCACCAGACCGGAACCGGCCGGGAACGAAATACCGATCGGGAAACGGGTGTGCGAGTCGCCGCCGGTGCCGACGGTGTCGGGCAGCAGCATGCGATTGAGCCAGCTGTGGATCACGCCATCGCCCGGACGCAGCGAAACGCCGCCACGGGTGGAGATGAACTCCGGCAAGGTGTGGTGGGTCTTGACGTCGACCGGCTTCGGATAAGCGGCGGTGTGGCAGAACGACTGCATCACCAGGTCGGCCGAGAAGCCCAGGCAGGCCAGGTCCTTCAGCTCGTCGCGGGTCATCGGGCCGGTGGTGTCCTGCGAGCCCACCGAGGTCATCTTCGGTTCGCAATAGGTGCCCGGGCGCATGCCCTCGCCTTCCGGCAAGCCACAGGCGCGGCCGACCATCTTCTGCGCCAGCGAGAAGCCCTTGCCGGTATCCGGCGGCACCATCGGCAGACGGAACAAGTCCGACGCCGGCAGGCCCAGGAATTCGCGTGCCTTGGCGGTGAGGCCGCGGCCCACGATCAGCGGAATGCGGCCACCGGCGCGCACTTCGTCGAACAGCACGTCCGACTTCATCGCGAACTCGGCGATCACCTGGCCGTTCTTCAGCGCCTTGCCGTCGTACGGACGCAGCTCGACCACATCGCCGTGCTCCATCTGCGACACGTCCAGCTCGATCGGCAATGCGCCGGCGTCTTCCATGGTGTTGTAGAAGATCGGCGCGATCTTCGCGCCCAGGCACACGCCACCGAAGCGCTTGTTCGGAATGAACGGAATGTCTTCGCCGGTCCACCACAGCACCGAGTTGGTCGCCGACTTGCGCGAAGAACCGGTACCGACCACATCGCCCACATAGGCGACCAGATGGCCCTTGTCCTTGAGATCGGCAATGGCCTGGATCGGGCCGCGCTTGCCGTCTTCTTCCGGCACAAAGGCCGCGCCGTCGCGCGCGTTCTTGAGCATTGCCAGCGCGTGCAGCGGGATGTCCGGGCGCGTGGTCGCATCCGGAGCCGGCGACAGGTCGTCGGTGTTGGTCTCGCCCGGCACCTTGAACACGGTGACGGTCAGGCTCTGCGGCACTTCCGGCTTGCTGGTGAACCACTCGCCCTCGGCCCAGCTCTGCAGCACGGCCTTGGCGTGCGCATTGCCGGCCTCGGCCTTTTCCTGCACGTCGTGGAACGCATCGAACACCAGCAAGGTGTGCTTGAGCGCTTCGGCGGCGGTGGCGCCCAGCTCGGCGTTGTCGAGCAGGTCGATCAGCGGCTGGATGTTGTAGCCGCCCAGCATGGTGCCGAGCAGCTCGGTGGCACGCGTGGGGTTGATCAGCGCGGTGGTTTCGGTGCCGAACGCCAGCGCGGCCAGGTACGAGGCCTTGACCTTGGCGGCGTCGTCGACGCCGGCCGGCACGCGCTGGCTGAGCAGCTCGACCAGGAACTCCGCTTCACCCGCAGGCGGGGCCTTGAGCAGCTCGATGACCTCGGCGGTCTGCTGCGCGGTCAGCGGCAGCGGCGGGATACCGAGCGCGGCGCGCTCTGCAACGTGGTGGCGATAGGCTTCCAACATGCGGATTCTCCGAAAAGACAACGAGTGAATGTGTAAAACGTGAATGTGTAATCGCGAAACGTGGATGCGTGCGGATCAGCTTGCGGGTTTGGGAACAACGATCTTCAAACCCTTGAAGTAGTCGCGGAAAAAGCCCTCGTCGCGGGTGATCAGCCCATCGCACTGGAGCATCGCGTGGGCGCCGATCAGAAAATCGGCCACCACCCGCTCGCGCTTGCCGCCGCGTGCGCGGAAGCGCTTGTTCATATGACCGGCGCGTACCGCTGCCGCTTCCTGGGTGGCTTCGTAACGCACCCCGATCGAGGCCAGCGTTTCCATCAGGTCGACCTGGGTATCGAGCATGGCCAGCACCTCGGCCACCACTGCATCGCAGACCACCACCTCGTCGCGCGCCAGCGCATCGCCGATGCAGATCTCCGACACCTCGCCGTAAACCGCATCGCCGATCAGGATGTCCAGCAGTACCGAGGAATCCAGGGCGATCATGGGTCGAACGGATCCCCGGGCGCGCGGCCACGGATGGCGCGCATGGCTTCGTCGGTGTTGGTCAGGCCGTCGACCAGCTTGAACTTGCCACGCACCTTGCGCAGCGCCTCGCTGACGTCCTTGCGCAGGATGATGCGGCCGCCGTCGAGCTCGATCTTCAGCGTGGTGCCCTTGGTCAGGCCCAGGGCATCGCGTACGGCTTTGGGCAGCGTGATCTGCCCGCGTTCGGCAACTGTGGCTTCCATGAAGGTGGCCCCGGCATAAAGTATGCAGCGATTCTACATACTTGACTTGTCGTACTCAAGGCCACATACCCAGTCTTGCAACCGAACGTACACACTGAATTAGTCACACTGTTCAGAAGAAACCTACAGCCTGCTGCCATAGGAGTGATGCATGAGCGATTCCTTTTCCACCCGCACCTCGCTTGAGGTCCACGGCAAGCGCTACGAGTACTACAGCCTGCCAAAGCTGGGCGAGCGCTTCGATATCGGCCACCTGCCCTATTCCATGAAGATCCTGCTGGAGAACCTGCTCCGGCATGAAGACGGCGGGGTCACCGTCGGCAAGGACCACATCGAGGCGGTCGCCAAGTGGGACCCCAAGGCCGAGCCCGATATCGAAATCGCCTTCATGCCCGCCCGCGTGGTGCTGCAGGACTTCACCGGCGTGCCGTGCGTGGTCGACCTGGCCGCGATGCGCGACGCGGTGGTCAAGCTCGGCGGCAACGCCGACCAGATCAACCCGCAGATTCCCTCCGAGCTGGTCATCGACCATTCCGTGCAGGTGGACGTGTTCGGGTCGGCCGATGCGCTCGACCTCAACGGCAAGATCGAATTCCAGCGCAATCAGGAACGCTACGGCTTCCTGCGTTGGGGCCAGAAGGCGTTCGAAAACTTCAAGGTGGTGCCGCCCAACACCGGCATCGTCCACCAGGTGAACCTGGAAAACCTGGCGCGCGTGGTGATGAGCGCGGACAAGGACGGGACGCAGATCGCCTATCCGGACACCGTGTTCGGCACCGACAGCCATACCACCATGATCAATGGCATCGGCGTACTGGGCTGGGGCGTTGGCGGGATCGAGGCCGAGGCGGCAATGCTGGGGCAACCGTCGTCCATGCTGATTCCACATGTGGTCGGCTTCAAGCTCAGCGGCAAGATGCCCGAAGGCGCCACCGCTACCGACCTGGTGCTCACCGTCACCCAGATGCTGCGCAAGGCCGGCGTGGTCGGCAAGTTCGTCGAGTTCTATGGCGAAGGCTTGCAGCATCTGCCGCTGGCCGACCGCGCCACCATCGGCAACATGGCACCGGAATACGGCGCCACCTGCGGCATCTTCCCGGTCGACGAAGAGTCGCTGACCTATCTGCGCCTGTCCGGCCGTAGCGAGGAGCAGATCGCGCTGGTCGAGGCTTATGCGAAGGCGCAGGGTTTGTGGCACGACGTGAACACTCCGCAGGCGCAGTACAGCGCCACGCTGGAGCTGGACATGGGCGAGGTCAAGCCGTCGCTGGCCGGCCCCAAGCGCCCGCAGGATCGCGTGCTGCTGGAAGACATGCAGACCAACTTCCGCGAGAGCCTTAAGCCCTTCGTCGATGCGCGCAGCAAGCGCCTGGGCGATATCAAACAGGAAGACCGCCTGAAGAACGAAGGCGGCGGCGGCACTGCAGTCGGCGCCAAAGCCTCGCAAGCCGAAGCCTCCAACGACAGCGGCGCCGGCTGGCAGCTACGCGATGGCTCGGTGGTGATCGCGGCGATCACGTCCTGCACCAACACCTCCAACCCGGCAGTGATGCTCGGCGCCGGCTTGCTGGCGCGTAACGCGGCCGCAAAGGGCCTGAAGGCACAGCCGTGGGTGAAGACCTCACTCGGGCCAGGCTCGCGCGTGGTCACCGATTATCTGAGCAAGGCCGGCGTGCTGGCCGATCTGGAAACGCTGGGTTTCTACGTGGTCGGCTATGGCTGCACCACCTGCATCGGCAACTCCGGCCCGCTGCCGGACGACGTCTCGGCGGCAATCGCCAAGGACGATCTGGTGGTCGCCTCAGTGTTGTCGGGCAACCGCAACTTCGAAGGCCGCGTGCATCCCGAAGTGAAGATGAACTATCTCGCTTCGCCGCCATTGGTGGTGGCTTACGCGATCGCCGGTACCACCGACATCGACCTGACCCGCGACCCGCTCGGCACCGGTAGCGACGGGCAGCCGGTCTACCTGCGCGACATCTGGCCGAGCAACAAGGAAATCGGCGACACCATCGCCGCCACCGTCGGCCCGGAGATGTTCAAGCAGAACTATGCCGACGTGTTCAAGGGCGACAGCCGCTGGAACACCATCGCCTCGCCGGATGGCGCGTTGTACGAATGGGATGCGGCCTCGACCTACATCAAGAACCCGCCCTACTTCGACGGCATGACCATGCAGGTCGGCCATGTCGAGGACGTGCATGGTGCGCGCATCATGGGCCTGTTCGGCGATTCGATCACCACCGACCACATCTCGCCGGCCGGCAACATCAAGAAGGATTCGCCGGCGGGTCGCTTCCTGCAGGAGCGCGGCGTGCAGCCGGCCGACTTCAATAGCTACGGCAGCCGTCGCGGCAACGACGATGTCATGGTGCGCGGCACCTTCGCCAACATTCGCATCAAGAACCTGATGTTCGGCGGCGAAGAAGGCGGCAACACGCTGTATTACCCCGCCGACGGTGGCCAGCCGGAAAAGCTGGCGATCTACGATGCGGCAGTGAAGTACAAGGCCGATGGCGTGCCGTTGGTGGTGCTGGCCGGCAAGGAATACGGCACCGGTTCTTCGCGCGACTGGGCCGCCAAGGGCACCAACCTGCTCGGCGTCAAGGCGGTGATCGCCGAGAGCTTCGAGCGCATCCATCGCTCCAACCTGGTCGGCATGGGCGTGCTGCCGCTGCAGTTCCTAGAGAACGAAAACGCGCAGACGCTGGGTCTGGATGGCTCCGAGGTCTTGGACATCACCGGCCTGCAAGATGGCGCCAGCCGTCGCGCTACCGTCGATGCCAAGAAGTCCGACGGCAGCGTCAAGCAGTTCCAGGTCAAGGTGCTGCTGCTCACGCCCAAGGAAGTGGAGTACTTCAAGCACGGTGGTTTGTTGCAGTACGTGCTACGCCAATTGGCTGCACGCAAGGCGGCCTGATCGCACAGCGCATTGCGCTTTACACGTTCAACGACACTCCCGCCGCTTGGCGGGAGTGTCGTTTCAGGCACGCGCTCAATGCCCGGTCGGTTCCCACTGCGCGTGATACAGCTGCCAGTCGCCGCCCTGCAATCGCCAGCCGGTGGTCACCTGATACGTCTGCGCCTGCTCGGGTAGCCAGCGCCCGCTGCCACCGGTCAGCAACGCAGTGAAACGCACGCTTGCGGTGTCACCGCGCAGCTGCACATCCACCGGCCCCAAGGTCACGCCGATCTTTTGATTGCCCAGCATCTGCAGCTGCATCAATCGCCGCAGACCGGCTACGTCCAATCCTTGTTCGCCGATAAAATCCTCGGCCACCGGCGCCATCGCATCGCCGATATCGCGTGCTTCGATCGCCTGATGCAGTTGCTCCAGCGTCGCGCGCAAGCGTTGTTCCGGCGCAGGCCGCGCGCAACCAATCAGCGCAAGCATGCACAGCACGGCGAGCCAATATCGCCATCGCAGTTGAATGCTGCCCTGCATCACACTTCGCCTTTTACATGCATGACGGTATGCTGCCACTTGCAGTCGTGCCGTGGAACACACCGCGTCACGCACCGAACACCCTGGAGGGGGGCAGATGAATCAGGCACGTCCTTGGTTACAGAGTTATCCGGCCGGCGTCGCTGCCGAGATCGATCTTGAGCAGTTCCGCACCGTTGCGGAGGTGTTCGCCACTTCGGTCGCGCGCTTCGCCGATCGCCCCGCGTATCACAGCTTCGGCAAGACCATCACCTACCGCGAAGCCGATCAGTTGGTGGAGCAATTCGCCGCCTATCTGCTTGGCGAATTGCAGTTGAAGAAAGGCGACCGCGTCGCCCTGATGATGCCCAACTGCCTGCAGTACCCGGTCGCCACGTTCGGCATCCTGCGTGCCGGTCTGACCGTGGTCAACGTCAACCCGCTGTACACCCCGCGCGAGCTCAAGCATCAGCTGATCGACTCCGGCGCCAGCGTACTGGTGGTCATCGACAACTTCGGTACCACTGTGCAGCAGGTCATCGCCGACACCCCGGTCAAGCAGGTGATCACCACCGGCCTGGGCGACATGCTCGGCTTCCCGAAAGCGGCGGTGGTCAACTTCGTCGTCAAGTACGTCAAGAAGCTGGTGCCGGAGTACCGCCTCAAGGGCGCGATCCGTTTCCGTGACGCGCTCGCGCTGGGCCGCAAGCACACAGTTCCGACGCTGCAGATCGAGCCCGACGACATCGCGTTCCTGCAATACACCGGCGGCACCACCGGCGTGGCCAAGGGCGCGATGCTCACCCACCGCAATCTGGTCGCCAACATGCAGCAGGCCCACCAGTGGCTTGCCGGCACCGGCAAGCTGGAAGAAGGCGCCGAGGTGGTGATCACCGCGCTGCCGCTGTATCACATCTTCGCACTGACCGCGAACGGCCTGGTCTTCATGAAGATCGGCGGCTGCAATCACCTGATCAGCAATCCGCGCGACATGCCCGGCTTCGTCAAGGAATTGAAGAAGACCCGCTTCACTGCCTTCACCGGCGTCAACACGCTGTTCAATGGCTTGCTCAATACGCCGGGGTTCGATCAGGTCGATTTCTCTTCGCTCAAGATGACCCTGGGCGGCGGCATGGCGGTGCAACGCTCAGTCGCCGAACGCTGGAAGAAGGTCACCGGCCTGACCCTGGTCGAGGCCTACGGCCTGACCGAGACCTCGCCGGCCGCCTGCATCAACCCGATGGATCTGAAGGACTACAACGGCTCGATCGGCCTGCCGATTCCGTCCACCGATGCCTGCATCAAGGACGACGCAGGCGCAGTGCTGCCGCAGGGCGAAATCGGCGAGCTGTGCATCAAGGGCCCGCAGGTGATGAAGGGCTATTGGAAGAAGCCTGAAGAAACCGCCAAGGTCATGGACGCCGAGGGCTGGCTGCACACCGGCGATATCGCCCGCATGGACGAGCAAGGCTTCGTCTACATCGTCGATCGCAAGAAGGACATGATTCTGGTCTCCGGCTTCAACGTCTACCCGAACGAGATCGAAGACGTGATCGCCGAGATGCCAGGCGTGCTGGAAGTGGCGGCCGTGGGCGTGCCGGACGAAAAGTCCGGCGAGATCGTCAAGGCCGTCATCGTGAAGAAGGACCCTGCCCTGACTGCCGACGCCGTGAAGGCGCATTGCCGCGCCAACCTGACCGGCTACAAGCAGCCGCGCGTGATCGAATTCCGCAAGGAACTGCCGAAAACCAACGTCGGCAAGATCCTGCGTCGCGAATTGCGGGATGCGCCGAAGGGGTAATCCTACCTGCCATCGCAGGATCGAGGCCGTTCAGCCATCATCTCGCGCCCGCAATGCCGCAAGGCCTTGCGGGCGCTTGCTTTTGCACGCATAGAATCAGCGGTCGGCGCACGCTCCTCGTTCCTCTCACTCTCCGTCCGTAAGGCGGCCGGCCGGACGGTCTTCACGGAGAACCACCATGTCTGCAGTTCAACCTTTTGTTCGCACCACGATCGGTTCCACCCTACGCGTCATCGAAGAACTGCAACGCGACGTCTACTGGATTCACATGCATGCCGATCTGGACATAAATCCAGGTCGCGCCTGCTTCTCTTCGCGCCTGGTCGACGACATCACCCGCTACCAGGTCGACCTCGGCCAGCGCCTTCTCCATGCCGGTGCGACGTCCCCACATGTGGTGTTGGCATCGGACAGCGACGTTTTCAACCTTGGCGGTGATCTGGCGCTGTTCTGCCAGTTGATTCGCGAAGGCGATCGCGCCCGCTTGCTCGACTACGCGCAGCGCTGCGTGCGCGGAGTGAACGCGTTTCACGTTGGCCTCGGCGCACGTGCGCACAGCATCGCTCTGGTCCAGGGCAATGCGCTGGGCGGCGGTTTCGAGGCGGCATTGAGCTGCCATACCATCATTGCCGAGGAAGGCGTGATGATGGGGCTACCCGAAGTCCTGTTCGATCTGTTCCCGGGCATGGGTGCCTACTCTTTCATGTGCCAGCGCGTCAGCCCGCAATTGGCGCAGCGGATCATGCTCAATGGCAATCTGTACTCGGCTGAAGAACTGCTCGCCATGGGGCTGATTGATCGCGTGGTCCCACGCGGCCAGGGTGTGGCTGCAGTGGAACAGGTGATCCGTGAGAGCAAGCGTACGCCGCACGCATGGGCAGCGATGCAGCAGGTACGCGAAATGACCACCGCCGTACCGCTGGAAGAGATGATGCGCATCACCGAGATCTGGGTAGATACAGCGATGCAGTTGGGCGAAAAATCGCTGCGCACGATGGACCGGCTGGTACGAGCGCAGTCGCGCCGCTCGGGACTCGATGCCGGCTGATGCGCCGGCCGCCCTATTCGCTATTACGGGGGGAGCACTCTTCGTCCTTGGCGCGCTTCACGCGTGCGTCGAGTGCGTCCTTTCCGGCCTGCAATTGGCCGCGCAACGCAGACAGCCGCTGCCGCCACTCTGCCTGCAATTGCCAGTCGGCCATGCGCATCAATTCGCCCCCGCTACCGGCAACCTGCGCCAGACCCAGGTTGCTGGCAACGCCACGCAATGCATGCGCGCTCTCACGCAACTGCTCCCAATCCGAACGGGTTCCATCACGCTCGATCGCACCGACGCAGTTCTGCGCATCTTCCAGGCACTGACGCACGAACTGGTGTTCGAACTCATCTCCCATACCCAGTGCAGCCAGCTCGTCCAGCACACTGGCATCGAGCACACCATCGAACATGTCCGGGATCTGCACACTTGTTGTCGGCGTGACCAAGGGCCGCGTACTGACAGCCAGATCGGCCAAGGTATCCAGCAACTTCGCTGCAACAACCGGCTTGGCCAAGAACGCACGCGCGCCGGCTTGTTCGCATGTACGAATCGCATCGGGTGTGACATCGGCACTCAATACCACAACCGGGGTGTAACGCATTCCGCTGGCCTGCATTACCCGTAATTGCTTGAGCATGTCCAGACCGCTCATGCCCGGCATATGCAGATCGACGATGACCGCATCGAAATCTTTTTCAGCCATTGCGTCCAGTACCTGCTCGGCGCCGTTGACGCACCTCACCTTGTGCCCGGCCTTTTCCAGCAACCGCTGCAACACCATGCGGTTTGCTTCGTGGTCGTCGGCCACCAGCATGCGCATGCTGCGCACGCGCGCGCGATGACGCAGAAACGGATTGGAGAACGCGATGACGTTGGAGGCTTCCAGTTCGTCTTGCGTTCCCACGAGTGCGCCGCCAGACACCTGTGCGGGTGCCGCCTGCACAGGTGCGCCGATCGCCATCGGCAGTTCGAACCAAAACACGCTACCGCTGGGCTGGTTCTCCTTGAACCCGATGCTGCCGCCCATTGCCTCCACCAACCCCTTGGCGATGGTGGTGCCAAGCCCGGTCCCCTCATAACGCCGCGACAGGCCAACGTCGGCCTGCTCGAACGCGTCGAACAGCCGCGAGCGCATATCCAGCGGCACCCCGATGCCGGTGTCTTCCACATCGAACCGCAGTCGCAGTGCGCTGCCGGCGGACACTCGCGTGATCCGCAGCAGCACATGGCCTTGCTCGGTGAATTTGACGGCATTGCCCACGATGTTGAGCAGTACCTGCCGCAGATGGCCAGTGTCACCCTTAAGCAAATCGGGAACGTCGGCAGCAACCTGGGTGCTGTAGTGCAAGCCTCGCGCCCTGGCCTGCGGC